>JAYKHF010000067.1:0-9824 GCA_035285305.1 Leptolyngbya sp.
CCCCCAGCCCCTCTCCCGGTCGGGAGAGGAGAGCTAGAAAAGTGCTCAAAGTCCCTCTCCCACGTTGGGAGAGGGATTTAGGGTGAGGGCCAAATCAGGGCAATAGAGCGAGTTTGTGATCTACTGAGACTGCGTAGTCCCTGGATGACTGACCAAAGATTCTGGGTCGGGCGCGAAAACCGCGCCCCTACGGCATTTGGGCCACGTAGGGGTCAGGTCTCCTGACCCTTCGTCCGACTCCCCTCTCCTGCTAGGGGCTAGGGGTGAGGGCTTCTGGGGGGAGGTTAAAGGGCTTCGCCGACGCCCTGATTCCAGTCTTGGCCAAGTTGGATGGTGATGTCGGAGTTGAGGGCACCGGTGCTTTCAACGCGGGCTTCGCCAATGCCGAGGAAGCGCTGAATGGTTTCGGCGGTGGCCATGTCGCCCCGTTGGGCCACGATGCGGCTGATGGGCAGGGGCTCTCGCAGGTTGCGGTCTACGCTGATGTTGGAGTAACCGCTGTCGCGCAGGGTTTTGGTGAGGGCCTGAACCGCCACGGAGTTATTGGTGCTGTCTTGGATGGCAATGCGTACCCGACTGGGGTCTTGGGTACTGGCGACGGTTTGGGTGCCGAAACCAAAGTACTGATCCACCAGGGTGTCGATGTCGCCATAGCTGGGTAGCCAATAGCTAGCGCGGTACTCACTGGGGCTGCTAAAGCTTCCAGGCAGCATCAGCATTTGCACGTTGGAGCGGTTCACCTGGGAGGCATAGCCCATCAGGGCTAGCAGTTCCTCAACCGCGAGGTTGGTATCGACATTGGCTTGAATCACCGACAGAATTCTGGGCAGACGAGCGATGGTAGCGGGGTTAATGGTCTGTTCTGCCAGGGCGCGCATAAACATTTGCTGACGCTGAACGCGACCAATGTCGCCGTTGGCATCGTAGCGGAAGCGCAGGAACTGAAGCGCTTTGTTGCCATCCAGATGTTGTTCTCCAGCCCTGAGGTTGATGTAGAGGTGCTGGCTGTCGTCTTGGTATTTCATGTCCTGGGGCACCGTGACCGTGACCCCGCCCAGGGCATCGATCAGCTTTTCTACCCCTTGCACGTTGATGCGCACATAGCGGTCAATGGCGACGCCCCCCAGCAGATCGCTGACGGATTCCGCCGCCAGGGCAGGGCCACCATAGGCATTGGCTTCATTTAATTTGGTGAGGCGGCCTTGCACATAGGTGCGGGTATCCCTCGGCAGAGACAGCACCACCAACTGCCCCGTCTGCGGGTTAAACCGAATCAGCAGCATCGCATCTGACAGGCCGTCAAAGGAGTTGACCAGGGCATGGTAGCCCACGTTTCTAAGCTCCGGGGGCACCTCGCTCACATCGGTGGTCAGCACCTTGACGCCCAAAACCAGAATGTTCACCGGGCGGGTGAGCCGAGGCAGGCGCAAATTTCCCCCGGAGGAAATCGGCTCATTGCTATTAAACACACTGGCATCATCGGCGGCTAGTTGCTGCTGTTGTAGGGGCGTGGCCGAAAGCGACACCGCCAACAGCGCCCCCGCCATGGCCGATACACTGGCCACCCCGGCCAAGGCCACACCAATGCCCAGCATCCGAGGCACACGCCAGCGGGCAGGCTTGCGCTGAGCCCCCGTCCGCGACCAAGCAGAGGGGGGTTGGGGGCGCTGGGGCGTGGGGGGCATCGAGGACGAGCGGGTTTTGCGGGAAGACACAGGCTACCTCATCCGGGAGAAATTGGAGTGGGAATGGTCATAAGCGTTCATCGAGGTCATTATGGGGCAAATGGTCTAAAGTGGCGCAGATCATTCGCCAAATTGGTGAATTTTTGTGACTAAATTTGCCTGATTCTGGTTTGCCCCCCTGTAAGCCTCAGAATTGCAGGGCGTGATCTGGCGGGAGGCATCGGGGCCGTTCCCCCAGGCCGGCCCAGGCTTAGGGGGGGCCACTGGATCGGGGGAGGCGCTGACTGAGGCCACTAAACCCGGGCAGCTTGACCGACTTTCCCTGCAACAGCCGCAGCATCAGCACCAGGTTCGTCAGGGTATACCCCGTCGTCACGAGGGTATTACTAATGAGGAACCGTAGGGAAAGCCCTGGTGCCAGGTGGCTACCGGTATTGAGGATCGTGTAGAGGATGATCCATGTCAGGGCCAGGGTGATGACCAAGCGGCTGATCGCCTGCTCTTGGCGTCCCCCTGGCTTTTGCCACAGACTATAGGCCGCTGGCACCACGCCAAAAATCGGCACCAGATAAATCATCAGTTTCAGTCGTTCTAGGGTCGTGCCCTCCGCGAGATCGTTGGGTTTCATGGCGGTTTGCCCCAGGATAGAGGTTTGACATGGCGCGATGGGCTCGGGGATGGTGGTGGAATCACCCTCTCTATCCTAGATCTATCCCAGAGGATCAAAAACCAAAGCTGAATGGGTTAGGGGGAACCCGCCGACCTCCCCTGAAGCGTCAGCGGTGATTGAAGGCGATGGGGTTGGGGCTACACCACATGTTCAGAGGCTTTATCAAAGAGGTGAAAGCGGTTCATATCGAAGCTGACCTGTACAGATTCCCCCGGCGTAAAGCGCGATCGCGGGTCAACCCGGGCCAAAAACTCCTGGCCGTCGCCCAGGGTCAGGTAGATAATTTTCTCATGGCCCATCATCTCCACCACCGACACCGTGGCCTGGACGGCCACCGGGTGAATGCCGGGTGGGGCAAACTTGGGATTATAGATATTTTCGGGGCGCAGGCCAAAGATCAGCGGCGTACCGACGAGGTGCTGGTAGCGTGATCGCACCTCCCCCGGTATTGGCAGTTGCAGCGCCCCGGTATTGATCACGAGATCGTCCTCCGTCTGTTGGAGGGTCGCCTCAAAAAAGTTCATGGCTGGGCTGCCCATAAACCCCGCCACAAACCGATTGTTGGGGTGATCATAGAGGTTTTGGGGCGTATCGACCTGCTGCAAAATGCCCTGGTTCATCACGGCGATGCGGCTGCCCATGGTCATGGCTTCCACCTGGTCGTGGGTGACATAGATAAAGGTGGTGCCCAGCTTTTTGTGCAGCTTGCTGAGTTCGGCTCGGGCCTGCACCCGCAGCTTGGCATCCAGGTTGGACAGCGGCTCATCCATCAAAAATGCCGAGGGGTTGCGGACGATGGCTCGACCCACCGCCACCCGCTGCCGCTGCCCCCCAGAGAGTTGCTTGGGCTTGCGATCCAGCAATTCTTCGATGCCGAGTTGGGCCGCTGCCGCCCGCACCCGCTGCTGAATCTCGGCCTTGGCCGTGCCCTGGATCTGGAGGCTAAAGGCCATATTCTCAAACACGCTCATGTGGGGATACAGCGCGTAGGACTGGAACACCATGGCAATATTGCGCTCGCGGGGTGCCCGATCATTGACCCGCTGCCCGTCGATGTAGAGATTCCCGTGGGTAATCGACTCTAGCCCCGCCAGCATTCGCAGAGAGGTGGTTTTGCCGCAGCCCGAGGGGCCAACCAGCACCAAGAATTCGTTTTCGCCAATGTCTAAATTGAGGTCTTTGACGGCCACAAACCCGTTGTCATACTGCTTGGTGACCTGCTCAAATACGATGTGCGCCATTATCCTTTTACCGAACCTGCCAACAATCCACGAACGAAATACCGCTGTAGCGAGAAAAAGACCAGCAGCGGCACCAGCATCGAAATAAAGGCCCCAGCGGTGAGCAGGTGCCATGCCTGACCGCGATCGCCCACCAGGTTGCGCAGCACTAGGGTGACTGGGGCAACGTTCTGGTTGCCGCCCAGGTATACCAGTGCCACCAGTAGGTCGTTCCACACCCAGAGAAACTGAAACACGGCAAAGGAGGCAATCGCCGGGGTTGAGAGCGGCACCACAATGCGGGTCAAGATCTTCAGGTGCGAGGCCCCATCCACCGCCGCCGCCTCGATTAAATCGCGGGGCAGGGTACCGATATAATTGCGCAGCAGGTAGATGCCCAGGGGCATACCGTAGCCGGTGTGGGCCAGCCAGACCGCCACAAACGTCCCCGACAGACCCAGGCTGTTGTAGGCCCGTAGCACCGGAATCAGCGTCATTTGTAGGGGAACGACCAGCAGCCCCACCACCATGACAAACAGCCCCTGCCGCCCCGGAAAGTCCATCCAGGCCAGGGCGTAGGCGGCAAAGGTGGCGATCGCAATCGGCATCACCGTGGCTGGGATGGTGATGATCAGGCTATTGAGAAAGGCCTGACCCATGCCCTCGCTCGTCAAGACATCGGCATAGTTGCCCAGGTGAAACTGCCCCAGATCGAGGGGCGGTGTCAAGACCGTCCACCAGCCGCTCTCCAGCAGAGCCTCGGGCTGGCGAAACGAGCTGATCAAGAGTCCGGCGGTGGGTAGCGTCCACAACACCATGATCGCCACCACCACGCCATGCACCGGCGCGGTGGTCAGCAGGGCCTCCAGGCGATCAATCCGGGTGGGCTTGGGCGGGCGCGGCGGGGATAATCGGGTCATCGGTTGGCCTCCTGCTGCTGAAAGCGGCGAATATTCGCCACCATCACGGGAATCACCGCCAGCAGCAGCACCACCGCAATGGCGCTGCCCCGGCCAAAGTTGCGAAAGTTAAACATCTCCTTGATCATGCGGCTAGCGATCACATCGGTGTCGAGGTTGCCCCCAGTCATCACAAACACAATGTCGAAGACCTTTAGCACCAGCACGATGATCGTGGTGCTCACCACCACCAGGGTGGAGCTAATCATGGGAATGGTCATCCGCCAGAAAATCTGGAACTCGTTGGCCCCGTCAATCCGCGCCGCCTCAATGACATCCTTGGGAATGCCCTTCACCGCCGACGACAGCAGCACCATGGCAAACCCGGTTTGCAGCCAGATCATAATGACAATCAGGGCAACGTTGTTGACGCTCTTGTTGACCAGCCAGCCAATGGGCTCAAACCCCAGGGCCACCACGATCGCATTCAGCAGCCCAATTTGGTCGGTCCCCGGTGGCTGGTAGGCATACATAAACCGCCAGATGACGCTGGCCCCCACAAAGGAGATCGCCATCGGCAAGAAAATCAGCGCCTTAGCGATCGGCTCATACTTCACCCGGTCAACCAGCACCGCGATCACCAGCCCCAGCCCCACGCTCACCCCGGTGACCAGCACCAGCCACAACGCATTGTTGCGAAAGGCGATCAGCATGTCGGGGTTGGTGAAGGCAAAGAGGTAGTTGTCCAGCCCCACCCAGCCCTCGGATCGCCGATCCATAAAGCTGAGGATGAGGGTGCGCAGGGTGGGCAACACCAGAAACGCCCCCAGCACCGCCAGGGCTGGAGCCATATAGACCCAGGGCAAAATTCGGGATCGGGGCCGGGGCGGTAGCCGATTGACGATCAGGTTGGCGACATAAAACAGCGCGATAATGCCGCCGGATCCCACCACCATGGCGGCGATCGCACCCAACAGCCGCACGATATTCGAGGCCTCTTGCATGGTGCTACTATCCGCTTACTCCGTTGGCCAACTCGACTCGATATCGGCTAGCACCCTGTCCACCTCCTCGCCGCCAACATAATCCACAATGCCGCTCCAGAAGGTGCCCGTGCCCACCACCCCCGGCATCATATCGGAACCATCAAACCGCACAATTTCGGCATTGGCCAAGATCTCGGCCTGCTGACGGGACACCTCATCGGGGTAGACCTCTAGCCCCACATCCCGATGGGGCGAAATAAAGCCCCCCAGCGCCACCCAGATCTCGTGGCCCTCGGGCGTCGTGAGATATTCCATTAGGGCCTGGGCTTCGGGGGTGTCGTTAAATAGGCCAAAGACATCCCCCGCCACCAAGATGGGCGTGCCAAAGGTCGGATCAATCCCCGGCAGCGGGAACACCGCCACGTTTTGCCCAAGCACCACATCCTCGGGCAAGAAGCTGGCAATAAAGTTCGCCTGTCGGTGCAGATAGCAGCGGGGCGTCTCCCCAAACAGCCCCCGAATCGAATCGCCAAAGGGGGTGCTAATCGCCCCCACCGTTCCGCCCGAGATATAGTCTGGGTTCAGCACGATGTCGCCAAACTGTTCAAAGGCGGTCTGCACCGGGGCCGCATTGAAGGGAATGTCGTGGCGAATCCACTGGTCGTAGACCTGCGGGCCAGCGGTGCGCAGCAGGATGTCTTCGACCCAGTCGGTGCCGACCCAGCCGGTGGCATCCCCGCTCTCCATCCCCAGACACCAGGGCGTTTCGCCCGCTGCCACGATGTCATTGCTCAGGGCGATCATCTCATCCCAGGTGGTGGGGATGGTGTAGCCCTTGGCGGCAAAGGCCTCGGGGTTGTACCACACCAGGCTCTTGACCGAGGCTCGAAACCACACGCCGTACAGGTCGTTGTTGACCGTCGCCAGGGTGAGCCAATCCTCGGCAAAGGCGGCTTCGAGATCGGCGCGATCTAAAAAGGTGGTGATGGGAATCAGTTGGCCCGCCTCGGCAAAGTCGGTCATCAGACCGGGCTGGGGGAACATGGCCACATCGGGCGCATCCCCCGACTCGACCCGCACCGGCAGCAGGGTGGCAAAGGCGTCGGTGCCCTCATAGACCACCTCAATCCCCGTGGCCTCTTCAAAGGGGGCGAGGGCGGCCTCTAACTTTTCTTGCTGTTCACCGACGACCACGCCCAGCACGCTGACGGTGCCGCTGCCGCCCGCCTCATCCTCGGCGGTGGGCTGACCACCGTCACAGGCCGCCAAGAAAGACACGCTGAGCCCCAGGCAGAAAAGCGGACTCAGATACCGTTTTAACTCTGTACTCTTCATGGTTAGTTAGGAAAGTTAAGTTAAGAAAGTTATCTCTGAAGATCGTTTTCGCCCTTTCACCATAGGCCGAGATGGAGTCTAGGGCAAAAATCAGCGGGTTAGTTTAGCAAAGTCAACATTTGCCCCACGGGCTGAGGTGAGGTCGAAGATCGCCTAAAGAAAACCGTAGGGATTTGGCGAAAGGGCCACGGCCCCCTTTACCCTCATACCTAAGGGCGTTCTGGATTGCCAAGACGCCGTTGGTCGTTGATGCCCCTAGGGCACTTCCTTGATTGCCATGACCCTTTCCGTTGACCCAGACCCCCGTTCCTCTTCCCCTTCACCGATGGGCCAGCGGGCCATGGGGGGGGCTTCAACGCATCCAGGATCGTCGGTTCAGCCGGTGGCCGAGGCGATGCGGGTAACGGGAACGGTGCAGGGGGTGGGGTTTCGGCCCACGGTCTACCGCTTAGCGGTGGGGTTGGGGCTGCGGGGTCATGTGCTGAACGATGGCGAGGGCGTGCTGATCCATCTGGCGGGTGCCCAGGATCAGATCAATCAGTTTGTGGCCAAGCTGCTGCGGGAAAAGCCTCCCCTGGCCAAAATCACCTGTATTCAGCGTCAGCCCCTGCCCCTAGATGCCCTGACGGCACCAGACTTCACCATTGTTGAAAGCCAGCACACCCCCGCCCGCACCGAAATTCCCCCCGATGCCGCCACCTGCCCCCACTGTCTGGCGGATATCCTCAACCCGCGCAACCGTTACTTTCGCTATCCCTTTACCAACTGCACCCATTGCGGCCCTCGGCTCAGCATCATTCGTCACCTGCCCTACGACCGCCAAAGCACCAGCATGGCCTGGTTTGAGATGTGCCCATCCTGCCGCCAGGACTACCAAGATGTGGCCCACCGCCGCTTCCATGCCCAGCCCACCGCCTGTCCCGTCTGTGGGCCTCGGGTCTGGATCGAGCGGGCTGACGGTCAACCCGCCAGTAAGTCCCTGGCTTTAATCGATGAAGCGGAGGCCGTGGCGACCCTCATTTTGCGCGGCGAGATTGTCGCCATTAAAGGGTTGGGCGGTGTTCATCTGGCCTGCGATGCCACCAACGATGCCGCCGTCCAAACCCTCCGCCAACGCAAACACCGCGACCACAAGCCCTTCGCCCTGATGGTGAAGGATCTGGCCACCCTGGCCCCCTACTGCGACGTCAGCCCCCAGGAGGCCGACCTCCTCCAAAGCCCTGCCGCTCCGATTGTGTTGCTGAACCGACTCCCGACTCCCGACTCCCGACTCCCGACTCCCCACTCCCCACTCCCCACTCCCCCCGCCCTCTCCCCCAACCTCTCCCCCAACCTCCAAACCCTCGGCGTCATGCTGCCCCATACGCCCCTCCATCACTTGATTTTTCAGCGGTTAGATCGCCCGATTGTGATGACCAGCGGCAACCGTTCCCATGAGCCGCAATGCATCACCAATGAGGCGGTGCGGGATCACCTGGGCCACCTGGCCACCTACTTTTTGCTGCATAACCGCGACATTGTGAACCGGGTTGATGATTCCGTGGTGCGCGTGGTCGATGGCCAGCCCCAGGTGTGGCGGCGGGCCAGGGGCTATGCTCCGGCTCCGATGGCCTTGCCCGCTGGGTTTGAGGCCGTCTCCCCCGTGTTGGCCTTCGGTGGCGAACTGAAAAATACCTTCTGCCTGCTGCGGCCCGGACAGGCGATTCTCTCTCAACACCTGGGCGATTTGGAAAATGCAGCGGCCTACCAGGGCTATCGACAGACGCTCGATTTGTACCGCAACCTGTTTGACTACGAACCCGAACACCTGGCTGTGGATGCCCACCCGGAATACCTCTCTACCAAGCTAGGCCGAGACTGGGCCGCAGATCAGGGGCGGCCCATCACCACCGTGCAGCACCACCATGCCCACATTGCGGCCTGCATGGTGGACAATGGCCTACCGCTGGAGACCGCCCCCGTGCTCGGCTTGGCCCTAGATGGCCTGGGCTACGGCGACGACGGCACCTTCTGGGGCGGCGAATGGCTGCTGGCCGACTATCGCCAGTATCATCGAGTGGCCCACCTCAAACCCGTGGCCCTGCTGGGGGGTAGCCAAGCCATCCGCCAACCCTGGCGCAATACCTATGCCCATCTGATCGCGGCCTTTGGGGACTGGCCCACCGTCCAGACCCTGTTTCCCGCCCTAGACCTGGTGCGCTTTCTTCAGCACCAACCCCTAGCCACCCTGGATGCCATGCTGGCCCAACGGATCAATGCGCCCCTGGCGTCTTCCGCTGGGCGCTTGTTTGATGCTGTGGCGGCTGCCCTGGGCGGCTGTCGCGAAAGGGCAACCTACGAAGGCCAAGGAGCCATGGAACTGGAAGCCTTGATCCAACCCCAGCACCTGGAAGCGGCCCAACTGTCTGCCTATGCCTTTGCGATGGGCGACCGCCCCAAGGGGAACCCCCGCATCCTCGATCCCGCTCCGATGTGGAAGAGTCTGCTCACGGATGTGCAGCATGGCACCCCCCCGGCCCTGATCGCCGCCCGTTTCCATGTCGGATTTGCCCAGGCCCTTACCACCCTCACCCAGGCCCTCGCCCAAGACTATCCCGTGACAACCGTGGCCCTATCCGGTGGGGTTTTTCAAAATCAAGTCCTCGTCCGCCAGGTGAAACAACGGCTGCAAGCCCTTGGCCTGACGGTGCTGATCCACCACCAGGTGCCCCCCAATGACGGCGGTCTTGCCCTAGGGCAAGCCGTCATCGCTGCGGCCCAAGCCGCCCAAGCCCCGCCCTAGGGATCCCGAGGCTGGGATCACCCTAGCGATCACCCGACCCTGAGATCTAATCCTCAAAGTTCCCGTTCACCCTCAAAGTTCCCGTTCATTTCAAAATTCCCGTTCATTTCAAAGCTCCCGCTCACCCTCAAACCCTCACCCTCAAGAACCATGTGCCTAGGTATTCCCGGACAAATTCAATCCATCAGCGACCCCGTCAACCAACTCGCCATTGTGGATATCAGTGGTGTGCGGCGTCCGGTCAATA
>JAYKHF010000068.1:0-6899 GCA_035285305.1 Leptolyngbya sp.
GACTCAGTAGATCACAAAGATGTCTCTTCGTATGGGCTTGGCCCTCACCCCCAGCCCCTCTCCCAGGGGGAGAGGGGGGCTAGAAAAAGCCTCAAAGTCCCTCTCCCACATTGGGAGAGGGATTTAGGGAGAGGGCCAAATCAGGGCAATAGAGCAAGTTTGTGATCTACTGAGACTGGCTGGCCACTTGGGGATCGGCCCTAGGGGTTGGTCAGGGTTTAAATTTGATTTTAGGGTTGCAGCTATCCTCAAAGCCCTTCGACGGTTCGACGGTTCGACAGGCTCACCGCTCACCGCTCACCGCTCACAGATCAGGACGACCGTAAATGACACGTTCGGGCTGAGCTTGTCGAAGCCCTAATTCTTAGTCTTGACACGGCCCTAGGCACGGCGTTCGATTTCTTGCCGCAACGCCTGGACCATCTCCACCAGGCTGGTTTCAAACAGGCTATAGAACATGGGTTTGAACGGCCCCAAATCGGCTTCGGCATGGACGAGATGGGAAAGCAGCATGAGGGGTTTGGAACTGGTCGGCGGCACCACGGAATCCAAGCGCCAATGGCCATGCATATGCTGCAAGTTGCCCTGGAGCAGTCGGAAGCTGATTTGCTGCTGGCCAATTTCGAGATTTTCGGTCCGAATGACCGATTCTACGGTGGACAACAGAATACGTCGTCGATCCACCTGCTCTACCACCTTGCGGGCACCGTCCGCCTCGATCACGCGGCTTTTGGCCACCGTGGGCAGAAATTGGGCAAAGTTGCCATAATCCGTCATCACAGCCCAGGCGGTGGCCCCATCGGCCACGGTGGTCGCCAGCACCTCATACCGGCCCCGTCCGCCCTTCAGCAGCACTTCCCGGCGGGATAGCCGCGCCCAATCTGCCGAGGAGAGCTTAGCGAAGTGAGTTTCGGCAGGGATCACCTGACGGGATAATGGCGACATAATGCAGAAATGTCCTGTACAGTTCCGTAACCGAACCCCATGCCTTCCTTTGAAACCGCCCTCGCGGCTTACCAGGATCTACCCCGGCGGGTCAAAAGCGCCATGCTGAGCACCGTCAATGCCGACGGCACCCCCCATGCCAGCTACGCCCCCTTCGTCATGGATGATAGCTATCAACTCTACCTATTGACCAGCGGGTTATCCGCCCATACCCACAATCTTGCCAGAACGGGGCAGGCCAGTGTCTTGATCATTGAGGACGAGAGCCAAACCCCCCAGGTGTTTGCCCGCCAGCGCCTCACCTACGATTGCCGCGTCCTTCCCATTCACCGCCAGAGTGATGTTTGGGACGTCCAATTGACCCAGATGGAGGATCGTTTCGGCGACATTGTGGCCATGCTGCGCCAGCTCGAAGACTTTCAGCTTTTCCAACTGATCCCCCAATCGGGGCGCTTTGTGATGGGGTTTGGGGCCGCCTATGCCGTCGATCCCAGCGACCTCAGTCAACTTCAGGCCGGAGCCATTACCGGATAAAGCTGCCCAGGGGAGGTCAATGCCAGGTCATTGCGCTGGGCAGGTTTTACCGTTAGCAAGCGGCGGCACTAGGCCCGCAGGATCCGGCGCAGCCCCGTCCAGCCAATCAGGGTATACCCAGCGGCCAGCAACAGGCTGGTCAGACTGGTGCGAATCGCCGACTTCCAGGCTTCCAGGGTCACGCGGCGCTCCGCCTCGGTGCGTCGGGTGCCAATTTCCGCTTGAATTTGCTGGCGATTTTGCTCCACCTGCTGTTGCAAAAACTGGTCTAGCCCCTCGGGATTGTCGCGATATTGCTGAAAGTCTTGGGGCAGTTGGCCGCTTTGGATGGCTTGGTTCAGCAGTTCCTCATTTTGCAGCAGGGCTTCCAATTGGGGGCGCTGCTGGCTGATCTGGGCTGCAATTTGTTGATCGAGTTGGGCGGCGGCTTGGCTCGCCTCAGCATTCACCTGTTCTAGGGCCGTTTGGCTAGACAGATACACCGCACTGAGGTGCAGCAGCGACAGCAACAGGTACATCAGGCCCAGCAGGCTGGCGAGGGCAGAGACCCAAAAGCGCAGGTCGGCAAACAAACCCTTGGCGATGGCGGTACGGCCCACCCGGCTATCTACCCACAGGCCCATCAGCAGGAGGGCCATACCCACCAGAGGCACAATGCCGCGATCAACCAGTTGGGTGGTAGTGGCCAACTGCCACTGGGTGTTCGTGACATTGGGGGGAATCAGAAGAATCAGATAGTCAAGTAGGGCAGAGAGGATCGCCACTCCCCCAGCGGCTTTGAGCGCTAGGGACGCCAAGGGAGAAGCGGTCATACCAGGGGCGGGTTGTTCAGGGGTCATACACCGTTGTTAATGTCTACAGATCACCATTCTGCACTGGCTCGCTCAGAAAACGACAACATCACGACAAAACATTTGGGCCTCGATCCTTCCTATTGGCACCCTAGTGCAGTGTCTCAAGACTAAGAATTAGGGCTTCGACAAGCTCAGCCCGAACGTATCGTTTACGGTCGTCCTGAGCGGTGAGCGGTGAGCGGTGAGCCTGTCGAACCGTCGAACCGTCGAACCGTCGAAGGGCTTTGAGGATATCTGCAACCCTAACCACTAGGCCCGTTGCCGGTGGCGACGTTCGCTGCGGTAGCGGATGTATTCGGCCAGCCCCGACAGCAGGGCCGACCCGGTAATCAGCACTACGCTGAGGGCGTTGATATCGGGTTTAACCCCCGTGCGAACGCGGCTAAAAATCTCCAGGGGCAAGGGGTTGACCCCACCCCCCGCCGTAAAGCTGGAAATTAACAAATCATCCATACTCAGCACAAAGGCGAGCAGACAACCCGCAAAAATGCCCGGGGCCAACTGGGGAATCAACACCCGCACCATGGCCTGAAACGGGGTGGCCCCCAAATCTAGGGCGGCCTCCTCAAGATTTGGATCCAATCTTTGCAACCGACTGGCCACCACCACCGCAATGTAGGCCAAGCAAAAGACCATGTGGGCGGCAATAATCGTCCACAAGCTGAGGGGAATGGTCACGGAGGTCAGAAACACCAGGGTGGCCACCGCAATGGCAATGTCGGGAATAATCAGCGGCAGGTAGGACAAGCCGCGATAAAGTCCCTTGCCCCAAAAGCGATACTTGGCCAGCCCAATCGCCATCAGGGTACCCAGCACCGCCGAGATCGCCACCGCTACCACCGCAATGGTGAGGCTATCGATCAACGCCAAGAAAATCCGCCGATCCTGAAACAGCGCTCGATACCATTGCAAACTAAATCCCTCCCAGTGGGTGCTGTAGCGGGATCCGTTGAAGCTATACACCGCTAGCACGATGATCGGGAAATACATGAAGCCGTACATGACGGCGGTGAAGAGGCTTTGCCAGGTGGGTTTGGGCATGGGGGGCGGGAGTTGGGAGGCGGGAGGCGGGAGTCGGGTTTTACCTTTTACCTTTTACCTTTATTGGGAGGCTTCGGTGACGGTGCTGTGATCGCCGTATTTCAGCAGCAGGGCGATGGCGAGGCTGACGGCCAGAATTAGCACCATGCTGAGGGCGGAACCGAAGCCCCAGGCGCGGGTGGGGCCGAGGAATTGGTTGTAGATCAGGCGGCTGATGTTCATGGAGGATGCGCCACCCAGCAGGGTGGGGACGACGAAGTCCCCTAGGGCGGCGATGAAGACCAGAAGGCAGCCCGCCGCAATGCCAGGGAGGGTTTGGGGCACGGTGATCTTCCAAAACCGTTGTTGGGGGTTAGCCCCTAGGTCGGCGGCGGCTTCCAGGAGGCGAACATCCAGCTTTTCCAGGGCGGCGTAGAGGATCAGCACCATGTAGGGCAGGAAGCTGTAGGTGAGGCCGATCAGCACCGCCGTGGGGGTGTTGAGCCAGTTTTGGCTGGGCAAGCCTAGGCTACCCAACATCGTATTCAGAACACCGCTGGGGCGAAGGATGGTAATCCAGGCGTAGGCCCGTAGCAGGGAGGACGTCCACAGGGGCAAAATGAACGCCACCACCAGCAGGTTGCGCCAGGGTTTGGGCGACATCAGCGCCAGCCAGTAGGCCACCGGAAAGCCCAGCCCCAGACACAGCAGGGTAGCCCCCAGGGCAAAGGCGAGGGATCGGCCCAGCACCCGCAGGTAAACGGGGGCCAAAATTTGCAGGTAGTTGCCCAGGCCATAGCCCCCAGCGGGTTGGCCCAGCCGCAGGCCCGGAACTAGGCTAATTTCGAGGATTAAAAGGGTGGGAATCACCAGCAGCAGCAGCAACCACAGACCCGCTGGCCCCAGCATGACCACTGGCCCCAGCCAGCGCCGAGGAGCCAGGGTTTGGGCAAGGCGCGATCCCCAGGCCGGGGAGGAGGATGACGGGATAGGGGACTCGGCCACGGCGTTCTAGCCTCCTTGAGAAGATGGGTCAGCGGTAGGGTGGGCCATGCCCCCTCCAGGGAAGGATCTCGCCCCCCTAGGCACTGGTAATCTCTGTCCAAAAGCGGTCGAACAGATCATTGCTAGCGGTGTCGATGGATTGGATCCCCTCACTTTTGAGGATGACCTCATCGGGGGGATAGAGGTAGGGATTGTTGCGAATCTCGTCGGGCAGCAGATCCAGGGCCGCCCCGTTGGCGGTGGCAAACAGGAGGCGTTCCACCGCCGCCTTAGCCACCTCGGGCTCTAGGAGAAAGTTAATCCACGCATAGGCGGCATCGACGTTGGGGGCGGAGGCGGGAATGGCTAGGGTATCGGTCCATAGGGATGTGCCGCTAGCGGGGATCACGTAATCTAATCGCTCATCTTCCAGGGTAAGGGCGATGGCGTCGCTGGAGTAGGTCATGGCAATGGACAGGTCGCCTGCCAGAATTTCGTTCTCAAAGCCCGTGGTTTTGAAGGCGGCAATGTGGGGCTGAAGCTCCCGCAATTTGCCATAGGCCGCCTCGATCTGGGCCGGGTCGGTGGTGTTGTAGGAATAGCCCAGCACCTTGAGGGCCACCCCCAGGGTTTCGCGCATGTCGTCCAGCAGGGTGAAGCGGCGGGAGAGGGCGTCTTGGTTCTCCCAGAGAAACGCCCAGTCGGTGGGGGAACCGGGGGTGACTTCGCGGTTGTAGAGCAGGCCTGTGGTGCCCCAGTTGAAGGGAATACTGTGGGCGTTGCCCGGGTCGTAGAGGGGATCTTGCCATTTCGCCTTGAGGTTTTCTAGGCCCACCAGCCGGGAATGATCGATGGCTGAGAGCAACCCCTCCCCCACCATCTCCGACACCATGTAGTCGGAGGGATAGAGAATACTGTAGGCGGCACCGCCCCCCGCCTGCATTTTGGTCAGCATGATTTCGTTGGAATCAAAGATATCCACCACCACCCGAATGCCGGTGCGATCGGTAAAGGCGGCGATCAGGCCATCGTCAATGTAGTTGGCCCAGGTATAGATATGGAGGGTGTTGGGATCGCCGCCGCCCGCCACGGGGGGGCGAGTGAGGCTTTGCCGACAGTTGGCCATGGAGATCCCGGCGGCCACCGCTGCCGATCGCTGTAAAAATCGGCGACGGCTCCAGGGGGATCGAGGGCGACGGGCGGGCGGGGGCGTTTGGGGCACAGATGTCTCCTGGCGTAGTGACAAAGCATGGGCGGCGCAGCAATCTGGGTCAGGGCGATCCCACCATGATGTTAACCGTTTGTTAATACCCCTGAGATCATCCACGCCAACGATTTTCAACCGATTCCGGCATCGCCGATGCGACAGGGAGCAGACGGGCCTCATCGGCGGCCCAGTAGACGTAAACCGGAGTATCCAGATCGGGAAGCGTCTGGCCCCGGTTGGCCAGCAACACCGTCAGGGTTTCCCCAGAGGCCAGCCGTACACCGCAGTGGACATGGGTGCCCAGGTACATGACATGGCTAATCTGGCCGTGGTAGCAGTTGTCGGCGGTGGGAACATCGACGCTGAGGCGAATTTTCTCAGGTCGCACGCTGACCACCACAGGCTGGGGATTCGCTAGTAGGTCTGGGGATCGCGGCACGATCACCTTCAGCCCCGATGGCATGACCACCGGCATCACGTCGCCATCGCCCCCCTCAAGATGGCCGTGGAGCAGATTGGTATCCCCAATGAAGTCCGCCACGAAGGGGGTCGCCGGACGGTCATAAATATCGCTCGGGGTACCGATTTGGTCAATCCGTCCGGCGTTCATCACCGCAATGCGATCGGAGAGGGAGAGGGCTTCCTCCTGATCGTGGGTCACCAGAATAAAGGTGATGCCCAACTGGCGATGCAGGGTCGATAGCTCTACCTGCATTTGCTTGCGCAGCTTGAGATCCAAGGCTCCGAGGGGTTCATCCAACAGCATCACCGCCGGACGGTTGACTAAGGCCCGCGCTAGGGCCACCCGCTGCTTTTGCCCACCGGAAAGCTGATTCGGCATCCGGTCGGCAAAGCTCTCCATCTGCACCAGCCGCAGCGCCTCCAGCACCCGTTCCCGCACCTGGTGGGAGGGAAGTCGCTTGATTTTGAGGCCAAAGGCGATGTTATCCCGCACGGTCATGTGGTCAAACAGGGCGTAGCTTTGGAACACCGTGTTCACCGGGCGGCGGTGGGCGGGAATACGGCCCATGTTCACGCCTTGGATCAATACCGCGCCATCGGTGGGGGATTCAAACCCCGCAATCAGGCGTAGCGTGGTGGTTTTGCCACAGCCCGAGGGGCCGAGAATACTAAAAAATTCGCCCTGGTAAATCCGTAGATCCAGCCCTTGCACCGCTGGCTCGTCATCAAAGCGCTTGACCACCCCTCGAAGCTCGACATCAACAGCCCCCTCGGTGGCCTTGGTGGGGGGGGTGGAGTAAACCGTTTGTGCCATGGCAGCGCATCCCCATTGTCACCCCAACTTTAGCGATCAAATCACCGATGCACAAGTCAATCTTCATATTTCCCCTCAC
>JAYKHF010000069.1:0-12454 GCA_035285305.1 Leptolyngbya sp.
CCGCATCCTAGGCTACCCTGTCGCCAGCGGGGTTCGCCGTTGTGATCCGCCAGGAGGCAGCTCTGACAGACCGTGTGGGGTGAGATGATTTGGTTATCCGTCATCATGACTAGCATGGCTCAAGACCTCCCAGGGTAGGCAGCGGCGCGATCCCGTGCTGCCTTAATTCTAGGATGCCCCAGGGTTCGGGTTGTGTTCTTTCATACGTAATCTAATGAAACAACCCTGACCTTAGCCCTGGGGCATCGCTGGTGGGGTTTAGTTGCCGGGAGATTCGACGGGTTGGTTTTGGGTATTGCGCGGGCTCCGCTTTTTGATGGCGAGGCTGGGCTTGTTCGATCCCGAGGCCTTGGGGCTAGAGTCGTCGGCCTGGACATGGTGATCACTGCGTTGCCATGCGGGCACCGTGTGGTCGTAGGCCATTTGCAGGGCGGCGGCGGCGATGGTGTGGATATCGTACTCCTCGCTGAGTTGAGACACGATGGGCAAGAAGGAGGCCAGTCGCTCGCTGGTAATGGCTTCCCGCACCTGGTTCCGCAGTCGATCCAGATTGCGGGCGGCAATCTCGGCCCGGGTGGGGATTTGCATAATGGTCATGGGCTGCTTGGTTTGCCGTTCAATTTGGCGCAGCTTGTATTTTTCTAGGGGGGTCACTAGGGAAATGGCCACCCCGGTTTTTCCGGCCCGTCCGGTGCGGCCAATGCGGTGGACGTAGTTTTCCACGGCATCGGGGAGGTCAAAGTTGATCACGTGGGTGAGGTCATCCACATGGATGCCCCGGGCGGCGATGTCGGTGGCCACGACCCAGCGCACCTGTTGTTGGCGGAACCGCAGCAGTAGCCGTTCTCGTTGGGATTGGCTGAGGTCGCCGTGGTATTCATCGACGCTGTAGCCTGCGGCTTGCAACTGGCGGGTGAGATCGCTGGCGGTGCGCCGCGTCCGCACAAAGATGATGGCGGATTCGGGATCCTGGATCTCCAGGATGGGTTGCAAGGCCCGTACCTTCGTCCAGCCGCGAGGCACCACGTAGGACAATTGTTGAATGTGGCGGGGGGAGGCTTTGGCCGCCTGGATGGTGACGGTGACCGGGGACTGGAGGAACTTGGTGGTCAGTTCCCGAATCTCTGGGGCCATGGTGGCGGAGAAGAAGGCGGTTTGGCGATTGGCCGGGGCTTTGCTGAGGATTTTTTCCACATCCTGAATGAAGCCCATGTTCAGCATTTCGTCGGCTTCATCCAGCACCAGCCAGCCCAGGTTTTTGAGGGAGAGGGTACCCCGGTTCAGCAAATCCAGCACCCGCCCAGGGGTGCCCACCACAATCTGTGCTCCGCGTCGCAGTTGTTCCTGCTGCCGTTCGATGGACTGCCCGCCGTAGAGGGCGAGAATTTTGGGCCGTCCTTGGATGCGGTAGCTGCGCATGGCTTGGCAGACCTGAAGCGCCAGTTCCCGCGTTGGCGTTAGCACCAGCGCCTGTACGGCGGGATTATTGGCATCCACCTGCTCCATCAGGGGCAGGGAGAACGCAGCGGTTTTGCCCGTCCCGGTTTGTGCTTGACCAATCAGATCTCGGCCCGATAGTAGGTGGGGAATGGCCTCCGCTTGGATGGCGGTGGGCTCGTGGTAGCCCAAAGATTCTAGGTGGCTAACACGGGCCGCCGACAAACCTAGACTGGCAAAGGAGAAGGTCATAACGAATCCTCGAAGAGATGACACAATCGGGAGCAAGGGAAAAAGAGGTCAGGGCAATGAACCGCTGGAAGGCCCGGTCTAGGGCGCTGTGGTGAGTTGACCAAACAGGTCATAGGTGTCGGCGGCGGTGATGGTGACAGGGACAATGGCATTCAGCGGGGCCGATCCGGTGACGTAGACAACGCCATCCACCTCTGGGGCAAACCGCTCTGAACGGCCAATTGCGACGCCCGTAGCGGGGTTTTCCTGCTCAATCAACACATTCACGGTTTTGCCAATTTCCGCCTGGTTCTTGGCCCAGGCGATGGGCTGTTGGGCCAGCATCAGGGTTTCCCGCCGCTGTTCCCGCAGGGCTTCAGGAATTTGGTGGGGCAGGCTGTAGGCGGGGGTGCCTTCCTCAGCGGAGAAGGCGAACACGCCGACATGGTCAAACCGGTGGCGATCCACAAAGGCCAGCAAATGCTCGAAATGCGCCTCGGTTTCCCCAGGGAAGCCGACGATGAAGGTGGTTCTCAGCACCGCTTCGGGGAGGGCCTCTTTAATGCGGTGGATCACCGCGTCGTTCACCTGCCCTTGCCAAGGCCGATTCATCGCCCGCAGCACCTCCGGGTGGGAATGCTGGAGGGGCAAATCGAGGTAGGGCAAGACGTTGGGGGTATCGCGGATGGCGTCAATCACCGCCGGGGTGAGGCCCGTGGGGTAGGCGTAGTGCATCCGAATCCAGGGCACATCCACCTCGCCCAGGGCTCGCAGCAGTTCCGCCAAGGCGGGTTTGCCATAGAGGTCTAGGCCGTAGTTGGTGGTGATTTGGGAGATCAGCACCAGTTCCTGCACCCCTTCGTCGGCCAGTTGTTTGGCCTCCGCCACGATGGACTCGATGGATCGGGATCGCTGGTTGCCGCGCAGGTGGGGAATGATGCAGAAGGCACAGCGGTAGTCGCAGCCCTCCGCCACCCGCAGATAGGCGACGCTGGAGGCGGTCGTGCGATAGCGGGGCACGGTTTCATCGGCGATGTAGGTGGGTTCTGGGGTGACCAGTTTCACCCGTTCCCCCACCTCGGCCCGCTCGATCACTTCTACGATGCGGTTGTAGTCTCCTGTCCCAACTAGGGCTACGGCCTCTGGGATCTCGTCCAGCAGTTCATCCTGAAAATGTTGGGCCAGACAGCCCGTAATCACAATCTTTTTATTCGCTTCCGCCAGTTCCACCAGCGTCCGCACCGACTCCTTTCGGGCCTCCTCAATGAAGCTACAGGTGTTAACAACGACGTAGTCGGCTAGGTCTTCGTTGGCGTCTACGTTGTAGCCCGCCTGCACCAACAGGCCCAGCATATGTTCGGTGTCAACGCGATTTTTCTCGCATCCTAAATGGTTAAAGGCAACGGTCGGCTTTAGCCCCATGCATCGATTCCAAGCAACAACAGGTACAGGCGTTATCCTTCAGCATCAGGAAGAATGAACAGCACCTCCCATTGCTGTGGCCCTAGGGCGTATTGAGGGACGGGCCACAATCACCGTCGAGGGGACGCTATGGCCACTTGTTTCAGCCCGTGCAAGCGTTCCGGCGAGGCTTGATAGTGGGCAATCCCTAGGTTATTCACACAACTTAACATATTTCTTGATCGATGCATGAATGCATCCAGTTTTCCCCTAGGCTGGGAGGACATAGCGTCAGTAAAAGGTAGCCCTCAGCAGGGGCTCGGCCCTCACCCTGCATCCCGCTCCCAACTTGGGAGCGGGACTTTGAAGGACTTCCGGATCCCCGCTCCCGACCGGGAGAGGGGCTGGGGGTGAGGGCCAGTCTTGGTGTGGGAAAACCCGTTTGTAATCTACTGAACGTGGCTACGGAGAAAGGTGGACAGCGCGATGGGCAACCGTATTTACGACTGTATTGTGGTGGGGGCTGGGCCAGCGGGATCGGCAACGGCCTACCACTTGGCCAAACAGGGGCATTCGGTACTGATGGTGGAGGCGGCCTCCCTACCGCGCTACAAGCCTTGCAGTGGGGCCGTTTCCCCCAGCGTGGCCGAGTATTTTGACTTTGACTTCGCCCCCGCCATCGACAGCCAGCGGCGACAGGTGCGCTACACCTACCAACTGGATGACCCCATTGACGCCGCCCTCGAAACCGCCCAGCCGATCTGGATGGTGCGGCGCGAGGTATTTGACCAGTTCCTAGTGCAGCAGGCCCAAAGGCAGGGGGCCGAAGTTAAGGACGGGACGCCCGTGACGGGGATCGCCCTGGCTGGGGATCGGTGGCAGGTGACTACGCCCAATGGCGTCTTTACCGCCGCCTACCTGGTGGCCGCCGATGGAGCCCAGGGGCCAATGGCCGGGTGGCTGGGCTTTCCCACCTTGCCCCTGCGCACGGCGCTGATTTGGGAAGTCTCTACGGTAGATTCGGTGCCGGACAGCTTTCCCATGAGCTTTGAGTTTGGCCTGGTGAAGCAGGGCTGTCTGTGGAATTTCCCGAAACGCCAGGGCTATTCCATTGGGGTGGCTTCCTTTGTGGGCAAAGCCGCGATGGGCAAGGTCACTGACAAGCTGCTGGCAGACTACCAAACCGCCCTAACCCGCTATGGCCAAACCATTGGCGTTGACCCCGCCCAGGCCCAGGCCCATCACCATGCCCTCAAACTGTGGGATGGACAGCATGATCTCCACACCGAGCGGGCGGTGCTGGTGGGTGAGGCTGCGGCCATTGTCGATCCCCTTAGTTCTGAGGGCATTCGCCCTAGCATGATTAGCGGCGTTAAGGCAGCGGCGGCGATCCACCGGGCGCTCTCCGGCGAAACCGAGGCCTTGGCCACCTATACCGCCGAGATGCAAACCTCCTGGGGGGCGGATATGCAGTGGGCTAAACGGATTGCGGGTCTGTTCTTCCGGGTGCCGGGGATCGGCTACCGGGTGGGCATCAAACGCCCCACCGCCACCCAGCGCCTAGGCCAAATTTTGGCTGGAGAAGTACAGTACGCCGACATTGCCAACCGGGTGATGAAGCGCCTGGGGGGTGGGCTGCTTCCTGGGCGGTAAGGGGCGATCTAATTCCTTCAGGAGAAACGGTTCCTAGTTGGTCGCGTCGGGATCAGAATTGGCGTCGGGGTCGGCGTCGGGCTGGATGTCTCTGGGTGGAACGACTGGGGTTTCGACGGGGGGCTCTGGTGTGGTCGGTTCTGGGATGGGGCGCGTGAACCACCAACTGGCCACGGCGATTAGGAGGATGGCCCCAGACAGTAGCAATATCCATAGGGGGACAGGCTTGGGCTTGGGCGGTAGGGGGACACTGGCCTCCTCGTCCTGGGGTTCGCCATAGAGGGTGGCTCCGGCGGGCAAGCTCCGGGGGGCTTCAGCCGGTTCGGGGGACTCCGGCAGAGCGGCGGCGGGGGTAATCATCCGATGGAGAATCAGCACCACCGCAACGTTGTCGTGGCCATTTTTTTGGTTGGCGAGCTCCAGCCAGGAGGCCACCGCCGACTCCAGGGTGACAATATCTTTCACAATCAGGCCGATGTAGTTGGCCCAGGCGTCTTCGATGCGGTAGTGATCGCTGAGCCCATCGGAACACAGCAGCAGCAGCCCCGTTTCGTCGAGGACAAAGCGCTGAATATGGGGCTGAAAATAGTCCCCGTTGCGGGTGCCAAGGGCTTGGGTCAGGGCTCCGGCATCGCTGCGTTCTAGGGCGAGGGAAAGGGTTTGGCGTCCGGCGACCACCTCCCGTCCGGCAATGTCGTCATCCACCGTCAGCCGATGGCAATAGTCGGGGGTGATCCAATAGGCGCGACTGTCGCCGATGTGGGTTAGGTAAACCTCCGTAACCCGCTGCGTCCCGCCCTCGGTGATCACCCGTTGGGACACCAACACCGCCATCACCAGGGTGGTGCCCATGCGCTGTCGCCCGACTCGACTTTGGTGGTCGTTTTGGAAGCAGATCAGATCGTTGACAATGCGCAGTACGGCTTCGATCTGCTGGATGATCAGAGCGGGCGGCAAAATCTGGGTTTCCTTTTCCACCTCCGCCAAGAGGGTTTGGAGTTGAAGCTGAAGGGATTGAATCGCCAACTGGCTGGCGATGTCGCCGCCCGCGTGACCGCCCACCCCATCGCAGACGATCCCCACCTGCAAGCCTCCGTCGCTTTGGGCATCCAGCGTGATGCCATCGGGCCAGCAGGCATCTTCGTTACGGGGCTGGGTGGGGCCAATGGCGGTGGCTCCAGCCAAGGCAAACCGCCCTGGTCTCAGGGCACTTTGCTCCAGCAGAAGCTGGTTGAGCCGTTGCTCTAGGGCTTCGTCCTCCACCGATTCGGCTTCGATCTCTGTAATCAAGGCGGCCAGGGGATCGGAAATCGCCAGGGGCAATGACCCCAGCCAGGATTGCCATCGGGCCGCGAGATCCGCCAAACCCAGGGCCGCTTGGTCGCGGTGGAGTTCGAGTAACCGAATCCGCCAGCCCTCTACCCGCATGTTCTGGGGCTGGATCAGGCTCTGACGCAGACCATAGTCTGCCAACCGCTGCCACAGTTCCCAAGTCTGCCAAATCCAGTGGATTTGACGTAGGGGATTGGCCTTCTCCAGGGCCGTTTCAAGATCTGGGAATAAAAGGCCCGCCTGGGGGTGAATCGGCGCATTTTCCAGCAGCAGAATCGGCTCCGACAACCCGGGCTGAAGGGCTCCATAGAGCCCCGGCACATGCAGCCGCAGAGGATGGGTGTGGAGATAGGGGAGCGCCTGATCCGGCAGAGTATCGGGGGTGTCGGGCCGTTGGTCGGGCTGGGTATCGAGCCAAAGCCGGGGAGCCACCACGCGATAGCGCTGCCCCACCAACTCATTCAGGGGCAGATGTTCCACACCATCGCCCACCACCCACAGGTAGGGCTGGTAGCGGGAGGAAAAGCGCTCAGCACGGTTCATAGGTTCAGGCTAGTTGGGGGCGAGGGGACATTAGCAGGGCAAAAAAGGGAGAACCACAGGCTTAGCCTAATGTAGGACATTGATCCGCCAAAATCGTGACTCTCCGTTAAAAGAATGTAATTAGCGACCCCAAGCCTGAGCCTCTAAGGATAGATTAAACCTAGATCTCTCGAATCTTAGGGTAGGCAAGCCGATCACCATGAACTATGCCTTGTTCTGGCTCATTTTAGGAACGGTGCTCTGCCTGATGGAGCTTTTCATTCCCACCGCCTTTGTGGAGTCAACCCTCGGGGTCAGCGCCTTGGTTGTGGCCTTGGTGGCGCTGGTGGTGCCCCTGTTTAATCTCCAGGCGGCCCTGTGGATGGTGCTATCTCTGGTCTTCATCTTTTTCCTAAAGCGCTTTGTGCCCCAGCGCACCGCGCCCATCCTGCTAGACGCCACGGAGGCCCGCACCCTCACGGCCATTGTGCCTGGGGAAGCGGGACGAGTGCTCTACGAGGGCAATTCCTGGCAAGCCCGCTGCGATGACGAAGCCGTTACCATTGGGGTGAACCAAACCGTTGTCGTCGTGCGGCGCAAGGGGAATACGCTCTACGTCATGCCCGAAAGCGAGATTCAAGACTGGACCTAGGGGCGTTGCTCCGGCTGGCTTTTCCCTCGCCCCTCAGCCAATGGGCCATGCACGGATACCTCTGTGGATGCCGCCCCCGGTTGATGCCGCCCCCGATCCAGCCGCCTATCGATCCCGTCACCCTCCAGTCACCACCTGACCTGTCCAACGCATTGAGGAGTCTCTGACCCATGGGAAGCTTTTTCGGATTTATCGTAATGATGATGATATTGGGCGGATCCATCGCCGCCAGCGGGGTTCGGATTGTCAACCAAAGCGACGAAGCTTTGGTGGAAACCCTGGGTAAATACACCGGTAAAAAGCTGTCTCCAGGGCTTAATTTTGTGGTGCCGTTCCTAGATCGAGTGGTGTTTAAACAAACCATTCGGGAACGCGTCCTGGATATTCCGCCCCAGCAGTGCATCACCCGCGACAATGTCTCCATTAGCGTGGATGCGGTGGTGTACTGGCGAATTGTGGACATGGAAAAGGCCTACTATAAGGTGGAAAACCTGCAATCGGCCATGGTGAACCTCGTCCTCACCCAGGTGCGGGCCGAAATGGGCAAGCTAGAACTCGACGAAACCTTCACGGCCCGCTCGGAGATTAACGAAATCCTCCTGCGCGAACTGGATATCTCCACCGACCCCTGGGGCGTCAAAGTCACCCGCGTGGAACTGCGAGATATCGTGCCCTCCAAGGCCGTTCAAGACTCCATGGAATTGCAAATGGCCGCTGAACGCAAAAAGCGCGCCGCTATCCTCACCTCCGAAGGGGAACGGGAGGCAGCGGTGAACTCCGCCAAGGGACGGGCTGAATCAGCGGTGCTGGATGCCGAAGCCCGTAAAACCGCCGCCATTCTCGATGCCGAGGCCGACCAAAAGTCCATCGTTCTTCGCGCCCAAGCCCTTCAGCAGGAGCAAGTTCTCCACGCCCAAGCCACGGCCCAGGCCATCCAAATCATTGCCAAAACCCTAGAGGCAGACCCCGATGCGCGGGAGTCGCTGCAATATATCCTGGCCCAGCAATACCTAGAGATGGGCCTGAAGATTGGCAGCAGCAACAGCAGCAAGGTGATGTTTATGGATCCCAGGAGCATCCCCGCCACCCTAGAGGGGATGCGGGCCATCGTCGGCGACGGCACCACCCCACCCCTGGGCTAGGCCGTCACCGGGTGAAGGGCCAACATGGGCCAGCATCTAGATCCGTGCAGGGATCAGAAAACCTGGCTAACTGACAAAAGATTCTGTGTTGGGCGCGAAAACCGCGCCCCTACCGCCCGGGGGGGCATGTAGGGGTCAGGTCTCCTGACCCTTTGACAGATATGGGTTCTAGCAAATTTTGTCAGTCAACCAGCAGAAAAAACGGCCCCTGCCTAGAACCCCAGACCAGACCCCCTGGGCGCGGCAGTCGTGCTCGGGGGGTTATCCTTCCAGCCGTTCGGCGAGTTCCATCCAGCGCTCGGTAGCTGTGTCAATTTGGGCAGACAGGGCCGCGAGCTGTTCCGACAGACGGGTCACTTCTTCGTAGTCGCTGGGGGCGTCGCCGTAGAGTCGTTGCTCAATGGCTTCTTTTTTAGCCTCCAGTTCTGGGATTTGGGTTTCCAGTTGTTCGTACTCACGCTTTTCTTTGTAGGACAGCTTTTTGCCCTGGGGGCTAGCACTAGATTTTGTCGCATTCGAGCCCCTGGGGGTTGGGCTAGACGGGGCAGCTTTCCCGGTCACTTTGGCAGTTTCCCGCAGCCGCTCTTCTTCCCGTTCCTTTTCAGCTTTTTTATAGTCTAAATAGAGGGAATAGTTGCCGGGATATTGGCGCAAAATACCATTACCTTCAAAGGAGAAAATGGTGTTGACCGTGCGATCTAGAAAATAGCGATCATGGGAGACAACGATTACACAGCCATTAAAGTCCTCGAGGTATTCTTCCAGGACTCCCAAGGTCTGCACATCGAGATCATTGGTGGGTTCGTCTAAAATCAGCAGATTTGGGGCTGACATCAAAACTTGCAGGAGAAACAGCCGCCGTCGCTCTCCCCCCGAAAGCTTGTGCAGGGGCGCATACTGTTGATTTGGAGTGAATAAAAATCGCTCCAACATTTGGGAGGCGGTAATGGTGCTACCGTCCGCCGTTGTCACCAGTTCCGCTGTCTCTTTTAGATAATCAATCACCCGTTGCTCTGGGTTTTTAAACAGATCTTCGGAATGTTGATCAAAATAGCCGACATGGATCGTAGTACCGATATCTACGGTACCGCTATCAGGTTCTAGGCGTCCCGTAATCACGTTCATTAGGGTAGACTTGCCCACTCCATTGGGCCCAATAATTCCCACGCGATCATCGGGGGCAAAGGCATAGGTAAAGTCTTGGAAGAGGGTACGACCTTCGTAGCCCTTGGTAACGTTTTCCAGCTCAATCACCTTTTTGCCAATGCGGCGACCGGCGGTGGAAATGTCCACTTTTCCCAACGCCTGCTTAAACTCGCGATCTTGCATTTCGCCAATGCGATCAATGCGGGCTTTTTGCTTGGTACTGCGAGCCTTGGGGCCACGTTTTAGCCATTCCAATTCTCGCCGCAGCACTCCGGCATGTTTCTTTTGCGAACTCACCTCTGAGGCTTCGGTCAAGGCTTTTTTCTCCAGGTAGTAGGCGTAGTTTCCGCCATAGCCATAGAGATCTCCCCGATCAATTTCTAGGATGCGATTGGTGACCTGATCAAGGAAATAGCGGTCGTGGGTGATCAGCAACAAGGCTCCCCGAAACCCGCCCAGGTAACTTTGCAGCCATTCCACGGATTCCGCATCTAAATGGTTCGTCGGTTCGTCCATCAGCAGGGCATCGGGATCGGCCAAGAGAGCGGCGGCAATGGCCACCCGTTTACGATAGCCGCCGGATAAATCCCCCACCTTAGCGTCAAAGTCGTCAATGCCCAGCTTGCTCAAAATCACCTTGGCGTTGGTTTCTAAATCCCAGGCATCGGCGGCGGCAATTTTTTCGGCCACGGTGGAGAGTTGGGCCATCAGCCGATCACTATCCCCCTGGCCATGGGCCAGGTGGTGGGAGAGATCCTCATACTCACGAATCAGCGCCATGGATTCCCCGGCATCGGCGAACACCTGCTCTAGGACGGTGTGATCAGCCTCAAAGTCGGGCTGCTGGGGGAGATAGACGACTTTGGCCCCAGGGTTGACCCAGAACTCACCGCCATCAAAGGGCTCTAACCCGGCAATCATCTTCAGCAGGGTGGATTTGCCAGAGCCATTGGTGCCAATCAGTCCGACCTTGTCGCCCTCTTCCAGGCTAAAGCTAGCATCCCGCAGGATTTCCTTGATGCCAAAGTCTTTGTGAACGGAGCGCAGGGTAAACAGGGTCATAGCACCACAAAGCCAAACAACGAACTCGCTAGCCACGATGGGGGGTCGCCCAGAGCGCCCACCCCGATCTAATAGTGTGACCCATTCGCCGCCGGATGCGGGAATGCGGAACTGAATTGGGGCATGGAAGGCAATTTGGCATCAGAGGCCGTTTCCTGATTATGATCGTTAGACGCATCACAACCGCTGAGCATCACCAATGCCACGGATGACCCACGAGGAAGGGAGGGCCGCATGGCCGACGAAAGTAAAGGGTTTAAGGTCGTCAGTGACAACCGTCAGGCCCGCCACCAGTACGAAATCCTGGAGACCTACGAAGCGGGGATTGAACTGCTGGGTTCTGAGGTGAAGTCAATCCGCCAGGGCAAGGTGAACCTGAGGGATGGCTTTGCCCAGTTGAAGGAGGGGGAATTGTGGCTTCAGAATATTCACATCTCTCCCCACACCATGACCAATAAAGCCTATAACCACGAGGCCAAACGCCCCCGACGGCTCCTGATGCATCGCGATGAAATCCGTAGGCTGATTGGCAAAGTGGAACAAAAGGGTCTGACCCTAGTTCCCCTCAAGATGTACCTGAAGGGGGGCTGGATTAAGGTCAGCATTGCCCTAGCCCGGGGTAAAAAGCTCCACGACAAACGGGAATCCCTCAAGCGCAAGCAGGAAAAACGGGAAACGGATCGGGCGCTCAGCGGACGGGGGTAGCCGCCTAACGAGCCGGGATAAAGCTGGGAGCCACATCCACGGGGCGGTAGCCTGCGGCAAGGCACAGGGCCAGGGAATCATCGGTGGCCATTTGGGTGATGAGGGCTGTCTCAACCACGCAGGTTCCATAGCGCACGGGCAGAATGCTGCGGTGGCAGTGGTTGAGCACAGCAGCGGAGTTCGACACCGCTAGGGCATTGTGGATATTCACCACACAGGAGGCCACCTCCAGGGGGCGACGGTCGCGGCTACAGGCGGCTAGGGCCGATTCGGCGCTGAGTTCCGTTGCGGCGGTCACATCCAAAACGCAGGTGCTAACCTGCTCAGGCCGTAGGGCACTGGCACAGGCAGCGGCCACGACGTCCCGAGATAGCCCCGCCTCCAGCAAATCCGTGGCGCACTGGCCATAGTTATCATCAATGGCTACCCCAGGGGATGCCAAGGTTAATGGGGCCAGAACGGCGCTAAACAGGGTAAACGGTAGCGTAAGGTACGGGGTGAGGGACTTAAACAAGGAAAAATGAACCATAACAGAACGTTAAGGGTTATATCGCTTGGTTAACGCTTGTAATCTAGCGTTGCCGACTGCGGATCAAGATAGTCCATAAACCACATGGGATTGCTTCACCACGATAGTCTCCCGGGTTGGGGTTGCCCATGTAGCCAGATTCTAGACACTGAATCTTCTACAGTGAAGATAGCAGGAAAAGTCCATTGCGTGACCCAGAGGTTAATTTAGTATGCGCCTGAGTGATGTAACCCATCCCAACCAACTGCACGGCCTTACCATCCGGCAGCTTGAGGATATTGCCCGTCAAATTCGCGAGAAGCACCTGGAAACGGTCGCCGCCAGTGGCGGGCACCTGGGGCCGGGGCTGGGGGTGGTGGAGCTCACCCTGGCGCTGTATCAAACCCTGGATCTTGACCACGACAAGGTGGTGTGGGACGTGGGCCACCAGGCGTATCCCCACAAACTCATCACCGGGCGCTTCCACGATTTCCACACCCTACGCCAGAAGGACGGGGTGGCCGGATACCTGAAGCGCAGCGAAAACAAGTTTGACCACTTCGGGGCGGGCCACGCCTCCACCAGTATCTCCGCCGCCCTGGGGATGGCCTTGGCGCGGGATATGGCGGGCGAGAACTACAAAGTGGCGGCGATCATTGGCGA
>JAYKHF010000070.1:0-13510 GCA_035285305.1 Leptolyngbya sp.
CAGGTCTAGACCTTCTTCAGCCAGCTAAACATGGCCCGCAGATCCTTACCCACTTCTTCGATGGGGTGCTCGGCTTCGCGGCGGCGCATGGCGGTGAAGCCAGCGTTGCCGGATTGGTTCTCCAGCACAAATTCGCGGGCGAATTGGCCGGTTTGGATTTCCTTCAGCACCTTGCGCATTTCGGCGCGGGTTTCGTCGGTGATAATGCGGGGGCCACGGGTGTAGTCGCCGTATTCAGCGGTGTTGGAGATGCTGTCGCGCATTTTGGCGAGGCCACCTTCCACCACCAGATCCACAATTAGCTTCACTTCGTGGAGGCACTCGAAGTAGGCCAGTTCGGGCTGGTAGCCTGCATTCACCAGGGTCTCGAAGCCGGACTTGATCAGTTCGCTGAGGCCACCGCACAGCACGACTTGCTCACCGAACAGGTCGGTTTCGGTTTCTTCGCGGAAGGTGGTTTCCAGAATGCCAGCGCGGGTGCCGCCGATACCCTTAGCGTAGGCCATGGCGCGATCGCGGGCTTGGCCGGTGGCGTCTTGGTGGACGGCAAATAGACAGGGCACGCCTTGGCCCTCTTGGTAGGTGCGGCGCACCAGGTGGCCGGGGCCTTTGGGGGCCACCATCACCACATCCACATCGGCGGGGGGCACAATTTGGCCAAAGTTGATGTTGAAGCCGTGGGCAAACAGCAGCACGTTGCCCGCTTCTAGGTTGGGGGCAATAGCGTCTTTGTAGATGGTCTTCTGCACTTCGTCGGGCAGCAGAATCATCACCCAGTCGGCCAGCTTAGCGGCTTCGGCCACGGGCTTCACGGTCAACCCCTCGGCTTCGGCCTTGGCGGTAGATTTGCTGCCTTCGTAGAGACCCACAATGACATTGACGCCGCTGTCTTTGAGGTTGAGGGCGTGGGCATGGCCCTGGGAACCATAGCCAATGATGGCCACGGTTTTGCCATTGAGTAGGTCTAGGTTGGCGTCACTGTCGTAATACATGCGGGCCATGGGTTAATCTCCTTAGGTCTGCTTAGGCAGGGATGTTGATATCGCAGTCCTTGATTTTACCAAACTAGGGCGGGCTAACCCGATGATTCTTCACTGTCTTCCCCGTTGGCCCATAGCAGCCCTAGAAGTCAAGATCGAGGAGTCAAAAGCTAGAAGTCAAAGGCTAGAAGTCAAAGGCTAGAAGTCAAAGTAGATGTAGCTGAGGGTTTCAGCGGGGGCGAGCAACCAGGCCAAGAGGCTAAAGAGGGGAATCAGCAGGAGCTTAACGGGCCAACTGAGATCGAGTTTGAGCCCCCGTCTGAAGGCATAGGTGAAGCCCATCAGCCCCAAGAGCCCCCCCAGCAGCAGCCACAGTTGCCCCGCGCTAAACCCGAGGGATTCCAGGTAGACCTTTTGGACAAATTGGGGATCGGCAGGGGTCGCCCATAGCCGTTGGAGAGCTAGGGTGAATTGCTGGGGGTCGGGCAGACGGAAGAAGATCCAGCTAAAGAACACCAGCCCTTGGGTGAAAACCCAGCCTAGAAGCGTGCCTAGGAAGCTGTCCCAAAAGCCAGCCACCCAGGGAGCCGCCTTGCCGAGGGACTGCATCAGCCGATGGATCACCAGCCCCGCCCCGTGGATAGCCCCCCAAACCACAAATCCCCAGTTGTTGCCGTGCCAGACCCCGGCAATCAGCATAATCAGCATCAGGTTGAGGCAGGTGCGCCCCAACCCTTGGCGGGATCCCCCCAGGGGAAAGTAGAGATAGTTGCGGAGCCAATCTCCGAGGGTGATGTGCCAGCGCCGCCAGAAGGTGGCCAGACTGGTGGTGAAGTAGGGGGCATCGAAGTTTTCCGGGAGGTTAACTCCCAGCAGCAGGGCACTCCCCCGGGCAATGTTGACGTAGGCACTGAAGTCTAGGTAAAGCTGGAGACCGTAGGCAAACACGGCGAGGGCAATATCGGCACTACCAGCGCGGGGCAAGTTGTCAAAGCTGAGGTTGACGAGGATAGCGATGTGGTCGGCCAGGAGCAACTTTTTGACCGCTCCGTAGGCAATCAGCCACAGCCCTTCTACCACGCCGTTTAAACCTGGGGCCTGGGGCTGGTCTACCTGGTCGATGAACGGATGAAACCGCGTGATGGGGCCAGAGATCAGCTTGGGAAAGAAGAGCTTATAGGCTCCAAAGCCCACAAAGGTTTCAGCGGCAGGGGATCCTCGGTACACATCCACCAGGTAGGCGATGCATTCAAACACAAAGAAGCTCAGCCCCAGGGGCATCACCCAATCGGTGAAGGTCTCGTCTAGGCGCAGCCCCAGCGGGGTCGTCCCCGTCCAGCCCAGCAGCCGCCCCAGCCCCTCTAGGTACTTGAAGCTCAGCAGCAGCAAGACATTCGCCCCAATGCCCAGCCCCAGCAGCCAGCTTCGCCGTCGGTTCCAGCCCTGCTCGGCCACCTGCCAGCGGGCATTGGGGGTGCGCCAGTCGAGGGGGGCAACAATGGCGTTACCGATGAAAAACGTCACCATCAGCAGGGCCACCATCAGCAGTAAATACTGCACCTGGAGCGAGGCGTAGAACACCAGGCTGGCCACCAGCAGCAGCCATCGGCGGGCCTGCACCGACTCCAGCGCCCAAAAGATGCCAATGACGCTGATCAGAAATAGAACGTAGGTAATAGAAGGCAAAATCATGGGGCAGGGGGGGCTGGCCGCCGGGGCCAGCCAATCAGGGGATCTTGGGCCAGCCGTTGGGATACCTGGTAGGCACCGTAGCGATTGAGGTGGCTGGGGTCGGAGAAATAATCATACTGCTGGGGCCAAGCCTGCCCCAGATCCCGGAACAGAAACCCCGGTTGCGTGGTCGATAGCATGACCATGTAGCGCAGAAACTCTTCCTCGGCGGCTTGGCGATAGTCGTCTAGGTATTCATCCGACAGGGGAGTATTGATGAACACGACGGGAATGCCCTTGTCCTGGGTAAAGTCGAGCAGCGCGTCCAGGGCCTCGATTTGGACGCCATCGAGGCGGAAGTCGTCGTAGTCGCCATCGTAGAGCCCCGCCACTCGGGCGTAGGTTTGGTAGTAGGTGGCCGGGTTAAACCGCACCGATAGGGGCAAAAAGCCGTCCCGGTCAATGGTGCTGCCAGCGGGCATGGGGGCATCCAGGGGCTCCTCCGCCCGGTCGGTCTCACCGCCTACGGTGGGGAGGGCTGTCCCCACTTGGCTCTGCATCCAGGTCTTCAACGCCCCCCGACTCGGGTGTACCGCCGAGAGGGCTCCCATGTAATTGCTCATCCACTCGTCCATGGCCGCGTAGCTCTGGGGCAGAGATCGGCCATGGGTCAGGGCGGTATCGCCGGGGGCCACGGTCTCCGCACCGGGGGCCGGGGGCATATCCGGGCGCTGGGTGATCAGTTCTCGATAGCCCGGAGAGGCCACAATGGCGTTGTAGGTCACATCGTCTCGGCCACTATTGAAGGCCCTGGCCCCATCGGCCCAGAGAATCAGCCGGGGCAGGTGTTCTGGCTCTAGCACCTGGCGCAACACCAGATCCACCACCTGGGCGGTGGCCCCGTTGATGCCAAAGTTGAAAATGCTGACATTGTCGTAGCCGAAGGCCGCCAGTTCCCGTCGCAGCGCCTCCGGATCAACCCCCCGCAGCGCCCGTGAACTGCCCACAATCATCACATCGGCGGGGCCTTCCGTCGCCACTCGCTGGGCATACAGGGCCACCTTTTCATTCAGTTGATCGCTGTTGAAGGTAGAGAAGGGAGAACTCGCCACCAGGTCATCCACGGCCACGGCGGGTTGATTGGGGCTCGTAAACAGATCCGTGGCCTCCTCCACAAAGTCTTCCCCCGCTAGGGCGGAGGATCCACTGGGCCAATCAAGTTCGGCGAGGGCCTGGGTCAGGTCGTCATCGGCGTCAGGGGAGACTGGGGGCCAGGTCACCATCGGCTCGGCCTTAGCCACATTGACGGGGGGGCGCACCATCTGCCCCAGCAGCCAATCCATCTGGAGGGCCAGCAGCAGCCCCACCGTGGCCCACACCGCCGCAATTTTTAGCCCCTCGGCCCGGGCTGGATGGGGGGATCGATCCAGCACACTGAGGGCTTGGGCGCGGCTAAACAATTGGGTCTGCACCAGCAGACTTTGCCACCGATCGACCACGATATCCCACCAGTGGGCCAGGGCCGCCGCCTCTTCCTCGGGGGATAGATCCGTGTGGGTAATGGGGCTATCGGGCCGCACCAGCAGTTCGTTCACGTAGGCGTCGGAGGCGGTGAACTCTGGGGTCGCCTCGGGCACCAGCCGATCCCGGATCGAAAAGTCGCGACCGTAGCTCCAGGCGGGGCGAGATTGGCCCGCCCGCCGTCCGTAGATTCGCGCCCCCTCAATGCCAACCGGGCTCAGGCTGAGCAGATAATTGTGCAGCAGCGGAGCCACTAACCGCCGCTGGGGCACCACGGGGCCGTCCACCATAATATGGAGGAGGTTATCCCGCTGGAGCAACTGCACGCGCTGCCCCCCCGTCGCCAGCCGATCCTCCAGGTTGGGGTTGAGCTGGCGCGTCAGCAAGAAGGCCATGGCTGGCAGGTCGCCCAGTTGACCGAGGTATTCCGGGGCATCGGCCAGGGCGCTATGCTGGGCGGCGGGCAGATCCAGGTAGTGAACCCAGGCCGGATCCGCCTGGGGGTCGGGCTGGCCGTACAGAATGGCGCGGTGAAGGCCCTGGGGAGCCAGGTCTTCCAGGGTTTGGGTGAGGGTGTTCACAATGTCGCCCTGGGCCTGGATCACCGTCGGCACCGCCTCCCCGATCTCGCCGTGGGGCTGGCAGAGCAGGTGGAGGGTGGTTTCGTGCAGGGTGGCCGTCACCGTCAGGTGGTAGCGCTCTAGCACCGAGGTCATCAGCCGCTCTAGGGAGGCCACATCACCCCAGCGGCTCCATTCCCGCAGCATTTCCTCGGGGGGCGTGAGGTCAATGCGGAGGCTCCAGTCGGGCTTGGCCTCTCCCCGCACCTGGAGCAGAATGACGGCATCTTTAAATTGCGTCAGTTGCAGGAGGCGCAGGCGTTCGGCGGTAGGCCGCGCAATCAGGGCTGGGTCGGGGCTGTAGGCCGCTTCACAGAGAATCCATAGCCGAGGAATCGCGGCCTCTGCGGGGGGGGTATCCGCCGCGAGGTCATCGGCGCTGGAGAAATCCGTGCCCACGGCACGGCGGTGGACATGGGCCAGTCCTGGAATCGCCTTAACGCTGACCCAAACCCCCACATCCAGGGCACTCAGGGTTTCGCTCAGGTACCAGGCAATCGCCTCCGGATCGCCCTTGCGGGCCAAACTGAGGTTCGACAGCACCATGGCCCCGCCCCCCTCGGCCCCCTGCTGCAACAGTTGGGGATGATCCTGGGCATAGGTGGCGAGGAGCGACTGGGCCGCCTGGAGATCGGCTTCATCCTGGTGTTCTAGCACCAGTTGAGCCAGGTGACGCTCCAGGCGATTGAGGTAGATCGGGGCGGTCCAGTCGGGGTTGGGCTGGCCCGGGCGACGACTGTAGAGATAAATCTGGTAGACCTGGGGATAGGTCTGGTGTAGCCACCCCTGATCGCGATCCTCCAGGAGCGCCCGCACCAACCGCAGCAGCACCGTGGGTTGATCCATGGCCTGGGCGGTTTCGCACAGCACATGGAGAATATTTCCCCGTAACTTAAGGTGTAGATTCGCGTCGGCTTGCCCCAGATGATCCTTCAGCCAGCCTAAAACCCCCGGTGCCGCTGCACTCGCCGAAACATAGGATGGTGAGAGGGAGACAGGCATAGCTACGGATAATCTTCGGCTGATGGACGGCGTCTTCAAACTCCCAGGGCCATGGATGGGATCGCCTGGAAAGGCCACGGCTAGGGCATCGCGGCTCCCCTGAGGTCATCCTGCCCGGACTGGCCCGCCTTCCCAGAAATCAGGCCAGCCCGGATATAGCACTGAAGCATAGCGCAGTCTAGCCCATTGGTCGCATTCCGGCACAACTTTCTGATGTCCCGGCGGCTGTCCCGGCGGATCCCCTAGCCTTGGAATCTTCAGGGCCACCGACTAGAGCCCCCAAAACCATCGGGATCCCCTAACGCCCACCGCCCCAGAGACGGAGGAGCCAGGGGTATGATGGGACAAAGTAGCCTAGCGCCGTTTCGCCCTATGTCTTCTGATCGCCCCTGGCCCAACGACCCGCCCACCGCTGCCCGCCCCCAAGGATGCCCTGGCCCCCACTACGGTGTTCATCTATGCCTCAGCGCCCTCGTCCCCCCCGTTATCCTCGGCCTGATTGTCGCCCGCTGGGTGGCCCACGGCTTCCAACAGGCGGGGCTGCTGGGAGAACAGGCGATTCAGGGGCAACGGCTCCCCCACCTCCCCGTAACCATCCGGGAATAGGCTGCCCCGTAGACCAGGATAGACGAGGTATCCCCGCCGCCAGTTCCCGGGGGGTATCCCAGGCCAACCCCATGGCCCGCCGAGGGCCGCCCTAGGAACCTATCCCGGCGGCGGCGGAAATCCATAAAATTTTCAGTTTGCCCTTCCCATAAACTTCTTCTATCGCAGGGAATCCTATAGAATTCTTGCGATACCGCTGTTCTCTCCCAACCCGAACCCATGAGCTCAATGCTGCATCCCTCTGGGGATCTTCTGCCCACCCCCTCCTCTCCTCAACCAGAGACGCCGGAGCCGTTGACCCCAGCCCCCACGAGCCAAGACCTGCTCTTGCGTCATCGGCTCCGGGTGGTGGAAGACCTGTGGGAAAACGTGTTGGATCACGCCTGTGGGCCAGAGTTGCTCACCCTACTCCGGCAGTTGCGGCAAATGTGCTCCCCCGAAGGCCAAGCCCCCACCACCGACGAAGCCCGGGTGAAGGCCGTCGTAGACGTGGTCGAGTCCCTGGATCTCGAGGACGCCATTCGAGCCTCGCGGGCCTTTGCCCTTTACTTCCAGCTCATCAATATTGTTGAACAACACTACGAGCAGCGCGGCCAACAGCAGCAGTATCGCGCCGCCTACCACACCTCCGACCGCGCCCAATGGGGCAGCAACGCCGCCAGCCCTGAGGTGCATCCCGGCGTAGAGGAGGAGGAGGAAGACCTCGGCGGGCATTCCTTCCAGGCCGATCTGCTCCATCGCAGCATGGGCGACCCCGCCAGCCTCCGCCGCGAGGCCGGTACGTTTCACTGGCTCTTCCCCACCCTGAAGCGCCTGAATGTGCCCCCCCAACTAATCCAAAATCTGATTAACCAGTTGGATGTGCGCCTGGTGTTTACCGCCCACCCCACGGAAATTGTGCGCCACACCATCCGCGACAAGCAGCGCCGCATCGCCCACATTCTGCGCCAGATGGATCAAGCCGAGGAGAGCGCCCAGGCCCTAGGGCTGGCCTCCTCCTGGGAAATTGAAAGCCTGAAGTCTCAACTGACGGAGGAAATTCGGCTGTGGTGGCGCACCGACGAACTGCACCAGTTCAAACCCTCGGTGCTGGATGAGGTGGACTATACCCTCCACTACTTCCAGGTGGTGCTGTTTGAGGCGCTGCCCCAGCTCTACCAGCGCTTTGAGCGGGCCATTACCACCACGTTTCCAGAATTGGATCCGCCGCGCCATCGGTTTTGCCGCTTTGGTTCCTGGGTAGGGGCCGACCGGGACGGCAACCCCTCCGTGACGCCGGAGGTGACCTGGAAAACCGCCTGCTACCAGCGCAACCTCGTGCTCAGCAAATACATCACCTCCATGGAGCGGCTGACGGATCTGCTCAGCCTCTCCCTGCACTGGAGTGAGGTACTGCCGGAACTGCTGGAATCCCTGGAGCAAGACCAGGTGAAAATGCCGGAGATCTACGATCAGCTTGCCATTCGCTATCGCCAGGAGCCCTATCGCCTGAAACTGGCCTACATTAAGCAGCGGCTGAAAAACACCCTGGCCCGCAGCGAGCGCCTCTACCAGGGCGATCCGATCGTGGATCGGATTCGGGACGCCGCCCCCGATGCGTCCATTTACCGGGATGGCAACGAATTTTTGGCGGAGCTACGGCTGATCCAGCGCAACCTGGAGGCCACGGGGCTACACTGCCAAGAAATGGATACCCTGATTTGCCAGGTGGAAATCTTCGGCTTTAACCTAGCCCAGCTTGACCTGCGCCAGGAAAGCTCCCGCCACTCCGACGCCATTGACGAGATCACCCAGTATCTCCAAGTGCTGCCCCGGCCCTACCGCGACCTCTCCGAAGCCGAGCGCACCGCGTGGCTAGTGTCGGAACTGCAAACCCGCCGACCGCTGATTCCTGGAGAACTGCCCTTCTCCGAAAAAACCTGCGAAACCATCGAAACCCTGCGCATGGTGCGCCAACTGCACCAGGAGTTTGGCCCCGACATCTGCTTCAGCTACGTGATCAGCATGAGCCACAACGTCAGCGACATGCTGGAGGTGCTGCTGCTGGCCAAGGAAGCCGGACTCTACGACCCCGTGACCGGGCTGAGCGGCATTCAGCCCGTGCCCCTGTTTGAAACCGTGGAGGATCTCCAACGCGCCCCCAGCGCCATGCAGGAGTTGTTCGAGATTCCCCTTTATCTCAAAATGCTGCAAGGACGCGCCGCCCAGGTGGCCGTCAGCCATGTGGCCACCTCCACCCCGGTGCCCCTGCAAGAGGTGATGCTGGGCTATTCCGACAGCAACAAAGACTCGGGCTTCCTCAGTAGCAACTGGGAAATCCACAAGGCCCAGCAGGCGCTCCAGGAAACGGCGGATCGGTTCTCGGTGGCCCTGCGCATCTTCCACGGGCGGGGCGGTTCCGTGGGGCGCGGCGGTGGCCCCGCCTACGAAGCCATTCTGGCCCAGCCCGGACGCAGCATCAAGGGCCGGATCAAAATTACCGAGCAGGGGGAAGTGCTGGCCTCCAAGTACAACCTGCCCGACCTCGCCCTGTACAACCTCGAAACCGTGACCACAGCGGTGCTCCAGGCCAGCATTCTCAGCAACAGCTTTGACGACATCAAGCCCTGGAATGCCACCATGGAGGAACTGGCGGCTCGGTCTCGCCGCCACTATCGCCAGTTGATCTACGAACAGGCGGATCTCGTGGATTTCTTCCACCAAGTCACCCCGATCCAGGAAATTAGCCAGTTGCAGATTAGCTCGCGGCCCGCCCGTCGCGGCGGCAAAAAGGATCTCAGCAGCCTACGCGCCATTCCCTGGGTGTTTAGCTGGACCCAGGCCCGCTTCCTGCTGCCCTCCTGGTATGGCGTGGGCACCGCCCTCGAGGAATTTTTGCAGGAGGCCCCGGAGGAGCACCTGAAGCTGCTGCGCTACTTCTATCACAAGTGGCCCTTCTTCAAGATGGTGGTCTCCAAGGTGGAGATGACCCTGGCCAAGGTCGATCTACAAATTGCGGAGCATTACGTCCGTGAATTGTCGAATCCTGACGATCAAGAGCGTTTCATTACCCTGTTCAGCGCCATTTCCCAGGAATTTCACCTCACCCGCGAGAAGGTACTCCAAATTACCGGCCACGATCGCCTGCTCGATGGCGACCCTGACCTCCAGCGTTCCGTCTACCTGCGCAACGGCACCATCGTCCCCCTCGGCTTCCTCCAGGTGGCCCTATTAAAACGCCTGCGCCAGTACAAAGACCAAGCCGCCACGGGCATTATCCGATCCCGCTACAGCCAAGGTGAGCTGTTGCGCGGAGCCCTGCTGACCATCAACGGCATTGCCGCCGGGATGCGCAATACGGGCTAGGTCGCTGGCAGGAACGCGAGGGTAGGGATGCCCGCCGCGTTCCGGAGTCTGTCCCTAAAAGTTGGGGTGGGGTTTGGCTCCATCTATACCGATGTCGATTTTAGCGTTCCCCCCTGATGCGGCCTAACCCTCTGTCCAATCTCCTTGCCAAACGGTCAAAACCCCATCGCTGGAAGCAGCCTCCGAGACTGTCCTCCCAGCGGGCCAGTCGGCTAGTGTGGTGGTTGGCTCCGGGGCTCCTCGTCAAGCGCTGGATCTTCCTCAGCGTGGTGGGCGTGCTGCTGATGGGCACCGGCCTCATGATTTGGCTGAAGTTAACCCCAGTGTTTTATACCGGGCAAGTGCTGGGGGCCGTCCTGCGCTGGTTCACCACCCACGTGCCCAGCTACATCAGTGGCCCCCTCGGCATTGTGCTGGGGTTAGGGCTGATTCTGTGGGGCCAAAGTCGCACCGTGGGCGTCATCACCGATGTGTTGCTGCCCGGGCAGGAAGGAAAACTGCTGGATGCCCTCCTGGCCCAGCGGCGGCTGGCCAAAGGCCCCAAGATTGTGGTGGTGGGCGGCGGCACCGGCCTCTCCAATCTTCTGCGGGGCCTGAAGCACTACAGCGCCAATATCACCGCCGTGGTCACCGTGGCCGATGATGGCGGATCCTCAGGACGACTACGGCGGGAAATTGGCGTGTTGCCCCCCGGCGATATTCGCAACTGCCTGTCGGCCCTAGCCGATGAAGAAAAGCTGCTGACGGAGCTATTTCAGTATCGCTTTGAAGCGGGCAGCGGCCTGGTGGGCCATAGCTTTGGCAACCTATTTCTCACCGCCATGAGCGAAATTACCGGCGATCTAGAGCAGGCCATTGCCGCCAGTTCTAAGGTGCTCGCCGTGCGCGGTCAGGTGCTGCCCTCCACCCTCAGCGATGTGCAACTGTGGGCCGAACTAGACAACGGTCGCCGCATTGTCGGCGAGTCTAAAATTGCCGAGGCCCGCCGCCACATTGTCCAGATTGGCTGCCTACCGCCCAACCCTCCGGCCCTGCCCAAGGCTATCCGCGCCATTGAGGAAGCCGACTACATCATCATCGGGCCGGGGAGCCTCTACACCAGCATCATTCCTAACCTGCTGGTACCAGACTTGGTCAAGGCCATCGCCGCCCAGCGGGTGCCCCGCATCTACGTCTGCAACATCATGACCGAGCCGGGAGAAACCGAAGGCTTTGCCGTCTCCGATCACATCCGTGCCCTGGATGCCGCCTGCGGCCAATACCTGTTTGATGCGGTGCTCGTACAAAAAACGCCCCCCTCCGAAGCGATCATTCGCCATTACGCCCAGGAAGGGGTTGGCCCGGTCATCCTCGACCGAGAAGCGGTGGTGGAATCAGGCCGACGCATCATCGCCGCCAACATCATGGACGAACGCCCGAACCTGACGGTGCGCCACCACCCCGACCACCTAGCCCGGGTGCTGCTACGCTGGTATTCCCGTGCCGAACGGATTTGGCCCTAGCCTCCGGTCGCTTCGGCTACCCGAGGAATATCTACGGTAAAAATGCTGCCCCGAGGGGAGTTATCGGTCACCGTGATGGTGCCGTTGTGGGCCTCTACGGCAATTTTGCAGAAGGCCAGCCCCAGACCAATTTGGTTGGCCCCGGTCATGAGGGAACCGATTTCGTATTTTTCAAAGATTTTCTGGCGGAGGTCGGGGGCAATGCCGGGGCCAAGATCGGCCACGGAAATCTGGAAGCCACCGTTCGGCTGGGGGGCCGCCATCAGGGTGATCTCGGATCCATCGGGGGAAAACTTGACGGCATTGGAGATCAGGTTATCCAGCACCCGCCGGAACAGGGTGGGATCCACCTGGATCGGGTATGCCCCCGGAGGCGGAAACTGCGATTGCAAGGTGAGGTGTTTTTGGGCGGCCACATCGTTCATCCCCACCAGGGCCGCTTGGCAAAAATCCACCAGATCCACGGGCTGCTTTTGCAGGGTGAGCTTGCCCAGTTCCAGCTTCGACATGAGAAGCAGGTCATCAATCAGGGCCTTCAGTTCGTAGCTACAGGTCAGAATTTGATCGAGTTTGCGCTCCTGTTTCTCCGGGGGCAGGTTGGGATAGCGCATGATCTCGGCGGCCAGAATGACGCTGGAGAGGGGGTTGCGCAGGTCATGGATGATCATTTTCACCATGTCTTCCCGCAGTTGCAACAGCGCTTGGAGGCTGTCGTACTGATGTTTAAGCCGCAGCATGGATTTCAACCGAGCCCGCAGTTCCGCACTGTTCACGGGCTTGGCAATGAAGTCATCAGCCCCGGCATCCAGGCAGCGGGCCAAGTCCTGCTTGGAACTGAGGGACGTCACCATGATGACGGGGAGGTTGCGCCACTGGCTGTCCTGCTTGATGATGCGGCAAAACTCGAGGCCACTCATGTTGGGCATCATCACATCGAGCAGAATCACGTCGGGCTTAAAGGTGCCCATCAAGTCCAGCGCCTCCTGCCCCCCCGAGGCATAGTGCAACTGATAGTTTTCTTGGCACAGCAAGGTGTCGATCACATCGAAGTTATCGATCTCATCGTCAACAACCAAGATAGAGGGAAGAGTTTCCGCCCACAGGGGGGAATCGGCTGTCATGGGGTGGCCTCCGCTAAAAGACGCTGCATCACGTCTACCAAAGATTTCAGTCTAACGGGTTTAGTGAGATAGTCATTGGCTCCGGCGGCGATACAATTTTCCCGATCATGGGCCATGGCGAGGGCCGTGAGGGCGATGATCGGGACGGTGGCGGTGGCTGGGATCGCCCGCAGTTGGCGAATGGCGCTGAGGCCATCCAAAATCGGCATCTGGACATCCATCAAAATCAGGTCGAAGGTTTCGCGGGCGCATAGGTCGAGGGCTTCTTGGCCGTTGTTGGCCACCACCAGGCGAAAGCCCCGGTGGCCCAGGTAGCTGGAGAGGGTGGCCACGTTGGCTGGGTTGTCCTCGGCGAGGAGAATGCGGGGCGCGGTGGGGGAGGATATCTGGATCGGGGCGGGGCGGGGGGCCTCCGACGGAGCCGACGGCGGGATCGCCTGACCGAGGCGGGCTAGCACCTGGTGGAGCTTGGTGCGGCTGACGGGCTTGACGAGATAGTCAAAGGCTCCGAGGGCTAGCCCATGGGATCGTTCGTCGAGGACGGAGGTAATCAGCACCGGAATGGCCTGGGTCTGGGGATCGGCCTTGATCTGGCTCAGCACCTCCGTCCCGGGCCGGTCGGGCAGCATTAAATCCAGGATAATCAGGGCGGGCTGCTGCTCCCGGGCCAGGGTCAGCGCCTCTTCCGCCAGGGTGCAGGTGATGGGCCGCAGGTTCAGTTCCTCCAGGTAGCGGCTGATCTGGGCCGCCGCCGTGGGCATGTCTTCAATAATCAGCACCGTAGCCCCCGGGGGAATAGGCGAGGGCGGCGGCCCTAGGCGCTCATCCTCGTGGATGGCCGACGCATAGGGCAACCGCACCGTGAAGTAACTGCCCTGGCCCGGGGTGCTGCTCACAGTGACGTGGCCGCCATGGAGGTCTACCAGTTGTTTGACCAGGGCCAGCCCCAGCCCCGTGCCCGTATATTGGCGATTGAGGGCGCTATCGATCTGCATGAAGGGCTTGAATAATTGGCCGATGGCCTCGGGGGCCATGCCAATGCCACTGTCGGCCACGGCGAATTGAATCCAGGGCTGGCCCTGATCCGAATCGGTGGAGACCGTGAGGCTGACCTGGCCACCGTTGGGGGTAAATTTCACGGC
>JAYKHF010000071.1:0-28168 GCA_035285305.1 Leptolyngbya sp.
ACGCATGTCTGGACTGCTGTCTCGGGTGTTTCTGCCCTTTATCCGCCGCGATGAACGGGAGGGGATCCGCCGCATGACGCAGCAAATCAAACGCTATGTCGAGCACGACTATCGCCGTCGCTGGTGAGGGCCTACGGGACGATCCCTAGACTAAAGGTAATGCGGATGGCGAGACTCGAACTCGCACAGCGTGAGCCACACGCCCCTCAAGCGTGCGTGTCTACCAATTCCACCACATCCGCCGATGGACTGAAAGCGCCTAACCCAGGCCCATGAGGGTATTTAGCCCGGTACGCATCTCAGCTTTATAAGAATAAACCATAATGGCGGCATTGTTAGCCCCCCGGAATCACAAATTTTCTCCCCCGCCCCCCGTGATAGGATCAGCAACCATCGTATGATTCTGGTTGAGAGACTATCGCCCTATAGAATGCGCTTTTCTAAAATTTTGATTGCTAACCGGGGAGAAATTGCACTCCGCATTCTCCGCACCTGTGAAGAAATGGGCATCGCCACGGTGGCCGTTCACTCGACGGTGGATCGCCACGCCCTCCATGTCCAACTCGCGGACGAGGCCGTGTGCATTGGCGAAGCGCCCAGCCAAAAGAGCTACCTGAATATCCCGAACATCATTGCGGCGGCCCTCACCCGCAACGCCAGCGCCATCCATCCCGGCTATGGCTTTTTGGCGGAAAATGCCCGCTTTGCGGAGATCTGCGCCGACCACCACCTCGTTTTTGTGGGGCCATCTCCCGAGGCCATTCGCAAGATGGGCGACAAGTCTACGGCCAAGGAAACCATGCAGCGGGTGGGCGTGCCCACGGTTCCCGGCAGCGATGGTCTGCTGATGGATGAGTCTGAAGCCTACCGAATTGCGGCAGAGATTGGCTATCCCGTCATCATCAAAGCCACGGCGGGCGGCGGCGGACGGGGGATGCGCCTGGTGCAAACCGAAGCCGACATGAGTAAAGCCTTCATGGCGGCCCAGGGTGAGGCCCAAGCCGCCTTTGGCAACCCCGGCGTATACCTAGAAAAATTTGTGGAGCGGCCCCGCCACATCGAGTTTCAAATCCTAGCCGACAGCTACGGCAATGTCGTTCACCTGGGCGAGCGGGATTGCTCCATCCAGCGGCGACACCAAAAGCTGCTGGAAGAAGCCCCCAGCCCCATCCTGACGGCAGATCAGCGGCAGAAAATGGGGGATGCCGCCGTCCGTGCAGCCCAGGCGATCAACTACGTGGGCGCGGGCACCGTGGAATTTCTGGTAGACAGCCACGGCAACTTCTACTTCATGGAGATGAACACCCGCATCCAAGTAGAACACCCCGTCACCGAGATGATCACCGGGATTGACCTGATTGCCGCCCAACTGCGCATCGCCCAGGGCGACAAACTACCCGTCACCCAGGAGCAGATCCAGTTCCGGGGCCACGCCATCGAATGCCGCATCAACGCCGAAGATCCCGACCACAACTTCCGCCCCAATCCGGGCCGCATCAACGGCTACCTGGCTCCCGGCGGCATGGGGGTGCGGATGGATTCCCACGTCTACACCGACTACGAAATCCCCCCCTACTACGACTCCCTGATCGGCAAGCTGATCGTCTGGGGGCCAGATCGTCCCACCGCCATCCGCCGGATGAAACGCGCCCTGCGGGAATGCGCCATCACCGGACTACCGACCACGATTCCCTTTCACCAAAGGGTCTTGGAAAACCCCAACTTCCTCAGCGGCGATGTCTATACCAACTTCGTCGCCCAAATGATGGCCGGAAAGTAGGCTAACCCGACCTGGATAGGCCGTCCCCTGTTCGCCATCAGAAGGTTCTCCATAGAAAACCCCCAGGACAGCAGTATAGGTGTTCCGGGGGTTGGCTTTAAGGAGATGAGAGGCGATCTAAAGGGCTTCGGTGGCCTGGGCTAGGCTGCGCCGGAAATCTGGAGGTCGTGGAAGTAGAGCTTGATCAGCAGGCCACAACCGAGGAGCTTCAGGGCTTCTAGGCCAAAGTACAGCAGATGGAGTTGGTTCATGCCCACGGGCAGGGCCGCCGGTTCAAAGGCATTGAGCGATACGCCGAGGGCACCCATGGCCGGGGTGAGGGCATAGGTCATCACCAGCACGATGGCCATCAGCCCCAGGGCCAATTCAATGGCCCAGCGGCTGCGAATACCGCTGTCCATCACGGTGTGATCCGTACGGGCCTGATGGGCAACCAGCAGCCCGGTGAGGATGAGCGCACCACAGATAAGTTCTAGGCGATTGAACACCCAAAACAGCGAATAGCCAGCGGTACCAAAGTCAGGCTGGCTCATCATGCCGGTGATAAAGAGACCGGGCATAATCACAAAGTCCATTAGCAAGCTGGCACTAAACCAAAACATTAGGGAAACCAGAATTACCCCAAACCAATTGATGGATTTTAAGCTGGGATTTGACAGCGTACTCATGGCGATTTGACCTACAACATGAAAGGATAGAAAGACCCAAGGCGTAGCGTTTTGGGTAGGGGGTATCAATGTCTTCAGCCTATCGAATTTTGCCCTTCCCAACGATGAACTATTCTTGCGAGAGCGTTGCTCCTGGGGTGTATTCCTCCGCCGAAGAACGCTGAAAATCGCCGTAAATCAAGGCTTTTCAGCCCCTAGACAAGTCCGATCCATCGGTTAAGAGAGCGATAAAAATTCAAGTTTCGTTATAAACCGATACCCAAAGTCCAATAGATTGTAACGAGTGACAGCAATCTTCATTTTGGCAAATTGGCCATTCACCCTGAGCTTGTCGAAGTGGGCCATTCACCCTGAGCTTGTCGAAGTGGGCCGTTCACCCTGGGCCTGTCGAAGTGGGCCGTTCACCCTGAGCCTGTCGAAGTGGGCCGTTCACCCTGAGCTTGTCGAAGGGTAAAAAGGCTTCGACAAACTCAGCCTGAGCGATATTTTATTCGCCAGTCTAGTCATACTGAGAATTGCTGAACAAGTAAGACGACGATGATTACGCACATTTTGTTCGACATGGGCGGCGTGCTGGTGGAATTGCAGTGGCAGGAGCGCATGGAGGGATTGCTCAACCGTCCTTTGCCGATGGCGGAACTCCATCACCTATGGGTGACAGCGACGAGTACGGTGGATTTTGAGTCGGGACGGACGAATTTTGACCAGTTTACGGCGGCTTTCCTGCAAGAGTTCGACCTTGCCCTGGATGCCGCCGATTTTCAGCGGGAATTTCTGGCGCTGGTGCAGGATCCCTTCCCCGGTTGCTTGCCGATCCTAGGGCAGATCAAGGATCGATTTCACCTGTCTTTGTTGTCGAACACCAACCCAGCCCACCACGAAAAACTGAGCCGGATTGAAGGCTTTTTCCCCACCTTTGATCGCCTTTTTCTGTCTTACCAGATGGGCTGCATGAAGCCGAGCCCACAGATCTTCGAGACGGTGATTGCCCAACTCGCCACGGCCCCCGAGCAAATTGCCTTCTTTGATGATGGGGCGCGCAATGTGGCGGCGGCTAAGGCCTTGGGGATTCAGGCCTTTCGGGTGGATTCCCCCGATCAGGCCTGGGCGATTGCCCAGGGGTTTGACACGTACCAGACTGAGGCGCACCGGGCTCAGGCGTAGCGGTCTTGGGCGTGACTGGCCTCCCCCTAGGACAGCAGCCCGATCACCAGCAAAATGGCCCCCAGCACCCAACATCCCACCATGGCCCCGGTGGCGATGTTGGCCCCCTGGGTGGCGTCCTTGGCCAGGGTTTCTTGGGATTTGGTCGAGATGATGAAAGGGCGATTATCACCGGGCTTTTCGATGATGATCTCACCTGTGCGATCCCCGGCCATGCCCACCACGGTCACCAATCGGCCTAGGGGCATGACCGATTCCCGGTAGCGGTAACCCAGGGTGCGGCGGCGACCGGAGCCATAGTCAAGGTTTGACCCAAAGTTGACCGAAAAGCCGCCAAAGGCCACCGATCCGGGGGCGGGCTGACCCGGCTTAAATTCGTTGAGTACCTCGACGGTATCCAAATCCGCGCCATCGGGATGCACCGTCACCGGGTCGCCCTGGGCGTCCACCACCTCAAAGGGCACCGACTGGTTCTCGCTACTAATGGTTTCTGAACCGCGCTGGGTGCGGGTCGTACGATTCCCCTGGCTATCCTCCTCCTGCACCGTTTCCTCGTACTCGCGCACCACGCTGTTGCGGTAGCCGATGCAGGGAACTCCCTTCATCGGTGACGTGAGCGGAGTTTGGGCCGATATTGTGCCGCAGACCGAAACATAGTCGCGCCAGTCGCCGCTGCCAATTTCCTGGGCTACCGCCGCCGCTAAGCTTTTGAGTTGGGCAATGGGCGTGTTCTGGGCCAGCTTGAGATGTCGGCTCCGATTGGCCTGCTGCCCTCGCACAAACCACAGCACGCCACCCACCACCAGCAAAATCAGACCAAAAAACGCCATCGTGAAATCCCTCGTTCAGATAGGGGTTGGACAGATAGAGGTTGGGTATAGATCGGGGTTGGCCTCAGCAACGGCCCAGCCTCGATTCCTATATCATCATGCCTATAGGGCATTCTGTGTGGTCAAATCGACGGCATTACGGCCTGAGATATTTTGTTGCAAAACTTAAAGCCTTGCCAGAACCCCGGACAGCGCTGATACACTAGCATTCAGCGTTTTTATTTCAACCCGTCCCCCCTGGCTTTGTCAAAAGGGGCGTTCGGGTTATCCAGTGGCCCCCCTAGGCACCGCCCTGGGGCTCCTTAGACCGCTGACCCACCCATCCTCAATCAACTGCGCAACCACGGACTCATGGTAGATTCCCTTAAGAAGCCTGAATTTCAAGAAATCCGCCCAGGGGTCAAGGCTCCCGCCAAGGACACCATCCTCACCCCTCGGTTCTACACCACCGACTTTGACGAGATGGCCGCCATGGACATCTCCATCAACGAAGACGAACTCCAGGCCATTTTGGAGGAATTCCGGGCAGACTACAACCGCCACCACTTTGTGCGAGACGAGTCCTTCGAGCAGTCCTGGGAGCACATCAGCGGCGAAACCCGGCAGTTGTTCGTGGAGTTCCTAGAGCGATCCTGCACCGCCGAGTTTTCGGGCTTCCTGCTCTACAAAGAACTGGGCCGCCGCCTGAAGGACAAGAGCCCCGTGCTGGCCGAGTGCTTCAACCTGATGTCCCGCGATGAGGCCCGCCACGCTGGCTTCCTCAACAAGGCGATGTCAGACTTCAACCTCCAGCTTGACCTGGGCTTTTTGACCAAGAGCAAGAAATACACCTTCTTCAAGCCCAAGTTCATCTTCTACGCCACCTATCTCTCTGAGAAAATTGGCTACTGGCGCTACATCACCATCTATCGCCACCTGGAATCCCACCCCGAAAACGAGGTGTATCCTATCTTCCGGTTCTTCGAGAACTGGTGCCAGGATGAAAACCGCCACGGCGACTTCTTCTCCGCCCTGATGAAGGCCCAGCCCGACATCGTCACCGACTGGAAAGCCAAGCTGTGGTGCCGGTTCTTCCTGCTATCGGTGTTTGCCACCATGTACCTGAACGACCTTCAGCGCAGCGGCTTCTACGCCTCCCTGGGGCTGAACGCCCGGGATTACGACATCGAAGTGATCCAAAAAACCAACGAAACCGCTGGTCGCGTCTTCCCCGTGGTGCTGAATGTCGATCACCCCGACTTCTTCAAGCGGATGGACACCGCCGCCAACGCCAACGCCAAGATTACCGCTGCGGCGCAATCGAATCAGCCCAAGCTGCTGCAAACCCTGCAAAAGCTGCCCCACATCGCCACCATCGGCTGGCAAATGGTGTGCCTCTACTTTATGAAGCCCATCGATGTCACCGATTCCCGTGGCCAAGTGCGCTAGGGCTGAGGCGTTCTGGGCAAATCTACACGCATCTACACCGTGGGATGGGCCTAGAACGCTCCTTGCCTGAGCCAGTTGGGCTACCCAACGTTCTATCAGATTGGTAACGCTATCCTCGTTTCCCCGAGCGGCTTTGTAGGTTTACAGAGCCGCTTTTCTTTGGGTGGCTAGGGCAGTGTCAAGGTTAAGAATTTAGGGCTTCGACAAGCTCAGCCCGAACGTGTCGTTTACGGTCGTCCTGAGCTTGTCGAAGGGCTTTGAGGATATCTGCAACCCTGACAAACTTAACCCTGACAAACCACTAGGCCACCACCTGCCGCAGAAAGTGGAGGCGTTCATTGAGCCCCATGCTGCCCAGGCGAGAGCGTAGCCTATAGGTAGCGCTCTGGCGGTTTGCCCGTTGTACCACCGCATCCCAGGGGAGACTGCGGCCTCGATAAAACAAGCGGTGCCAAAAAGCGAGTTTCATATTGGGGGCTAAGGCTTGGTAAGCCTGGGCAAATCGGGTATCCGCATGGCTCAAGATATCCCGACAAATCTCCATTTGTTCTTCACGGCTGACCTGCTGCACCTGCTGCACCAACTGCTGCACGGCCTGGGAAAACAGCGCCAAGGGGGCTACGGAACCAAAGGCTTGGCCGAGCGTATCATAGACCTGCCACAGCGTGACTAACTGGCAGTCGGTGGGCGCTTGGTGAAACAGGCAAACGGCCTCCTCCACGGAAAAATGAAGATCCTGGGAACGAACATTGGCAACGGTCATCGGAGTATCCCCCATGGTGATTTGTTATGGACGGCCTTGGTAGCCGTGATCTAGGCTCAGGCTTAGTGCATCCTCAGCAGCACTGATTAAAAGCCTAAAAATTCAAATGCCTTAAAAACAGATGTTTTTTCCTGCTGTTTATATTGATCCCCATGTTTTTACCCTCGGGGCGATTTCTTCCAAGTTTCTTCGGATTTGCCCATCACACGACCCCGTTGCGGGCTGGGCATCCTTCGTGGTTGGGGGAATACGGAGGTGACAGACCGATTGATCCAGTCAGTGAGTTCATGGGTTAATGGCTATGGGCAAGACCACTGGGCTTTTGATCCGGTCTAGTGGGATCCTGACCTCATCCTGGGTTCTGGCCTGTGATCTATGTAGGGAGTACAGCTACCGATGTTGAAGCGTAAACCGACACCGCTATTGACCTATCTCAGTCAAAAAACCGAGTTTGAGGGGGTTCTCCATGCGGAGGGCATGCTGCGGGTAGATGGCATCATCCATGGCACCGTTGAGGTCAATGGCGATATGGAAATTTCAGCCTCCGGTTTGGTGGAAGGGCCAGAGGTGAGGGCCAAAAATATTGTGGTGCAGGGCGTACTGAAGGCCAAGGTGTGGGCCGAGGGCAAGCTAACCCTCAGCCGTACCGCCCGCCTGGAGGGAGATGTGGTGGCTGGTGCCCTAGAGATTGAACCTGGTGCCTACTACACGGGCTATATCGAAACCCGCGATGCCAAGTCTCTCCCCCCGGCGCGGGAACTGCCAGAACTCTACGGCACCACCGAACCCGAGGGGTGATTCTGGGTTGGGGCTCAGGGTGGTGCCCCACGTCTTGTGGGCGGCTTTCCGGCGTGGTGCGTTGGCGGTGGCTTACCGTTGCGCCTGGTTGGGGTTGATTGACCGTGGTTGGTTAACAGGGGTTGATCTACTGCGGCTCGTCATCGTGCATCAGCCAAGCCACCAGCCCCAAGCCCAGCACCATCAGTAACCCTTTGGAGGGGATCAACCATTGCCCCAGCCCGGGCAGCAAATCCACCGTGGTACCCACGATCCAGGCCACGACACCGCAGAGAATGAACCAGAAAACTTCCATAGATTCGTGATCAACCCCATCGGCCCCATTGTGTCAGAAGTCTCCCCCCTCAGCCCAGGGTCGTGATGCCTTCAGTAATTGACCAAAATGGGAATTCCGGTGGGGGGTGGGCCATCGTCGGAAAGCTCGGTATGATGGCAGCGTGACCGCTGTTCCGGTAAGGCTACGGTTTCCCGGCGTTCATCGCGTCTCCACCGTCATTGACGATTATCCCGCGTGAAAGATCCCTACCTTCAGTATCTTCGACCCCTCATTTTCAATCGGCTTAAGCTTGATCCCGAATGGCTCCATGGCTATGCCATGGCTACCCTGAACTGGCTAGGGCGGCCCATCCCCGCTCGGTCGAGCATTCAGGCTTGGACGAAGCAACAGTTTGGCTATGCCGATCCGCGCCTAGAACAACGGCTGTGGGGGTTGTCCTTTCCCAATCCCCTGGGGCTGGCGGCGGGGTTTGATAAGGACGGCGAGGCTGCCCTAGCTTGGCCGCTGTTTGGCTTTGGCTATGCGGAACTCGGAACCGTGACCCGCTATGCCCAGCCCGGGAACCCACGCCCCCGGCTCTTTCGCCTCGTGGCGGATGAAGCCGCCCTCAATCGCATGGGCTTTAACAACCAGGGAGCCGAGGCGCTGGCAGCACGGCTCGCTCCCCTTTGGCCCGCCCATCGACCCAGCATCCCCATCGGGATCAACCTGGGCAAATCCAAAGTGACCCCCCTAGAAGAGGCCGCCGAGGACTACCGGGCAAGCTTCCGCGCCCTGAAGGATTATGGGGACTACTTCGTGGTGAATGTGTCCTCCCCCAACACGCCAGGGCTGAGAACGCTCCAGGCCGCCGACCAACTCGGGCCGATTTTGGCCGCTCTACAGGCGGAAAACCAGTCCCAAAAGCCGCTGTTGGTCAAGATTGCCCCGGATCTAGACTGGCCCGCCGTGGATGCGGTGATCGACCTCGCCCAGGCCCATGGCCTAGCGGGCATCATTGCCACCAACACCACCCTCTCCCGCCAGGGCTTGACCACCCAGGTCTTACCCCAAACCGGACGCCCCATCACCGAAGAGGCGGGCGGCATTAGCGGAGCCCCCCTGCGCCAGCGATCCACCGAGGTGATTCACCACATTTACCAGCGCACCGGGGGCCAGTTGCCCATTGTGGGGGTCGGTGGCATTTTCACCGCTGACGATGCCTGGGAAAAAATTACCGCTGGCGCGACCCTACTCCAAACCTACACGGGATGGATCTACGAAGGGCCATGGATGGTGCAGCGGATCATGACGGGGCTGCTTGAGAAGCTGGCGGAACATCAGTTGGCCACCCTCAACGAGGCGGTGGGGCTCCGCCACCGTGCTTCTACCCCCTCCTAGGGCTGGGGCAGCGGCGTAAAGGCTAGGGGCTTGACCTGCTGAAGCACCCTAGACATCGCGCCATGGAGGTGGCCATTGGTAGCCAGCAGTCGGCCACTCTGGACGATCAGCGGCCCCTGGTCGTAGGCCGTTACGGTGCCCCCCGCTTCCCGCACCAGAGCAATGCCAGCCGTGATATCCCAGGGCGACAGCCCCCGTTCCCAGTAGCCATCCAGGCGACCACAGGCCACATAGGCTAGATCGACCGCCGCCGAACCACCCCGCCTCACCCCACGGGTGAGGTGGGTGAACTGACAGAATTCGGCGTAGTTATTGTCTTCGGTGTCACGGCGGTCGTAGGCAAACCCCGTGACTAATAGGCTCTGGGCCAGGTGATCCGTCGTCGAGACCTGGATTGGCTGGCGATTGAGGCTGGCCCCTTGCCCCTTCGCCCCCCGAAACAGCTCGTTGAGGATGGGATTGTAGACGACACCCAAAATCGGTTCACCCTCAAACAGCAAACCAATGGACACCGAGCAAAAGGGGTACTGATGGGTGTAGTTGGTGGTGCCATCGAGGGGGTCAATGGCCCAGAGAAAGGCACTATCGGCCTGTCCCCCTGCCCCCGATTCCTCGGCTAAAATGCCGTGATCCGTGGGTAAATGGCGACTCATCACCGCCATCACCGCCCCCTCCGCCGCCCGGTCGGCCTCCGTGACCAAGTCCCCCGAACGGCCCTTTTCCCGCACATCCTGAAGATTTCCCCAGTAGTGCTGGAGGACAGCCCCAGCGGCTTGGGCGGCTTCGGTCGCCACTTCTAACCAGGTTTGCAACTGACGATCAGAGGGAAAAGTCATAGGAAACAGAGTGATGGAGCAAGCCAACCCGCAAGCGCGAGATTAACCGCGTGGTTGGGCAACGGATCACGCAAATTGATCCAGGATGCTTCCAACTATAGGCTTAATCCACCTACTCAAGTAAGTGCCGTTGCGAGGGACATCACCGCCATCCCTGCGATCAGAGATGGGCTTCACGTTGCCGACCGTTAAACATTAAATTCCTAACCACCCTAAAAAACCGTGCCATCACTCGCCAGGGTAATGGGTGGCCCACCGTGGGGGCGTTTTTCGGCGGCGAGGGCGCGTCCGGCGGCCCAGGTGCCGCCTTGCAGAATTTTCACCAGGGGCAACTCTGCGGCGGATTGGTGCCATTGTTGCCGCAGGAGATCCGCCAGGTCATCTAGCAGGCAGAGGGTGAGGGCGCGCCATTCCACAATCAGGGGCGAGTTGGGGGGATGGGCGATTTCTAAATCCGTGGGGTTTTTGAGGTTGAGGACGCCGCTATCTACAAAAAGTCCGCCGTTGCGATATTCCGCCAGTCCGGTGAGGTGGTCTAAATCGGTGATGGTGAGGCCCAGGGCTTGCAGGGGTTCTAGCAAAGAATAGGTGAGCCACTGGGAAAGCTTGTGGAAGGGGACGAGTTGGCTCCCCAGGCCCGTATCTGGCAGTTGGGGATGGGGCCACACATCGCCCAGGTTCACGTTACCGAGGGTGGTGCGGCCGGGCCAGATGGAGCCTAGCCCCTGTAGGACGGTGTTGAGTACTGTGACGGCAGAAAGTGCCTGGTTTTGGGCCTGATTGAGCCAATAATCCACCAAATTGCCAGGGCGGGGATGGCTTTCACCAAAGAATTGGGGCCGTTGTTGCAGGGCTTGGCCTAGGGCTTGCAGCAGCGCAACTCGACCCTCTAATCCCAACAGTGGATTTTCGGGGCTGACTTGGAAGGCGTCACCGAGCCGTTCCGGGGTAAGTTGACTGAGGCCGAGGGCATCCGCCTGCCAGGGGTGATCGGCCTGACTGGAAAAAAGCCCCTGCCCAAAGCTGTGAAAACTGGCGATGGCCAGCCCTTCCGACCGTTGGAAGACTTGCCCTGTGCCTGGTTCCCCGTAGCGCCAGGTGGCCCCAGCCCCGGCATCGAGCAGCACACTTGTTACTGCCAGATCCACCTTTAGCCGCGCCTGTTCGAGGGAATCGAGCTGGGATAAGCCAGGTTCTAGAGTCGCTAACTGAGAAACCCCATCCACCTCAAAATGTCGCCAGCGGGAATGGAAGGGCACATCGCCCTGGGGATAGGTTTTCTCCATCAGCCGCCGCACATAGTCCGCTGTTGCGGGTAGGGCTTCTGGGTGTAATTGAAAATGGCGGAGTTGATCCGCCTCGGCCAGGGCATAGAGCATCCGGCAGCGCTCGCGGATGGCCTGGGGGCTTTGCAGATAGGCGACGACCTCGGCGGGTTGGGTTAGATCAGCATCGATGGTATAGGCGGTGTTTTCGGTGGCGGTTTGCATCAATACCGTCCTTATGCACAGTAACGATTCTCGTGGCCCTCACCCCCAGCCCCTCTCCCAGGAAGGAGAGGGGAGCCGGAGAGGAGCCTGGAAATTGGCGATTTTAGACATGACGGATTCGGCTAAAGCAGGAGATAGCGCAGATTTACCGTCACCTCTGGACAACGGAGGGGTGCCCGTTGGTCTTCGGAACCTAGGATTTGCTCCTGTTGGTAGGTGCCCCCCTGGGGATCGTGCAGGACGATCATCTGTCGCTGGGGCAGGTCGATAATCCAGTATTCTGGGATGCCTGCTTTGGCGTAGATGGCGGCTTTGTGGGTGCGGTCGCGGGTGAGGGTGGCATCGGCTACTTCGATCAGCAGCAGGATGTCTTGGGGGCCGGGGTGCCTTTCTCGGTAGCGGTTGGGGTCTGGGCGAACGATGGCAAAATCCGGCTCTGGCTCTGATCCTGGGGCCAGGGTAACGGGAAGCTGCACCCGCACCTTGGCCCGCTGGGCAAACAGCGCCTTCAGGTAGTCGCCGCCATCGTCAATGCGGGAGGCGTGGGGCGGGTTCTGCGGTACCATTTCGACAATTTGCCCCTCCAGCAGTTCCACCCGATCCTCCGACGACAGAATGCCCGCCCCCAACATCCGGTGATAGTCCTCCACCGTCCATTGTTTGAGGGTCAAATCCCTCACGCTTTGGGGAAATACCTGCACCATGGGGCGTTCTCCTGTTGCCGATCATTCTGCTATTCTGCCAGCCCCCGGCCCTTCACTTGGGCGAGGCTTGCCTCGGTGAGCACGCCGGTATCGGTATAATAGCCCGCTGCTTTTTTAGCCTCAATTTCCACCTGGGCATCGGGGGGAACCAGTTCTGGCGGAATCGGTACGCGGGTGACGATTTCAATGCCGGATCGCACCACGGCGTTGTACTTCATGTCGCTCATGGAAATGAAGCGGTCGATGCGGGTGATGCCCAGCCAGTGCAGTACGTCGGGCATCAGTTCTTGGAAGCGCATATCCTGCACCCCGGCCACGCATTCGGTGCGGGCAAAGTAGGCATCGGCGCGGTCGCCGCCTTCCTGGCGTTTGCGGGCGTTGTAAACCAAGAATTTCGTCACTTCCCCCAGGGCGCGGCCCTCTTTGCGGAAGTAGACGATCAGCCCTGCGCCGCCTTGCTGGGCGGTTTGCACACATTCCTCAATGCCGTGGACGAGGTAGGGGCGGCAGGTACAAATATCAGATCCAAACACATCGGATCCGTTGCATTCGTCGTGGACGCGCAGGGTTAGCGGCCGGCTAGGGTCGGTGATGGCCGCAATATCGCCCAAAAAGTACAGCGTAATGCCGCCGATGGGGGGCAAAAACACCTTCAAATCCGGGCGCGTCACCAGTTCCGGGAACATGCCCCCGGTTTGCTCAAACAGGGCATGGCGCAGGTCGTCTTCGCTCACCCCGAGGCGCTGGGCTACTCCGGGCAAATACCACACGGGTTCCACGGCGGCCTTGGTCACCACCAGGTCGCCCCCCGGTTTCATAATTTGGCCATCCTCCACCAGTCGCCCCCGGCGCACCGCTTCGTTCAGTTCCGGCATTTGAATGTGGGCGCGGGTGATGGCGATGGTGGGCCGAATGTCGATGCCCTGCTCCAGCAACGGCTGATACACCTCCCCCACCATCGCCCCAAAGGGATCGAGGGAGACAATCTTGCTGGGGTCGGCCCAACTGGGATGGGGGCCAATCGCCACCGCTGGGGCGGTATTTGTTAGGTCGGGGCGATGGTCGGGCTGGAGCACCCCACTGGCCACCGCCAAGGCCCGATACACGGCATAGGATCCGGAATGGGTGCCAATCACATTGCGCTGGCTGGGGTCGCTCACGGTCGCCACGATGGGGCCACGCTTCAGTGGATCGCCCTCGCCCCAATGGATCGGTAGCCCCCGCTGCCCCGAACGACTAGGGTGTGACGTGAGAACGATGTGGCGACGTTTATTTCTGGCCCAGGCGTTTTCCTCGGGAGTCGGAACACTGACAGCAGCCGCGCCATTGAGATCAGCCATAGATACCTCGTTCTAAACCAGCGGTTTCAAGATTGAAGTCCATCGAAGTCAATCAATGTCGCACACCTCACCCCAGGAAAAAGCTCATCCGCAACAGATAGCCCGAAAGAAGGCTGCGGTGATGCAAATTCAATCGGTATCAACCCCGTATCAGACCATTTCCGAGTCGCTAGAACCCTTTGGAGCCAGCACTACATCTGGGGTCGGATCATTTACTTTATTTAATAGTCTGATCGAAAGGTTATATTAAGTTAATCAAGCGCATCGAGCGAAATAATTCATGGTTGTCGTGTCAGACCTCACCTCCCTAAATCAGCGTGGGTTGACAGGCGATGCTCAAATCCTGAGGCAAGTTTTTGACTCTGTTGACGCTGCCAGTTGCCCGCATACCTATAACTTCCACATGCATACGGTGTGCTCAGATGGTAAGCTCACCCCCGCTGCTCTGATGGAACAAGTCATTGACATCGGGCTACAGGCTTTGGCCATCACCGACCACCACAGCCTGCGCGGGTATAGCCAAGCCCAGGCATGGCTGGAGGATTGGCGCTGGCGGCACCCCACGCCCCTCGGACAACGACGGTCCAGCCGTCACCTGGGTGGAGCGACACCTCGTTTATTCACGGGGGTTGAAATCAACGCCATCCTGGCGGATACCGAAGTCCACCTGCTGGGCTATGGCTTCGCGCCCCGGCACCCCGCCATCGCGCCCTACCTGCAAGGGGCTGCTCCCCGGGGATCCCTCAAATCCGCTGAGGCGGTCATCACGGCGATCCAGGCGGCGGGTGGGTTAGCGGTGTTGGCCCATCCGGCTCGCTATCGTACCGCCGCCGAGGTGCTCGTTGCCAGTGCCGCAGATCTCGGGATTGACGGTGTCGAAGCCTACTACGCCTATAGCAACCCCGACCAGTGGCACCCCTGTCCTCGCCACACACCGCTGATGGAAACCCTGGCCTGCCGCCATCGCCTCCTGACCACCTGCGGCACCGATACCCACGGATCGAACCTTCTGCGCCGACTGTAGCCTCAGTAGATCTCCCTATTCCCCCGCCGACCCGGACGGGAAGCCAGCCATCCCCAGACCTTGCCCAGAAGGGAGCGGTCTAAGGGGTCTCAGAGGCTTATCTCAGAGGCCCATGTCAAAAAAGCATGTCATCACGAGGAGTTAAGTTTGGGATCGACTCAGACCGAACTTACCCGATTGCCCCAGTCATCTGGCCCCAGGATGGGGTTAACGTAATCCTTGAAAGTGACGGAAAACAGCCGCTTCTAGGCGATCCCCGCCCCTAGGCAGCGGCTCTATGGCTCCCCGGTTTTCTTGGCTTCAGAGTGAGGATGTCGCCGAATGATTCTTCCGCAACGGCAAGAGTTTGTAGTGCGCTTGAGTATTTTTGTGTTCTGCGTTACATTTGCTGCCAATCACTACGCCTAATATCCACTCTGGAGGTTAGGTCGGTGATTCAGTGGCTTAACTGTCCTTCTTTGTGTGAGTCAGGAGCGAGGTTGAATGGTAGCGCGATTTAATCGACGAAAATTTCTGGTGTACGGGTCGGCCACCCTAGGCACTTCGATGCTGTTAAAAGCCTGTGGTGGCACCACCACCACGCCTGAGGGCGGTACCACCGAAGGCGACACCGCTACTGGGGGCGAAATGGTGAAAGTGGGGATTCTCCACTCCCTCAGCGGCACGATGGCCATTAGTGAAACCACCGTGGTAGACGCTGAAAAGCTCGCCATTAAGGAAATCAACGCTGCCGGTGGGGTTCTTGGCAAGCAAATTGAAGCGGTGGTCGAAGACGGGGCGTCCGATTGGCCCACGTTCGCAGAGAAAGCGGAAAAGCTGATCGACCAAGACCAGGTGGCGGTGGTGTTCGGCTGCTGGACCTCCGCTAGCCGCAAGGCCGTGCTGCCGGTGTTCGAGTCCAAGGATCACATGCTGTGGTACCCGTTGCAGTACGAGGGTCAGGAATGTTCTAAGAACATCTTCTACACCGGCGCTGCACCCAACCAGCAAATTGAGCCCGCCGTGGATTGGCTGCTGGAAAACAAAGGGAAGGATTTCTTCCTGGTCGGGTCGGACTATGTGTTCCCCCGCACCGCCAACACCATCATTAAAGAGCAACTGACCGCCCGGGGCGGCAACACGGTTGGGGAAGACTATCTGCCCCTGGGCAACACGGAAGTCACCCCCATCATTACCAAGATCAAGGCGGCCCTGCCCAACGGTGGGGTGATCTTCAACAGCCTCAATGGCGACAGCAACGTGGCTTTCTTCAAGCAGTTGCAGGGCGCGGGCATGGGGCCGGATCTCTACCCCGTGATGTCCGTGAGCGTGGCCGAAGAAGAGGTTCGCCAAATTGGGCCTGAGTTCCTGGTGGGGCACCTCGCTTCCTGGAACTACTTCCAAACCGTGGACACCCCCGAAAACGCAAAGTGGGTGGCCGACTTCCTCGCAGAATTTGGTGAAGACCGCGTTACCAATGACCCGATGGAAGCCGCCTACATCATGGTGTACCTCTGGAAGCAGGCGGTGGAAGCCGCTGGCACCTTCGATATCCCCGAAGTGCGCGCTGCCGCCTATGGCCAAAGCATGGCGGCCCCCGAAGGCCCCGTGACCATGAACGTCAACCATCACCTCTCCAAGACCGTGCGGATTGGGGAAGTGAAGGAAGACGGTATGTTCGAGGTTCTGTGGGCCACCGAAGGCCCCGTGGATCCAGAACCCTGGAACCAGTTTGTGCCCGACACCAAGGGCTTTGCCTGCGACTGGTCTGACCCAGCCAAGGGTGGTCAGTTCAAGATGTAGTTCAAGATGTAGCTCAAGATGTAACTCAATCCCATCCCCCCTAGGGCGAGGGTTTCTCCCCTGTGGGAGGTGGTTGCAGATTAGTCCGCTTGAGTGGTGCGCTTGAGTCTAAAACCCGCTAGGAGTCCTGTGAGACTCCTAGCGGGTTTGCTTTTGGCCAGTTTACGTTTGGCGGGCCAGCAATCCGACGTTTGCGCCTGAAATTCGTGATGGGCGCGAGTCATGGGCCTTAGCGACAGAGATATCCCCCTGCCATGATCACCACCTCTCGCCCTGCGCAGCTCGGATCATCCTCGCTAGCCACCCGGTTGGAGTTCGCGGGGCGAGGGGACGGCGATGCGGTGCGGGCGGCGGGTGTGGTGGGGGATGCGGGGGATGCGGCGGGTGTTGTCGATGAGTTGGGTAGGGCTGCTCCCCGCTGGATACTCAGATCGCGCTGGCGGATCTCATTGGCCCGCCGGTTAAATTCGCCCTGCACGGCCCCGCAATCCCCCACGGTGCTGGGTCGGCCCTGGAGGCAATTCACCCATTGCTCCGCTAGTTGTTGGTTGGAGAGGTTGGCTTGGGCCTGGGCCACCCCGTCCCCCGTCCCCACCATCATCAGTCCGAGCGTTACGGCAATCCATTGATGCTGATTCATGACTTGTTCCTTTTCGCCTACAAATTTCACCTTCAAATCACACCTACCAATTTCGCCTACCAATTTCGCCTGCCAATTTCGCTTACCAATTTCGCTTACAAACCTCGTTACCTGTGTGAGTTTCACTCCCTGGACTGGGCATTCTGAAATCAGGTTGCCCGTTCAACGGCCCTAACCCCCGGCTATGCTGCCCCTGGCACAACGCTGGATGGGGATATCCCCCTTGGGTTTTGGCCCTATGGTCCTTGGTTTGACGAACTTCTTCTCGACACAGGACACCACCATGACACCTCGCATTTCCCTCGGACGACGTTCATTTTTGGCCCTAGGCGGGGCGGCCCTAGCCCAGGGGGTGGGGCTGATCCGCCCAGCGGAGGCGGTGCAGGCCGTGCGGAGTAGTGCAGCGGGCCAGAGTTTTTACCTCACAACCGTTGATCTCACCGATCCCCGCACGTTTTTACACATCGGCTTGGCCAACAATGCCCCCCAAGCCAACACCCACCAACGCAGCTATGGGGCCGAGCCCTTTGGCAGTATGGTCAGTCGGTTGCGGGCAGCGGTGGTGGCCAACGGCACCTTCTTTGCTCAGAATGCCCAACTTTCGGTGATGGGTAACATGGTTTCTGGCGGACGGTTCTTGAAATATAGCCAGTGGGAAAATTTCGGCACCACCCTGGGTCTGCGGGTGGGGAATCGCCCTGAGATGGTGACGGCTCGGGCGGAGGGTGTCCCCCAATGGGATCGCCATTGGTTTTCCATCACCTGTGGCCCCCGGCTGCTGCGGGGAGGCAGTCCCTGGATTAACCCCCAACTGGAGGGCTTCAGCGATGCGCGGGTGATCTCCGGGGCAGCGGCCCGCACGGCGATTGGCTTTTCTGCCGATGGTCGGCGGCTGATGCTAGTGAACTTTGACCAAAACGTGACTCTGCAACAGGAGGCCCAGGTGATGCGGGCGATTGGTTGCCATGAGGCGATGAACCTGGATGGCGGCGGATCCCGCGCCCTGGCCTCCCAGGGCCGAATTCTCGTCCCCACCGGACGCCCCCTCACCAATGTCATTGCCGTCTACACCGCCCAAGCTCCAGCCCCCACTTGGCTCCAGCAGTCCTGGGCGCGGTTCCAACTCAATGGTCAAGTGGAGGGTCGATAAGTGTTTCCCCTGAGGCTTGGGTGTGGATAGGCCCATCACCCTGACCGTGGGGTGCTAGCCTGGGCACCTCACGGTCAGCCGCCTAGGCTCTGGGTTAACCTTTAGCCCCGGCCAAAAGACTGGGCCAAGAGTGCGCCATTTTTCCTTAAAGTTGGCAAAATAGGGGCGACCTAAACGATGCACTGAACTCCATGCCGTTGAGGACTGGGGTTCGTCTGCGGGGCAACTACCAAAGGTAAGATTCCATGGCAGCGGCACACTACTATCGAATTCTAGGCCTGCGCACCGGGGCCGACTTTGAGGCCGTGAAGCTGGCCTATCGTAACTTGGCGCGGCTCTATCACCCCGATGTGAATCCGGGGGATCATCTGGCCAAGGAGAAATTCGTTCAAATCACCCAGGCCTACCAGGCCATTGTCGATGATCTACCGGCGGGGATGTCGAAGGTGAGCCCTCGCCCTGCCCGCCCAACTCCTGCGGCCCCCAGGGCAACGGAACCGCAGACAGCGATCCCCACGGCCAGGGTGGCTCGATCCAAGCCCCTGGGCCGCCAGCCCGTGGCGACAGCGGCTTCGGCCTCGATGCCCTCTACGCCCCCAACCCCTTCTCCAGGACGTGGTTCGTCCGATCCATCCCCGCCGGTGCAACCGCCTCCCGCCGTCGCAGAAAGCGATCAGGACTTGAAGCAGAGCAGTTTCAAGCAGCTTCAGGCTCTCTTCCAAGCCCAGCGATACCCTAGGGCCGTTGCCCTGGTAGAAGGGCTCGCCTATCGCTTCCCCAATGACCCAGAAATTCGGCAGTGGCATGCCATTACCTACTACCGCTGGGGCCAAATGTCCCTGAACCACGGCCACTGGACGAAGGCGGCGGCTTGCTTGAAAAAAGCGGCCCGCCTAGACCCCCTCAACCGGGCTCTGCAAGAGTCCCTTCAGCAGGAATGGCGGCGACTGGATACCCATAGTCAAAGCCCAGTGGTGTCGGCCCACGGTTAGGCCGTGGGGTGGAGGGGAGCCATGGCAGACTGGGCCTCGGCTAGGTGCTTCACCAGGGTGGCCTTGGGCAGGGGGCCTTGGAGATGATCCCAGGGTAGGGGTTGGTCGGTCGGCCAGGGGTCGTGGACGTAGAACTCTAGGGGGGGCAGTTGGCCTTTCATGGCCTTAAAGGCGCGTTTGTAGCTGCCGAGGGAGTCGCCATAGTGGCGAACCTGCTCTAGGAGCGGGGTCAGGCGGCGATCGCCCCGGGAAATGAGGGCCTGGATGACCGACCAGTTGTAGCTTTCGGGCCGAAAGTCTGCGCCCATTTTGCCGAGTTGTTTTTGCAGGAACTTCAGCCGTTTTTCCGCCTCGCGGCTGACGCCGTACCACTGAAATGGGGTGTGGGCCTTGGGGACAAAGGTGCTGCAACCCAGGGTGAACCGTAGGCCGGGGGCCGCTTTTTTGAGGCGCTGCATCATGGTAGTGGTCTGTTCTAAATCCGCCATCTCTTCCCCGGGGATGCCCACCATGCCGTAGAGCTTGAGGGCACTCAGGCCACCGGCCTTGGCATTGATAGCGGCGGCTTCAATGGCTTCGGTATCCAGCTTCTTGTTGACGATCTGGCGCACCCGTTCCGCACCGCTCTCCACCGCAATGGTGACGGATCGGGTGCCGTGGCGGGCCAAGGTTGCCGCCAGGTGAGGGGTGACGGTGCTCGTCCGCACCGAGGCGATGCTGATCCGGACATGGTCAAACTGAGGTCGGTTGAGGTAGTTCAACAGGGGCTCAAATTCGGGGTGCTGGGTAACGGAGGCCCCTAGTAAGCCCAGGCGATCCGTCACCCCTAGGCCCCGCTCGATGGCGGGGATGAGCGACCCCTCTAAGCTGGCGGTGCGAAAGGGAAGTGTGAGGTAGCTGGCGAGGCAGAATCGGCACATTTCTGGACAGCTTCGCACCACTTCCACCATGAAGATATTCTCCCAGGCCGCTAGGGGAGTGACCACCGTGGAGGTAGACAGCACATTGCCCCGGTAGGTTTGCTTTTGCACCTGGCTGGGAATCCCATCGCTGACGGGTTCAATCGCCACCATTGGCCCCGTCGCGTCGGCATAAATCGGGCGATACAGCCTGGGCACATACACCCCCGGCATCTGCGCCAAATGGCGTAACTTTTCATCGCGGGCAGCGGTTTTGAGCTGGCTTAACCGATCAAAGAAATCATCCAGGAGGGTTTCGCCATCCCCCAGCAAAATCACATCAAAAAAAGCGGCGAAGGGCTCTGGATTCGCCGTGAGCACCGGGCCACCGCCAAAAACAATGGGATGACCATCCCCTCGGTCTTCGGCATGGAGAGGGAGGCCGAGGTGCTCTAGATGGGACAGAAGATTGACATAATCCAACTCCCAAGACAACGAAAAACCCACGACATCCGGCTGTGAGGGCAGGGGTTCCTGGTGATCCGTAAACAAACGGCTCACCGCCACATCAGACCGACGGGCCAGGGTGGCCCAGACCACCTGGTAGCCCAGACTGGTAATGCCGACGCTGTAGGTATTCGGAAAGGCAAAGATGACCGATAGCGCTTCCCCCGTGGCTGGGGCGGGGTCAAATAACAACGTTTCATGGAGGAAGGGAGAATCGGTCACGGGGTCAGTGAGAAATAGCGCCATTTCCCATACTAAAGGCTAGGGCCGGGGGCTGATTGACTGACAAACCCTGCCAGAACCCAGATTCCTCGAAGGGGCAGGAGACCTGCCCCCTACATGGGCCAAATGCGGTAGGGGCGCGGTTTCCGCGCCCGGTGCAGAATCTTTGGTCAGCCAACCAGGGCCGGGGGCCTGAGGGCCTCAGCCTAGATAATGGCTCCCATCGGAGATTGCCGAGCTAAAACTAGCTAGAATATGTGGTTATACGGTATTCGCAAGAATCTTTGCAAAGTTACGATAAAGTTACTGTGGTTTTCTCGGATTGCCCTGGGGATCCACCCTAGCCTAGGAAAGCCGTACCGTCAGTCGGCCTGTCTCCACAGCGTCGCTGTGTTAACGCTATGCAACTCCCGCCCTCTCGTTCTCCTCGTTCTAGGCCATTCCTGACCATTGAGGATGAAACCCTCCGTATTCCCCGCCCTGCCGACCCTGCCCCCCCCGCAACGGAGGCGGATCGATTGCGGCTAAGGGCGGAGGCCGATCAGGCCCTGACCAAAGGGTTGACGCAATTTCGGCAAGGACAATATGTCCAGGCCTTCACCCAACTGCAACAGGCGCTAGTTGGATTTCAGCAAGCCGCCGATGCCCCCAATGCCGCTAAGGTGCTGCTGACCTTAGCCCATGCCTACTATCGTTTAGCCGACTATCTCTGGGCCGCTGACTATGGTCGCCAATGCTTGAACCTGGCGCAAAACTTGCAGGATCAGCCCCTAGAACAACAGGTTTTAGAACACCTAGGCAACTGTTACCGGCACCTCGGCGATCCTCAAACGGCCCTGAATTACATGGGGCAAAGCCTGCAACTGGCCAAGGAACTGAACGATGTTCAGTCAGAGATGCGGGTGCTCAATAACCTGGCGATGATCTACCGCACGAAGGGGCTAAACCGCCAAGCGGCTACGCTCTACGAATCGAGTTGGATCATGGCCAAGGCCCTGGGGGACACCAAAACTCAGCTTCAAGTGCTGCAAAATTTGGGCAATACCTACCAAACCCTGCGCCACTATACCCAGGCCATTGAGTGCTACGAGCAATTTCTGCGCCTGTATGACCTCCATCCCCAGGCGGTGCCCAGCAACCAAACCACCCGGCGCGTGCTCACGCAAATCACCCATGCCAGCTTAGCGATCCAAGACTACAGCCGAGCCATTGTGTATCTCCAGCGGCACCTCGACCTCGCTTGTGCCCTCGGCAATTCTAAGGCCACCACCGCCCTGATCGACGAACTGAGCCAGTGCTATGTCGCGCTCAATGAGGTGCGCTCCTTCAAAACCTCAGGGCCCCCCTCTGGCGGGTTTCAGAACCCTGCCCCTAGGTACCCGGTATCCCCAGGATGACCGCCCTTTCCCGCTGTGGTCAGTCCTGCCGATCACCGTCCGGCAAACCTAGATCCGCCCTGGCGAACCGGGGTGCATGGAGGCCGGTTTAGGCCCTGCCGACCTCAGGTAAACTCCCCTGGGGAACCTACAGGGGGGCTTGGCAAGTCCTATACTCTAGCTGTCGATATGACGGATCGATCTCAACGGCATGGCTATGGCACACACGCTTTTCACACGATTGGCTTCTGGTTCCCTGGTGCTGGGGACGCTGCTAGGCGGGGGGGGCAGCGTCGCCCCTAGCCTTCGCGCTTTTAGTATGGCACCCGCCTTCGCCCAAGCGACCTTAGACGAAGCGACCACGGTGCGCGTCTATGATCGCGTGAGTCCAGCGGTGGTGGCCATTCAAACCCGCACGGGGGGCGGCAGCGGCAGCATTGTCGATGCCAACGGCTTAATTCTCACCAATGCCCATGTGGTGGGCAGTGACCGCGTGGTGACGGTACGCCTCACCGATGGCCGTACCTTTCAGGGGGATGTGGTGGGCTATGGCGACAATCGCCTTGACCTCGCCGCTGTGCGCCTACGGGGAAATCCCGGCAACCTGCCCACCGTCACCCTGGCCCCGCCCAATTCGGTGCGGGTGGGCCAAAGCGCCCTGGCCATTGGTAGTCCGTTTGGCCTCCAGGGCACCCTCACGGTGGGGATTGTGAGCCGCATTGACACCGAGCGGAACCTGATTCAAACCGATGCCGCCATCAACCCCGGCAACTCCGGTGGCCCATTGCTCAACCGAGAGGGGCAACTGATTGGTGTGAATACCTCGATTTTTACCACCGGAGAATCCGGGGGAAATGTGGGGATTGGGTTTGCCATCCCCACCGCCGCCGTGGAGCGCTTCCTATCGGCTGTGCGCTCTGGGCAAGCCAGCACAACGGCGGAGACCCCGGGCCGCAGCGACCGCGAACCCACCGCCATCGCCATCAATGGATCCCCCATTCAAGGCCAGTTAGACAGCCGTAGTAACATCCTGCCCGATGGCAGCTACTACAACCCCTATCGTTTTGAGGGGCGGGCTGGACAACGGATCACCATCGACATGGCCAGCAATGAACTCGATGCCTACCTGATCCTGCTCTCCGCCGACAACGATGATTTCTTCGTGCAAGATGACGACAGCGGCGGGAACCTCAATGCCCGTCTATCGGTGCAGTTGCCCTACACCGGCACCTACCTGATTTTCGCCAATGCCTACGCCGAGGGCGAAACCGGGCGCTACCAACTGCGGCTCAGCGGCGGCGGCAGCGGATCCCCCTCTGGCCCATCCCAGGGCAGCGGCACCATTCTACGCCAACCGGGCACGTTGGCCCCTGGGGATGACACCCTGAACGATGGATCCCTATATCAGGAATATTGGTTCCAGGGGCGAGCGGGCCAAACCGTGCGGATTCAGCTCAGCAGCGATGTCTTCGACACCTATCTCATTCTGCTGGATGATCAGGGCAACCGCCTGGGCGAAAACGATGATCGCCACCCCAGCGACACCAACTCTGAACTGGTGGTGACCTTGCCCCGCAATGGATCCTACCGAGTCATCGTCAACGCCTTTGACCACACGGGGCGGGGGAGATTCTTGCTCACGGTAGACTAGAAGCCTGATTGGGGTTCCGCCCGCCCAGGCCGTCTTCGCCATCGACGGCTGGGGCTAACCCTCTGTGGGCCTCCCTCGAAGGAGGGAGCGGGCTAGGGTAAAGTATGGTGACGGTGGCTGTAATGTGACGGTGGCTGTAAGGCATGGGGAGATTGGGCATGGCGATGGGCAAGATTCAACGTCGATGGTGGTGGCTACCTGTGGTGGGGCTGCTGTCCCTGCTGGGCAGCCTTGGCCCTGGGGCGCTTTGGGTGCGAGCCCAGGACACCATCACCCTGCGATCCGATGTCCAGGAGGCCAACACCAATACGGGCATCATCACAGCCCGGGGCAATGTACAGATTGACTATCCCGCCCAGGGCATTCGGGCCACCGCCGCCCAAGCTGACTACTACAGTAACGAGCGGCGCATTATCCTCAGTGGCAACGTGCTCGTCACCCAGCAGGGCAATACCCTGCGGGCCGAAGTGGTGACCTACCTCATTGACGAAGGGCGCTTTGTGGCGGCTCCCCGGCCTAGCGATCAGGTGGAGGCGATCTATCAACTGCCTGCCTCCCAAAACCCCGTCGTCGCTGTCCCATCGCCTAGCCCCCCGCGAACGGCCCCAACGCCCCCCGCCACCATCCTAGATATTGACGGGGAATCCATACCTGCCCCTTCTTCCTCCCCCTCCCCGGCAGGCACGGGGCCGTTCACGCCCTAGGCCTCTCGATCCGCCCGCCCTGAATGGTCAACGGGCGTTTGGTACAATTTTTTTAGCGCTGCTTGACCCTGAGCGGTTTGATCCTTACCTGCCTAGGCTCCCTTGAAAATTGTTCTGGATAACGTGCAGAAAATCTACGGCAAACGCCAGGTGGTGAACCGTGTCAGCCTGTCGGTGGCCCAAGGGGAAATTGTGGGCCTGCTGGGGCCAAACGGAGCCGGAAAAACCACCACGTTCTACATGGCCACGGGCCTAGAACGTCCGGATCAGGGTAAGGTCTGCCTCGATCAGATCGACATCACTGACCTGCCCATGCATCAGCGGGCCAGGTTGGGCATCGGCTACCTAGCCCAGGAAGCCAGTATTTTCCGCAATCTCTCCGTGGCCGATAATATTCGCCTCGTCCTGCAACAAACCCGGGTTCCCGTTGAGGAACATGAGGATCGGCTGCACTATTTGCTGAAGGAGTTTCGCCTAGATAAAGTTGCCAATACGCTGGGTATCCAGGTGTCCGGCGGCGAGCGGCGGCGGACGGAACTGGCCCGTTCCCTCGCCTCCGGGGTGGATGGGCCAAAGTTTCTCTTTTTGGATGAACCCTTTGCCGGGGTAGATCCCATCGCTGTGGCCGAAATTCAAGACATCGTTGCCAAACTGCGAGACCGAGAGATGGGCATTTTGATTACCGATCACAATGTGCGCGAAACCCTGCGCATTATCGACCGCGCCTACATCATGAGTGATGGCCAGATCCTCGCCTCCGGCAATGCCGATGACCTCTACCAAAATCCCCTGGTGCGGGAACATTATCTCGGTCAGGACTTCTCTCTTTAAGCCCTCTCTCGCTAGCGGTTTCCGCTGTGGTTTGCCGCGACTGGCTCCCGTTCTATCCTGGTCTTTGCTATGGCTACGGTCTCTTCTCCTCCGCAATCCCTGATTCGTCCTCCGTCCTGGTGGCCCCAGATCGCCATCATGGATCGCTACATTGCCAAGGAACTGGCCCTGCCGTTTTTGTTTGGGGTAGGGGCATTTTCCTCCATCGGCATTTCCATTGGGGCCTTGTTCGAGCTGATTCGCCGCATCACCGAGTCGGGGCTATCCATTACCCTAGCAACCCAGATTTTTCTGCTGAAGTTGCCGGAATTCGTCGTGCTAGCCTTCCCCATGTCCACCCTGCTCTCGACGATGATGACCTATAGCCGGTTTTCTAGCGACAGCGAACTGATCGCGCTGCAAGGGGTGGGGGTCAGCATTCGGCGCATCATTGCCCCGGCAGTGGTCTTGAGCTTTTTGATTACGGGGCTCACCTTTGTCTTCAATGAGTTGATTACCCCGGCGGCCAACTACCGAGCCGCCGTTACCCTAGAGCAGGCGCTCAATTCTGAACGCCCCCCCTTTCAAGAACGCAACATTTTCTACCAAGAATTTCAGCCCGCTGCCGACGACCCCGACGCCCAGGAACTCAAACGCCAGTTCTACGCCCGCCGTTTTGACGGCACGACCATGCACGGGCTCACCATCCTAGATTTCTCCCAGAAGGGACTCAACCAGGTTGTCAGTGCTGAAAGTGCGATCTGGGATGTGCGAAACAACGTTTGGACGTTCTACAACGGCACCATCTATGTAGTGGCTCCCGATGGCTCCTTCCGCAACATCGTTACCTTTGAAACCCAGGCACTCCAACTGCCCCGCACTCCCCTAGATCTGGCTAGTCGCACCAAAAACGATACGGAAATGAACATTGCTGAGGCCACCCAGCAACTCGAACTGGTACGCCAAAGTGGCGACGAAAAGAAAATTCGCCGTTGGCAAATTCGCATTCAACAAAAGTACGCCCTGCCCTTTGTGTGCGTTGTTTTTGGCTTGGTGGGCTCCTCCATTGGGGTGTTGCCCCAGCGCACCAGCCGTGCCACTAGCTTTGGCATCAGCATTGTGATTATTTTTGGCTACTACCTGCTGTCTTTCATCACCAATGCCATGGGGGAAGTGGGCATCATCTCCCCCTTTGCTGCGGCCTGGTTGCCCACCTTCCTAGGCTTGGGAATTGGGCTATACCTACTATTTCGAGCTTCCCGCTAGGGTAGGTTGCGGGAAGATTCGGGTTGGGGCAACTACTACGGCGATGATTTTGAGATCCTGTGCAGATCAAAAAGAGGTCTTCAGTCACAGGGCATCTGGGATAGCGGGTGTTTATAGTCGAAATTCCGCAGGTTGATGATTGTTTCTTCCTGTGCATTGCCCAAGCCGATCACCGAAAGCCTCTCAGCTAGGGAATCCTGGCAAGCGAGTCATGATCTATCGCGAGTAGCAGCTTAACACGTCGCAATCTCTTGGACGACAGATTCTATTTATCAATGGCTTTCAGACACCTCACAATCGATCCATATTGATGAAGATTATTGGTCAACCTGCGGAATGTCGGGTTAAAATCTGACGGATAACGGGAGCCGATAAACGAGCAGCCTCAACAGATGGATGAGAATATTCGTCTCGGTACAATAGATCTCCATTGGCTGCATTATAAGTACAGATTTGACCAGGACAAAAGATATTAAATAAGTCTACAACAGAGATCTTTCTTTCTTGCTCGAGGGAACGAAGAAAATCATCTAACCTTTGTCTTCTCTGTAGCGAAACTCTTCTTCCAGGCAATTTGCAAGGCGTTCCAAATGGATGAAACCACTGTCTCATGGCAACATTGGGCTTACAGTTAGCCTCTCTTGCGAAGGGGTTCCCGTGCAGAATAGCTAGGTTCAGATTCCTAGAATCAAGAAATCTAGAGAATGCTATTAAATCATCTTGAAATTTCCGAAAATAAGCATCACCATCGGATGTCCTAACTGGAGGAGAAAGTCCTGCCATATCGTTAATTAAAAACACCCAGTCATTAGGCTTAAGGGCAGGAATTATGTCGGAAACAATAAGCGACCAGTAGTGATCAGAGTGATTGCTAACAGTATTACGATTACTTTCTTGGAGATGACTTGGTACTACAGACGATCCCCACGAAGAAGTAATAATAACAGAGTACTGATCTTCACGTATCAAGTCATCAAAAGCATGGGCAAAAGATGCTGAAAAAGAATTTCCTGCCACTAGCACCCTTGTTTTTGAATTTTCCAAAGATCCTAGGGTGCATTTTTTTATATTAATCTTTTTGCCTATATCCACTTCACCTGATATAACACAGTCCATCCCTTCCCATCTACCCTCAATCCCATCAATAGAATAATGATTAGTTAATGAACTAACTCCTTTTGCAATTAACTCAGGATGGCGACCAGAATATAAACTCAGGCTAGGAACTATAGCTAGCGACAATAAAAGTCCAGAAACAATAGCTGAAGTTGAAATTCCATAAAGGATAACCACCCAGCCTTTTTTAGGCCACCTTAGCCTTCTTGATGGAACTTCAATGTAACGAAAGGAGAGCCATGCAAGAACATATGTTATTCCAAGCTGAATTGGAATAAGCCACCAATAAATGCCAGTTGTCCATCTACTGATTGATAAGACACTCCAATGCCACAGGTAGAGTGAATAGGATATTGACCCTAGAAATACTAATTCTTTTTGGGCTAATAGGTTAGTCCTGCCTGCTTCTGACTGGGTTAAATAAATTAACACGAAAGATGTTAAAAGCACCGTTAAGATAGTCGCCTGTACAGCCAGATTCAGAGGCATGAAGAAAAGGGTCATGAGAAGTAGGAGAAATACTATAAATACCTTGGGAGAAGCCAAGTATTTATATGTATTATGTGAGGAG
>JAYKHF010000072.1:0-11403 GCA_035285305.1 Leptolyngbya sp.
TCCGCCAGCAGGGTGGGGCTGGCAAACTGCCGCACCGAGAGATTGACGGAAAGCGTGAGGTCTGTCCAGCCCTGTTGGTGCCATTGCTGAAGCTGGGTGCAGGCTTGCCGCAGGACAATCAGCCCCGCCCGCACCACCAGCCCCGTTTCTTCGAGACAGGGGATAAATTCTCCCGGTGACACAATGCCGCGTTCTGGATGATGCCAACGTACCAGGGCCTCAAATCCGGCCACGAGACCCGTGGCTAGGGCCACAATGGGCTGATAGTAGACCACCAGTTCCCCTTGGTCGAGGGCGCGTTGGAGGTCATTTTCGAGGGTGATGCGGCGCAGGGTGGCCTCATACAGTTCGGGATCAAACCGTTGATAGCAGCCCTTACCCTGGCGTTTGGCCCGATACATGGCGGTATCGGAGGCCTGGAGTAGGGCTTCGGGATCGGCGGCAAGGGTGGCCGCATCCCCTAGGGCTAGCCCCAGGCAGGCGGTGATAAACATCTCGCATTGGGGGGTTTGGAAGGGCTGCTGGAAAGACTGAAGCACCTCCTCCACCCAAGCCTCTAGGGCAAAATCGGGGGGGGTGGGGTTCAGCAGGAAACAAAATTCGTCCTCCCCCACCCGGGCTAGGAGATCGCTGGGACGGAGGTGCTGCCGGAGGCGTTCGGCGATCGCTTGCAACAACTGATTGCCCACGGTGTAGCCAAAGGCTCCGTTCACCAGCTTGAACTGGTCGCAATCCAGGTAGACCAGGGCAAAGTCGGTGCGTTGGTCGGCGAGGAGATAGCCCAGCCGCTCCAGCAGGTTGGTGCGGCTGGGCAAATGGGTGAGGCTGTCGTAGTAGAGCAGGTCTTGCAGTTCGGCGGTGCGCTGCGCCACCTTGGCCTCAAGTTGGGCATTGAAGGTATTGAGCTGCTGATACTGCTGACGAATGCGCAGCATTGACCGCACCCGAGCGATCAGTTCTAGGCGGTTGACGGGCTTGCTGACAAAATCGTCGGCCCCGGCCTCTAGGCACTGGGCTAGGGTTTCCTTGGAAGCCAAGGCCGTCACCATAATAATGGGCACCGACTGCCACTCGTTGCTGGCCTTGATTTGGCGGCACAGGGTCAACCCATCGATCCCCGGCATCATCACATCCATCAAGATCAAGTCGGGTTGGAGGACAGGGAGGAGCGCCAGGGCTTTTTCGCCGCTTTCCACGTAGTCCAGGTGGTATTCTGCCTGGGTTAAAAAGGCCTCGATGACGTCGAAGTTATCTGGCTCATCGTCAACAACTAGGATGGAAAAGGTCATAGAGAAGATACCCGACGGTTGAGAAGAGTCTGAATGGTGGCCACTAAATCTTTGAGTTTTACTGGCTTGCTAATGTAATCATCCAGACCCATCGCTAAACAATATTCCCGATCCTGGGGCATGGCCAGGGCGGTGAGCGCCACAATCAGGGTGTGGGCGAGGTTGGGATCGGCCCGAATCTGCTGGGTTGCTTCTAGCCCGTCTACATCGGGCATTTGAACATCCATCAAAATCAGATCAGGACGATGCTGCTTGGCCTGGGCCACCGCTTCCCGTCCAGTTTTGGCCATCTCTAGGCGATAGCCCTTGGCCCCTAAGTAGCTGGCACAGGTATGGAGGTTGGCTTCATTGTCATCTACCAGGAGAATCAGAGGCAAGGTCTCGGTGGGAAAAGTCTTGTGGTTGTCGGTGGGTTGATCAGAGGCGGTGGGCAACGGTGAGTGGGGAAAGATCTTGGTGGGCAAGTCCACGGCAAACTGACTGCCGACCCCCACCTCGCTGGTGACCTGCACCCGCCCCCCGTGGAGTTCTACCATGCGTTGCACCAGGGCTAGCCCCAGTCCGGTACCGTTGTATTGGCGATTGAGGGTGCTGTCGATTTGGACAAAGGGCTGGAACAGCTTATCTAGATCCGTTGGGGCAATGCCAATCCCTGTATCCCTGACGGTGATGCGCAGCCAGGGGTCTTCCCCCTCGGCTGGCGGGGTGAGGATCTGGACGTCGAGGGTGACGCTGCCGCCGGAGGGGGTAAATTTGACGGCGTTGTTGAGCAGGTTGATCAACACCTGGCGTAGGCGGCATTCATCCCCCAGCAGATAGGGGATCGAGTCGGGCAGGTGCAGGTGCAGGGCAATGTTCTTCGCCTGGGCCTGGGTTTGCACAAAGGGCAAGCTGGAGGAGCAGAGATAGCTCACGGAGACGGGGGTGGGTTCGAGGGTCATCTGCCCCGCTTCAATTTTGGCGAGGTCCAAAATGTCGTTGATGAGTTCGAGCAGATGATCGCCGCTGTGGGCGATGGTGCGCAGAGCCTTTTGCTGCCGATCATTCAGGGGGCCAAAGACTTCGTCTTGCAGGCCTTCGGTCATCCCCAAGATGGCATTGAGGGGCGTGCGCAGTTCATGGCTCATATTGGCCAAAAACTCGTCCTTCATGCGGGTGGCCCGGGCTAGTTCTTGGTTGGTTTGCCGCAGCACCGCTTCGGCTTGTTTGCGCTCGCTAATGTCTGTTACCCGCACCAGTTCGAGACGCTGCCCCGCGATGGTAATGAGCTTGCTGGCGATGCCGCCCCAAAAGACCTTGCCTTGAAAGGTTCGGTACTCCAATTCCTGGCTCCAAAAGCCATGGTTGGCGAGGGCCTCGTCAATGGCCTGAAAGTCTTCGGCGGTGAAGGGATGCACCTGAAGCCGATGGCCTTCGATGTTGATGAGCTGGTGCTTGGCCTCCGCTTCAAACAAATCCACCGCCCGCTGGTTGCAGTCTAGGGTTCTACGGCTGTGGCCATCCACCAGGAACAGCGCATCGGTGGACTCATTAAAGACGGCCTCCCGCAGATCTCGACTGCGGGTCAGTTCCAGTTCGGTGCGCTTGCGGTCGCTGATATCTCGAATGAAAAAGACCACCTCATCCCGGCCACAGGGGGCCACCCGCACTTCCTCGTAGCGCAGTTCCCCGCTAACGGGGATGCTCTGTTCGTAGCACTGCACGGTTTGGGTATCGAGGGCGACCTGAATGGCCTTGAGTTTTTGGGTCCAATGTTGGTAGGACGTCCCCGGGGGCAGCGCCTCCGAGAGATGCTTGCCCACGGCAAACTCGGGATCAACTAAGTTTCCCGATTGGGGAGAGGCCATAAACTCGCGATAGATCCCCTCGCGGCTGACTCGGAAAATCAGGTCTGGCAGGGCCAACAGGGTGGCCCGGGTGCGCTCCTCACTGCGCTGGAGAATGGTTTGCATCACCCAGCGCTCACTGACATCCATGGCGATGCCAAAGAGATGGCTATTCTCCCCAGGGGTAGGGGCACTGAGGGTGGCCTTCACGAAGAGACAGCCCTCAGTACCGTCTAGGCGGGTCATGGGTAGGTCAACGGCGCAGGATTCCTCGGTGGCTAGGGCTTGGTCGATGCAGCGCCAGAAGCGATCCCAGATGTCGGAGCGGACATGGTGGCGTAGATCCATCTCTGGAAGATGGCCCTCAGCCTCGCTGTACCCCAGGAGGGCCATGGCTTCCGGCGACCAGGTGAGGTGACGACTGGCAACATCCATCGTCCACCAGCCGAGGCGGGCCACCTGCTGAGCCTCCTTCAGACGGGCTTCGCTGGCCTGGAGGGCTTCGGTGCGCTGGATCACCCGATCTTCTAAGTCTTGGTTGAGTTGGGCTAGGGCTTGGGTGGCTTGGTTTTTCTCAATGGCCACCTTGGCTAGGTTGGCGGCTAACTGGAGGGTATCCAAGTCCTGGGGGAAGGGGGCGCGGGGTTCTGGGTAATAGACCGCTAGGGTGGCCAGTACATTGCCATCACTGGCGATGACCGGAACCGACCAACAGGCCCGGAGGTCGTAGCCGAGGGCCAAGTCTCGACAGTCGGCCCAGAGGGGATCGGTGGCAATGTCTGTGACAATCACGGGCTGGCGACGGGCCACGGCGGTGCCGCAGGATCCCACGCCTTCCCCGATGGCAATACCCCGCAGGGCTTCGCTGTAGGTTGGGGGGAGGTTGGGGACGGCCCCAGGATAAAGCCGTTCCCCGTCGCAAAACAAGAGGGAACAGAGGCTCCCAGCTAGGTGGTTCTCCAGGGCCAGCACCAGGGCGGTGAGGATGTCGTGGAGCGGTTCGGTGCGGGCAATGCTGGCCAGGATGGTGCTTTGCAGGGCGAGGCGCTGCTCCGTGCGGTTTCGTTCCGTAATGTCAATGGCCACCCCACCCACTAGGGTGTGCCCCTGGGGCTGCGGTAGGGGAAATTTAAAGGCTAGGAATTCCCCTGGGCTGTGGTCTGCCCGCACTCCAGGCTCCACCACCTCCAGCATCTCGCCCTGATCCACCACCCAGCGGTTGTGGTGGGCATAGACCTGGGCGATGGCTTCGGGAAAAACATCAAACAGCGATTTCCCCTGGGGCAAGGCGGCGTCGCTGGGCGGTAGGGCATAGTTGCGTTTCCACCCCTGGCTGGTGTACTCCAGGATGTTGGTCTCGGGATTGGTAATCCAAGCCGCCATAGGGCTGTTGTCCATGAAAGTGCGAAAGCGAATTTCGCTGGCTCGCAGGGCTTCCTCGGCCTGCTTCAGGTCGTCGATATCCGTGTGGGTACCCAACATTCGCGTGGGCCGCCCGGTTTCATCCCAGGCCACAATTTTGCCTAGGGAGAGCACCCATTTCCATTTCCCCGACCGGGTTTTGAGCCGAAACCTGAGCTTATATTCGGGAATTTCCCCGGCTATGTAGGCCGCGTAGAGGGCGGTTGCGGCGTCTCGATCCTCGGGGTGCAGCGTCTGGCTCCAGGTCTCCTCGGTTTCCTGGTAGTCGTCGATATCGTAGCCCAGCATCTTGGCATACTCCGGGCTCACCACCACGTTTCCGGTGGTCAGGTCAATGTCGTATAGCCCTTGGTTGGTGGCGCTGAGGGCCAGTCGCAGACGCGCCTCACTCTCTTGAAGTTGGCGTTCGTCTTCCAGCCGTTGCTGGGTCGCCACGATGATTTTCCCGAAGACCTGCAACAGTTGAACGGTTTCCGTCAGCCACCCGTCTACGGGCTGCTGGGAGACCACCCCAATGGCCCCAACCACCCCAGAACGGCCCACCAACGGCAGACTCAACGCCGCCCCAATCCCCTGATCTTGCCACCGAGCTTGATCAACAGCGACGTCGTCGGATCCATCCGTAATATCCGCAACATTGGGCACGCAGACCATGCGCTCCTGCTTTAAAAGCTCGCAACTCCAGGGCAGGGTGTTTGGCCCAGGAATCAGTTGGTCATTGACGAGGCCCTCCCACCAAGAGCGGGAGGGAACGCTGGCCGACTGGGGGCATAGTGTGAGATAAACCCCCTGAACCCCGGTGGTTTCGCCTATGAGGTGAAGCGCATGGCGAATTTCCTGGTCTAAATCGGTGGGGTTAATGTCTGCAAATCGGCTAATGATAGCGGTGATTAGGTGGTTATCGTTGGCCTGGGCTGGGGGTGGTGTGCCTGGGGGATGCGGCGGTTCCAAATCGGTGATGGCGGCTACCCCTAGGAGTTGTTCCTGGTCACCGACTCCCAATAGATAGGGATGCCCCTGCTGCCTGACCAACGCCTGGGCTGGGGGGGGAGATTCCCCTGGGGCTAGGGTGAGGGCCGCTACCATGACGGCCTCCGTCGTCAGTATACGTAGGTCTTTTCCTTGGGCACAGGCCCGTAGAATTTCGGTTTCTGTGATGATTCCTAGGGGCCGAATCCGAGGGCTGTCTTGGGGTGCGGCCATGGCCTTCGCCACTACCACCACCCTCTCGCTGGCATCAGCCAAGTGCTGGGCCACCGCCGATAGCGGCAGGCTAGGATCTACCCAGACTAGATCTGCCAATGGCCGACACCCCTGAGGCCAAGGGTAGCCATCTTGCTCCAAAGTCAGTACACCTATGGTGGTCATGCGTTATTCCCTATTGGCCCCTGAAGTCACGAATAACCCACAGACGTCATGAGATTGACCATGAATCATCTGTAATTCATTCACAGCAATCAACCACCCCCTGGGTTAGAGCCAGTTCTCATTTAACCCTATGCCTTAAGGATTTAATGAGCGATATGTACCCAACCCAGAACCATTTGCCAAGCGTGAAGACGAGTTTCTCCCCAATCTCAGCATTATTCGGTAAACAACGACTTCAATGACGACCAAACCTGCTTCTAAGATGCCCAACTTTGACTCAAAAGTCACTTGTTAACCCGAAAATAATACTCCCATAAAGAATTGGTAACAGATTGGATCGTATACTGATCTTTTCTCCCCGTAATGACTCGTAATTACCCTGAGTCGAGGCTGTTCTAGATTAGGTATTGCTAAGTAATACTGCGGATGCTGGTTGGCTGACAAAAGATTCTGCACCGGGCGCGGAAATCGCGCCCCTACCGCATTCGGGCCATGGAGGGGTCAGGTCTCCTGACCCTTTGACAGATACGAGTTCTAGTGCAGTGTCAAGATTAAGAATTAGGGCTTCGACGGTTCGGCGGTTCGACAGGCTCACCGCTCACCGCTCAGCCCGAACGTGCCGTTTACGGTCATCCTGAGCTTGAGGAAGCGTGGGGATCGCCTAGGCTGTGGGCCGCAGCCGTTGCCAGAAAAGCTGAATCCCTAGCAGAAATAAGCCGAGGGCGGCCATGCCAAACACCCCTGCCCCTAGGGCCACCATGCCCACCACCAGGGTTCGTACCGCCGCCGCAATATTCATGGTCGCGGGATTGTCGGACAGGATTGGCTTGGCGGCAAAGGTGGTGGCAATGCCGACCATCAGCCGATAGGCCAGTAGGGCAATGGTGCCCGCCATCAAAGAACCGCTGAAACACTTGAGGATCTTGGCGGTGGGGGAGAGGGGCTCGGGCGTTGGGGATGGATCCTGGTCTGGGGATGGAGAGGAGGGGTCAGACATGGTGCCGCGAAGGTAGGGAGAAAAGGCTAGGAATGGAGCTGAATGCCCGTGGGCCAAAACTGCGCCACCCAAATGCCCAGGTCAGGGTCGGGGATGTCGGTACGCAGCCGCTGGGCCAGGGCGTCGGCCTCTGCCTGCGATTCTACCAGGGTGAACACGGTGGGGCCAGAGCCCGACATCAGGGTGCCCAAGCCACCGAGGCTGGCCATGGTGGCTTTCAGGTGGGCGGTTTTGGCATGGGCGGGCAGCACCACCTTTTCCAGATCGTTATAGAGGTGATGGCCGACTGCCGCTTTGTCTTTTTGGGCAATGGCGGCCACCATCGGCCCAGACTTTACTTGGTGTTGCCGCTCTGCAAAACTAACATCGTCGGCTAGGTAGGTGTGCTCAAACTCCGCCCGATAGGTTTTGTAGGCCCAGGGAGTGGAGACAAATTCCGACTCGTATTTGGCCAGCACCACATAAAGGTCGTCGATGCCGCGCAGGGGGTCGAGGTGTTCTCCCCGTCCAGTGGCTAGGGCGGTGCCACCGCTGACACAAAAGGGCATATCCGACCCCAGTTCCGCCGCCAAATCCTGAAGTTCTCCCTGGGTGAGACCCAGTTGCCACAGCATATCTAGCCCCACCAAGACCGCTGCCCCATTGCCCGATCCTCCGGCCAGCCCTGCCCCCACGGGGATGGATTTCTCTAGGATAATTTCCACGCCGCCCAGCTTGGCCACAATGCCCGGAAATCGCTGGGTCATGAGATGGGCAGCCCGGTAGGCCAGATTTGTCTCATCCGTGGGCACGAGGGGGTGGGCACACTGCACCCGAATTTCGTCGGTGCCGATGCTGCGTACCGTGATCCGATCAGCAAGGCTCACACTCTGCATCACCATGATCAGCTCATGGAAGCCATCGGGCCGACTGCCGACAATTTCCAAATACAGGTTGATCTTGGCCGCAGCCAGCAGCGAATACAAGCGCATGGGTCACCAAAGGGGTTGCTAGAAGATTGTAGCCCTTCCCCCGGCGGAAGACCTCACCCCCAGATGGTAGGGGAACTGAGATGGTGGGCATTGCCCACCCTACGGGGAACCTAACCGATTGCTGAGGGCGACCCACTGGGGTACACCGAGGTCTTCGGCGCGGGCGGTTTCGGGGATGGCGAGGTCGGTCATGACGGCGAGGAGGTGATCGCGATCTACGGTGGCCTTGAGGTTATTGCGCAGCATTTTGCGCTTGCTGGCAAAGCCCAGGCGCACCAGTTGATCCAGGTAATCTGGCGACTCGGCGGCCACGGGCAGGGGGCGAGGGGTGATCTTGACCACGGCGGAATCGACCTTGGGGGGCGGCTGGAAAGCCTTGGCGGGTACCGGGCAGACGATCTCGCAATCGGCCAAATACTGCACCCGCACGGAGAGCGCCCCAAAGGCCCGACTGCCCGGTTTGGCGTAGAGTCGTTCCGCCACTTCTTTTTGCACCAGCAAAATAATGCTGTCGTAGGGCTGGGGGTTGGGTTGGGCGATGGTGCCCAGGAGTTTCTCCAAAATTGGGCCGGTGATGTAATAGGGAATGTTGGCCACCACCTTGTTGGGGCGCGATCGGACGGACTCCAGCAGGGGCGGCGTCGGGAGATCGAGGGCGGTGCTGTCTAGGGCCAAAAAGTCCCCTTCAATGAGATGTAGATTTGGCGTTTGGGCGAATTTCTGGGACAGCCGACGGGCGAGATCCCGGTCAATTTCCACCGCCACCACCGCCTGGGCCAAGGGCAGCAGGGACTGGGTCAGCACTCCGGTGCCGGGGCCAATTTCCAGCACGATATCGTGATCCGTCACCGCCGCCGCCGCCACAATGTGGCGCAGCACCTTGTCACTGGTGAGCCAATGCTGACCAAACCGTTTGCGCGTAGGTTGGGAAAACATGGCCACCTCCTTCGGCTTCGTTGCGCCCCATCATCCATCACCCTACACCGATCCCAGGCCCGGTATTGCGCCATCACCCCGTTGACCCTTGGGGCCTGAAAGGCGCGAGCCCCATAGTTGACATCCTCCTCGGCCTAAAGGCGCGAGGATTCCCAGTCTGCCCGCCCTAGGCGGACTCCTGATGAGTAGACAGACAAGCCACCGCCCCAGATTGGGGTCTTACACGGCTTAGCGTCTGCCCATTCGGGTCGGCAAGCCCTGCCGCCAAAATGTTCACGCTGGCGTTGATGTCTCGGTCTTGTTCCGCCCCGCAGTTGAGGCACAACACCGACCGCACCGACAAATCCAACTTGCCCCAGCGATAGCCGCAACCTGAACACACCTGGGAGGTGGGTTCCCATCGGCTGATGGTTCTCACCTCCCGGTCGTAGATCAGGTGGGCCTTCCCCTCACAGAGGGTTCTAATTTGCCGCCACCCAGCCCGACTAATGGCCCTGGACAAAGAACGGTTCTTCACCATTCCCGCCACGTTCAAATCCTCCAAGACCACCACACGGTTTTCCCGCACTAGACGAGAAGCCAGCTTTTGGTTGAAGTCTTGGCGAATGTCGCGCTGTCTGGCTTCCATTCTGGCAATGGCTATCCGCAACGATTCACGCCGCTTTGAGCCTTTCATGGCTCTCGCGAGTTTGCGTTTTCCTTTGCGAATGCGCTTGTCCAGATGGCTGGTATCCGGGGCTTTGATTTTCTCCCCGGTGCTGAGGGTGGCCAAGGTTTCAAGGCCCAAATCCACGCCGACCCCTTGGTTTTTGGGTTCGACGATGACAGGCTCCACCTCCACCACAAAGCTCAGGAAATACCGTCCCGCACAATCCTTGATCACCGTGACTGAACTCGGTTCAGAGGGCAGCGGCCTCGACCACTTGGTTTTGATCTCCCCAATCTTGGCGAGGTAGACCTTCCCAGCCCTGAGAGAGAAACCGCCCTTACGGAACCGAGCCGACTGCTGATTAAGCTTCTTCTTGAACCGAGGAAACCCAACCCGTGGCCCCTTCCGTTTGCCTTTTCGGGAATCAAAGAAGTTTTTGAAAGCCACACCCAAGTCTTGAATCGACTGCTGCAACGGGATATTGCTGACCTCCGCCAACCACTCCCGCCCTTCAGTCCGCTTGGCTTGGGTAATACAGATCTTCTGCAACTCGGCGTTGCTCGGCCACTTCTCGCCCTCCGGCGTTGACTTGACCAAGGCCAGGGCATCATTCCACACCACCCGACAACACCCAAAGAGCTTGGCTAGCCCTAGGCGTTGTTGGTCGGTGGGGTAGATTCTGTACTGATAACGTGCTTTCATGCCACAATAATATCACAAATGACGGCACAATGACGGCATGAAAAAGCTAACCATACGTTGCTCGGATGAGGAATATAAGCTACTTTGCGCCTATTGCAAAGAAAAAGAGAAAACGCAGAACAGTGTCTTAAGAGATCTAATCTCAAGACTCAAGGTTCAGAAAAAGCCGCCCTAAAAGGGCGGGCTTGCATCCCATTAGTTTTGGTCAAGTGTATTGGGGATTCGCCAATATTGTCCCCGGATTCTATGGGGACAAAATTCTATGTAGGCGATTTGATCCGGCGGGCCATTCTTTGGCAATTCCTCTATTTCAACGGAAAATCCCCCATCTTGGTTACCGCAGATCGTTACCCAAAACCAAGGCAGGCACACAAAAATAACCGGGTGGGAATCAGGAAGCAGAGATAGGTGAAACATCCACTAAACCTTCGCCGCACTTGGCAATGTATAGCCTTCTTTCACCAACCCAAACACGCCGTCATACCCAAACCCTAGCGGTCTAGCAGCGGGGCCATTGGTGACAGGCGTAATCACCCAGAGATAGCTAAACGCCGCTACCGTGTCGGTGCCTAGTAGGGTGACGAGTTGAGCCGGGGTAAATTGAATAGAACCGCTTTGATGCTTAGCTTGATTACTAATTCGGGTTAGGCCATTGCCAACGCTCAAAATGATTGACGGTACGGGTGAACCCGGCGGCAAGGCGCGGGTTTTGTCGGGGATGCCGTCGGTAGAGAATTTGACAGTGCCCGCTAGCTTCCAGACCCGTAAAGCGATGGCGGCGTCCACCAAGCTAGGCTCATTCTTTTCGATGGGCTGGGTAAAATCATAAACCAAGCCTTCTAATCCCGATGTGCCAACGGTGTAGATTTTGCCGTCCAAAAAATCTGCCATGGGTTACGCCTCGCAGCCGGGAATAATGGACGCCGTGGGCAAGTCCTCTGTTAATTCTAGGCTATCCGAGGCATCGTGAATATCCAGGATGTCCATGTATTCGTGGACGTCCAAAATGTCCATGGATTCGTGGACGTCCAAAATGTCCATCTTGTCCAACACGGCTAGGACGTCGGCTTGGTCTTCGATGGCCACAGCCGGAATGCAGATGGTTAACAATAGCCGAACAGCGGCGGGGCCAAGGGGAATCGGGTGGAGGTTTTGTTCTAGGCCGAGGGGAAATAGGGTCATGGCTCGATCCTCCTAATTTCAACTTCAACGCGTGGATTTATCACATCCCCAATTCCTCTAA
>JAYKHF010000073.1:0-8912 GCA_035285305.1 Leptolyngbya sp.
TGGGTTCTGGGGTAGATTCTGGCTCTGGGATAGGTTCTGGGTCTGGCTCTGGTTCTGGGTCTGGGATAGGTTTTGGCGCGGGGTTCGTGGAAATGGGTTCTGGGGCAGGTGGCACAGGGTCGGCCAGGGGTTCAGCAGGAACAGGAACGACCTCTGGGACGACCTCTGGGACGACCTCTGGAACGGACGGCGGCACAGGAGGCGCAACCCGAGGCGATGGATCCACAGCAGCGGGTCTCGTCGTGGCAGGACGGACAACCGGAGGGGGGAGATCCGGCTCGGCGGGAGCCTGGGGCCTGGGCAGTACCGCCACATCCAGGGTGGCCGGGGGCGGTTCCTCAAGCGCCGCAAGATCCTCGGTTTCCTTGGCGCTAGGCACCCAGGGCAGGCTCAGCAATACCCCATGAACCCCCAAGGATGCCACCAGGCACAGCCCCCCCAGCCAAGGCCTGAGCTTGGTCATACCACCTGGGGGGGCTGAGGCGCGGGAAATTGGGGTGGGGTGGGGGGAAATCGGCGGGATCATTATCGAAAAACTTTGGCAGTAGTTTTCGCTAGATAACAGGAGCGGTTCACTATTAGCTTACGCTAGATCGCCGCCTCAATCTACGATTAAACCCGAAGTTTAAGGATATACAGGCCCTTGGAGGGGCTGAATCGCCCCTAGAGCAGTTGCCACTCGACGCCACCTACCCTGGGATATTTTTTCTAATTATTGGGAAACCATGTCAATAAGCGCTACAATGCAATCGACGTTGACGCCCGAAGGTATCCAACCAAGGGCGCTTGAAAGGTTTGAGGGATTTAACATGTCAATGAAATTCAAGAGACGTGCCTTTTTAGGAGCTGGAGCCGCCGCCGCCGCTGTCGCCATAGGCGGGCTGAAGTCCAAATCAGTCCAGGCTCAGTTCCCGTGGTTTCGCAATCGGGGCCGAGTGGTCAATCTGTACTCATCGCGCCACTACGACACCGACGAGCAGATCTATGAGGGCTTTCGGGAGGCGACGGGCATTCGGGTCAACGTGGTAGAAGCCGAGGCCGCCCAACTGATTGAGCGCATTAAAAATGAAGGCCAAAATAGCCCCGCTGACCTGTTGATGACCGTGGATGCAGGCAATCTGTGGCGGGCCGAACAGGAAGGGCTCTTCCAATCTGTAGATTCCTCGGTGCTAACCGCAGCCGTTCCCGAAAACCTGCGCCACCCCGATAACCTGTGGTTTGGCCTCACCCAGCGGGCTAGGGTGATCATGTACCACAAGGATCGGGTGAACCCCGCCGAACTCTCCACCTACGAAGACCTGGTCAACCCCAAATGGCGGGGCCGTCTGCTCATCCGTAGCTCCACCAATATCTACAATCAATCCCTGGTGGGTTCTCTGATTGCGGCCCACGGATCAGCGGAAACGGAAACCTGGGCAAGGGGATTGGTGGCCAACTTGGCCCGCGAACCCCAGGGCGGCGACACCGACCAAATCAAGGCGGTGGCCGCTGGTTTGGGCGACATCGCTATCTCCAACACCTATTATTTGGCGCGTCTGATCAAGTCTGACAAGGCCGAAGATCGAGCCGTGGCCGAAGCGATTGGTGTGTTCTTCCCCAACCAAGACGACCGGGGCACCCACGTTAACATCAGCGGAGCCGGAGTCCTAAAAACCGCGCCCCATGCTGAGGATGCCCTGACGTTTTTAGAGTACTTAGTTAGCCCGGATGCCCAGCGCATCTTTGCCGAAAGCAACAACGAGTACCCCGTGGTAGACGGCGTGGCGATCGACTCCGTGGTGGCCAGCTTTGGGGAATTTAAGGCTGATTCCCTCAATGCCGCCATTTTTGGTCGTAATAACCCCGAAGCCCTCCGCATTACCGACCGAGCGGGCTGGAAGTAGGTACTATGGCCAAGCCACTGGAGATTAGGGAACCCATCACGGCCCAAATTCAGGGAAGATGGGAGACGATGAATCTCCCTGTTCTCCGATGGCCAACGCAATCAAACTCGCGGTCAATGGCACCCTGATGCGAGGGCTAGAACTCAACCCCAACCTGATCCAGGCGGGGGCTGAGTTCTTGTATGAAGCCACCACCACCCCCGACTACCGACTGTGGTCGATCCAGGATCGGCATCCAGCCATGGTGCGCGTTTCCGAGGGGGGGGTGGCCGTCGCCCTAGAGGTGTGGCAAATGCCCGCCGATGGCTTGGTACAGGTGTTGTTGCAGGAACCACCGGGGCTATCCATCGGCAAAGTCACCCTCAGCACCGGGGAAACGGTGTTGGGGGTGCTGGGGGAACCCATCCTCTGCGAGGGACAACGGGAAATTTCCGAATTTGGCGGCTGGCGGGCCTACTGGGCGCAAACGGCCTAACCCGCAACCCTGATTGCCTGATACATCAAGATGTCTCTTCGTATGGGCTTGGCCCTCACCCCCAGCCCCTCTCCCCCCTGGGAGAGGGGAGGTGGAAGTCCTTCAAAGTCCCTCTCCCAGGTGGGGAGAGGGATTTAGGGTGAGAGCCAAAGCAGGGCAATAGAGCGAGTTTGTGATCTACTTAGACTGGATTGTCAGGGGCGATACGGTCGCCCTGGGTGGCCTTTGCTAGGGTAGAGGGGTATTCTCTCGCCATAAAATACCTTTCGGTATCGAACTTTAGGGCATGATCAACCTTTCGTTGATTGCCCTTCCCTTCTCGGGCCTTGAAACTTTAAGCGCCCATGTCACTTTATTACGTTCTCTCCCGTGGCGATAAAAACTCAAAAAGAGGGAACTATAACAGTGGTTGACCTTTCACTCCAGGAATACAGGTCATGGAAATTCCCCAAGCCATCATTGACGATCTGATTTTGACCCTCCACCAAGCCCAACGCTCCACGGTCTTGATCGGTGGCACCAGCGGCCAAACGGCCAGCGATGTCAGCCTTCACAACCAAAGCCGTCGGCATCGCCAGCAGCAGAAAGCCATTGCCACAGCTATCAGCACGGTGCTAGAGTTTGCCAGCGAAGATGTGCAAACCCGCTTGGCCTCCAGCTACCGGAAATCGGCCAGTTTACCGACCCCTCCCGAATCCTAGTCGGCGCAGGACGTTTTCTGCTCTACCCCAAAACCCGCCAGCACCAAGGTATCGAGGGGCTGTCCGGCCTCCGGGCGCTGGTAGTTTAGGATGCGGCGAATGCGCATATTCGGATTGACCAGCATGATGGAATCCACCGAAACAACCCGGGTGTAGGGCGTGGTCATCAGCAGTTCGCGGTTGCTGGGATCGTAGCGGAAGCTCGACACAATGGGACGCGCTTCTTCGTAGGCCCGGTCACGTAGATAATCTCCGGTGATGACGCCATTGACCTGTTGCTTCGGGACAAACAGCGCCCGTAGCTCCTGGGAGACTTTTTCGCCCCCCTCGGAAACGGTGTGAAAGACGAGGTTAAACCCCGGCAGACCATCGAGGTCTTCGGGGGCAGCGTAGGCATTGTCCACCAAGACCTGACGCTTGTGGTCGGGGGTGAGGGCCTCCACCTGAAAATCAGTGTGGGATCGCTCGATCTCCTGGTGGCTCAGGTAGTGGTAGGTGCGCTCAATGGCCCAGTAGCCAATACAGCACTCAAAAAAGTAGTTGATATCTGAAAGGTTCATAATCACCTACCAAGGAGGGACGCCCCTATCGTACCCCTAGGGCAGACCAAATCCAGGACAGCGACCGACTGACATAATGCCGAAAAGCCTTGATCGCTCGTAGGTTGGGTGGCACGATAGCAGAACCCAACCAACCCAACGTCCTCGGCGAGTGACGACCGCAAATGGCACGTTCGGGCTGAGCGGTGAGCGGTGAGCGGTGAGCGGTGAGCCTGTCGAACCGTCGAACCGCCGAACCGTCGAAGCCCTAATTCTTAGTCTTGACACTGCACTACGTTAGAGATGGGTCAGGCAATCAAGGACAGCGGGCCAGCCTAGGGTAAAAAGGCTTACAGATTTGCACCGCAGAATCCGTACAATCGGGCCTAAGCTCACTCACCCCTCAACAGGATTTTGCTTGCCGACCCGTCAAGCCATGACTATAGTGAAAAGAAGCTTTCATTAAGAAACGTAAATCAAAATTGCGATTCTTTTCAATTGCTTGACCTGCTTGCCTCAATCCCCATATCCAAACACTGGATGTCATCCTATGCCTTTTTCCCGTGAAACCGCCCGCATTCTAGCTGAGCCCTTGGTGACGGCCTTTTTTCAGGAAACGGCAGGGGAATGGCGATCAGAACGCCGCTACTACACCCTCAGCAGCGGCGAAACCCAGGAAGTCGTGAGCCACATCACCATCGAGTTCCTAGAATCGGGGCATCCCCACCTCCGGCATCTCGCGGATCTTCACCAGCTTGGCCCCCAGGCCCCCCTGATTTGCGGTACCGCCGTGGCCTGGGAAAGCGACTACATCGGCACCGGCAAAAAGCCCGTCAAGGGCAGCACCCTGTTTGGTGTGCGGGGCACCACGCTGTATCGGGATCGGGGCTTTGCCACCAGCCAGCCCGTGACTGCCCAATACCTGTTTCCCGACAACCGCACCCTGCAACTCAAAACCGAGTACAACGATTCCTCCTTTGAGGAGGAAATTCGACTGATTGGCCAGCGCTACCGCACTCGCCAAACGGTCATCTCCCGCGCCGGTTCAGAACTGATGATTGGCCAATACCTAGAAACCCGCTGCTAAATGCCCCAGACTCAGCGGGATCAGGTATCTCCCTGGCTTGGGAGTATCCTCCCCCCTCTCCTTAGCAACCCTGCGAGGCGTCAGGCCTCATCGGTAGGGTTAGCGGGGGCTGGCTGGGAACGGGTTGGAGAGGAGCTTTGAGGGGAACGGCGGGGCCAGTGGGGGATCACCCCGTGGCGAGGACTCAGCAGAAACGCCAGGGCAAAAAATCCTGAGGCGACCAACACAATGGCAGGCCCAGAGGGCAAGTTGAAATAGTAGCTCAGGTACATGCCACTGAGGCTGGCGATGACCCCAATGCCCGATCCTAGCAGCATCACCTGGTGGAGACGGGGCACGAGCAAATAGGCCGTTGCGCCGGGGGTAATCAACAACGCCAACACGAGGATCACCCCCACCACCTTCATACTGGCGACCACGGTTAGGGCAATCAGCACCATCAGTCCCAGATTGAGCCGCCCAACGGGCAAACCACTGGCCTGGGCACCGAGGGGGTCAAAACTATAAAACAGCAGTTCTTTGTAAAACAGGGCCACCGCCAACAGCACCAGGGCGGCAATGATGGCCGTATCTCGCACATCCCCAGGGGTCACGCCGAGAATATTGCCAAAGAGGAAGTGATTGAGGTCAATTTTGTTGTCTTTTTGAATGGTGGTAATGAGCGTAATGCCGAGGGCAAAAAAAGCCGAAAAGACAATTCCCATGGCCGCATCTTCCTTAATGGGCGACCGTCGATGAATCCCGGCAATCAGGACTGTACTCATCACCCCAGCGATGAACGCTCCCACGAAAATATTCACCCCTAGCCAAAAGGCAATGGCCAGTCCCGGCAGCACCGAATGGCTAATGGCATCCCCCAGCAGGGCAAGGCGCTGCACCATGAGATAGCTGCCCACCACCGAACAGATGATGCCCACCATAATAGCGACCGCCAAGGATCGCTGCATGAAGGCAGATTGCAGCGGTTCATAGAGCCAATTTAACAGGGCCAAACTAGGCGACATGACCAAAGAAACCAATGTGGCCACCATAGGCGCGGGTCATATGGTCACGGGTGAGTACCCACTCGCGAGGGCCAACGGCAATGAGTTCTTTATTGAGCAGAATAATCTGATCAAAATTGGTGATCGACTCGCCTAAATCATGGTTCACCACGAGGACGGTTTTTCCGGCATTGGCGAGGTCATGGAAAATCTGAAAAATCACGCCCTCGGTTTTTTGATCGACGCCGACAAAGGGCTCATCAAAACAGAAAATCTCGGCTTCCTGGGCTAGGGCACGGGCCAAAAATACCCGCTGCTGCTGCCCCCCAGAGAGGGCACCGATGGGGCGATCCTTGAACTCCAGCATCCCCACCCGTTCCAGGGAGGCCTGGGCCACCTGGCGACTGGTGACGGAAAAACGATGCAGCCAGCCCGTTTTCTTCACCCGACCCATCATCACCACATCCCACACCGTGGCCGGAAATGTCCAGTCAATTTGGGATCGCTGGGGCACATAGGCCACCCGATCAAGCTGGTGGGCCAGGGGATCGTCGCCGTAGGTCACGCGCCCCGTCACCACCGGAATCAGCCCCAGCATGGCCTTCATCAGGGTACTTTTGCCCGCACCGTTGGGGCCAAAAATGCCCACCAGCCGACCGGATCGCACCGTGAGGTTGATATTCCGCAAGGCCTGGGTATCGCGGTAGTTCACCGTGAGGTGATCCACGGTGATAGTTGGGGTGCCTTGGGCGGCGTTGTCGGGGCGGCGGCTAGAGCGGGGTGCCATAGGAATCTCCAAAAATCGCCAAGTCTGGGTGGCCCTCGCCCTGAATCCCTCGCCCTTGGGGAGAGAGACTTTGAGCGATAGTTCCGGATTCCCTTTCCTCCCTGGGAGAGGGGCTGGGGACGAGGGGCCGCAGGAGGCGGCTCAAAAATGAAACGATTATGAAAGATAGTGTACCGTAAAAATGAAAGGAATATGAAATGCAGCTTATGCAACGAATTGTTACCCCCTCACCGTTCCCATGCGCTCGAACCCTGGCCCTGCTGTTGTCGGCGATGGGGGTGGGAATGGTTGGCTGCACCCCCGTTGATCGGGGGCAGGTGGCCCCTGGGAATGAGTCTGGAAAGCCTGCCGTGGTGGCGACGAGTACGATCATTGCCGACTGGGCCGAGGAAATTGGCGGCGATCAGATTGCCCTCACTAGCATTCTCCAGCCCGGATCCGATCCCCATGTGTACGAACCCGTTCCTGCCGACAGTGTGGCCTTTGAGCAGGCCGACCTGATTCTCTACAACGGCTATAACCTAGAGCCCGGGCTGATTCGCCTGCTGAATGCCGCCGGAGCCAACGCCCAGCACCTCGCGGTGGGAGAAGTGGTGCCGCCCTTGCAGTTGGACAAAGAAGGGCAGTCGGTGCCCGATCCCCATGTGTGGGGCGATGTGAGCAATGGGGTGCCCATGGTGGAGGCGATTCGGGATGCGTTGATTGACCTGGCCCCCGATCAGGCTGAAACCTTTACCGCCAACGCCGCTGCCTATATCGAGGAACTGAATCAACTGCACGATTGGATCGAAGCCCAAACCGCCACCATTCCGCCCAATCAACGCCAGCTTGTGACCACCCACGATGCCTTTCAGTACTACGCCCATGCCTATGGGCTGACGGTGGCAGGCACCCTCATCGGCATCAGCACCGAGGAACAACCCAGTGCCCAAACGGTGCAGCAATTGGTAACGGTGATCCGAGATTTGGGCGTTCCCGCTATCTTTGCCGAAACCACCCTCAATCCTCAACTCATTACCACCGTGGCCCAGGAAGCCGGAGTCACCCTAGCCAATCAGCACCTCTACGCCGATTCCATCGGTGAACCGGGCAGTGAGGGCGACAGCTATCTACACATGATGGCCGCCAACACCCGCGCCATTGTGGAAAACCTGGGCGGCACCGTTACCCCATCGCCAATCGATCCAAGCCCCTAGGGTTGGCCTTAGCAAAAGTTGGGTGGTGGGCAGTGCCCACCCTACTGCTGGATAGAGCGTTTGAATTATTTCTATTACAATCCAACAAAGTATGGGTTAGTACGGTACTCCCATGAGTAAGAATTTCCAGACTTTCGGTGGTTTGTGGGGGAGGGGCTGGATGTGAGGGATGGAGGGCTGGGTGGTGACAAGCTAATGTGAATTTAAATTGCATATTAACTTTCTCTAAAGCCCTTGCCATAAAGATTTTAGGGCAGTCTGACTAGTGCATTTTAGATGATCAACAGCTTGGTGCCAGTCTAATTACTAGGTGAGGCTAATCATGGAAGAATGCTTTGCCAGTCTTTTATAGCGATTGATTTTAGGATATAAGTCCTTGTTTTCAGAACAGGATCTTGAGAAGGATAATCTTCTAAAACTCTTTTCACAAATATTCGCACCAAGTTGTACAAGATGATGCTGTTTGACTTCCTTGACAGGAAGACTGCTATCTCTAACCCTATCTTTCTATTAACTCTTAAATAGCGTTGGAAGAAATCTTGATTTTTCATAAAATAAAACATGCCAATGAAGCTATTTGGATCGTTTGAGACTTCAAGTGAATTTTCTCGCTTGCACTTTTCGTAAATATCATTATACATAGAGAAAATACTACTTCGAGGAGGATAGTGAATCAAATTTACGACTCGTTGCTCAGCGTCATTCAGTTCAATGGTTTCATCTATTGAAAAGATGATATTCTCAACTATGCTTGAATTTGCTATAAATTTGATTAGTTGTGATTGAATATTCTTCAGTAGCAGTGAATAGTCGGTATTGGTCAAATTTCCACTAATCGAAGGTGATGATTTCTCTGAACGAAGGCTACATTTTTCGCTGAATGATGTCGCGTGGAAATGAGCAAAATGAGGCTTTGAAGAGTAACTGCCTGACTTCCAGTAAACTGGTTCCGCACATTCAGGACATCTTAATCCCAAGCTCCAATAGTTAGAGGTTTTTCCCAAAGAATTGTCTGTTGCATGAATGTTCTTGTTCTCAATGATTGAATAAGCAACTTCCACTTTGTCTACCTCGACGAAAACAGAAAACGTAGGGTGATCATTACCTACCGTCTACCCTGGTTGTTGACAAAAAAATCACCATCATTTCCCCAACACCGTCGAAACAATCACCGTCACCGTAGCCGCCGCGATGAGGCTGAAGGCAAGCTGCACCACCCACTGGGTTGCTTTTTGGTAGGTGTCGATTTTTTGGTTAAAGG
>JAYKHF010000074.1:0-8766 GCA_035285305.1 Leptolyngbya sp.
CTGGCCGACCCTGTGCCACCTGCCCCAGAACCCATTTCCACGAACCCCGCGCCAAAACCTATCCCAGACCCAGAACCAGAGCCAGACCCAGAACCTATCCCAGAGCCAGAATCTACCCCAGAACCCATTTCCACCTATCCAGAGCCAGAACCTATTCCCATCCCAGCACCCCAGCCCTACGCCAACTTCCCCCATTTTCAAGGGGCGCAACCGGCTGATTGCGGCGATGACGCCTGCTGGACTAGCCCGGTTGATGGGGGCTGGCGCGGCGCGGCCCGATCCCTTCAGAACGATTTAGAGGCCCAGGGATACAGCCTCAGCAACGTGACGGGGGAGGTGCTATCCACGGAAACGGGGGTGCGTATTTATCGGGTGGCTAAGGATGGGGAGGATCCCTACTATCTCAACTTGGTGTCTGTCACCGAGGGGCTTCTCTACAGCCTCACTCCCACCCCCCTCAGTGAGGATCGATTGGTCGCCCTTCAGGCGTTGTAGGGGCGTTCTAGAGGATGTCTGGGCCTGGGTTTATCGAAAGTGACTCTAAGCTGTCGTGTTTTTCCATTGCAAGTTAATCGCAGATTAAGGCTGAAATCATTTGATATACAAGGGTTTCTCGATTTTCATAGCCTCCTCTTATTGAAACTCCATTGCATTAAATCTGGGGGTTGGGTATCTTAGTGGAAACGATCTTCATTAAGGGTGGTTCCTACAAATCTCAGTCACCATACGGTAGAACGTCTAAGCGTTTGCTCTCAGAGGATTTGGGAATCATTGGGGCATCGCCCTAGCCTTCAGGCTTAGGTATCCCGGCATCCTTTATTCAGAACCAATGGCAAGAGAATCGTGGGCCAGGGGCGGGTTTTGCCCTGGCTGGCGTTCTCCAACTGGCCACAACGAACTGGCCACAACGAACTGGCCGCAAAGGATTTCCCAATCATGCGTGATCAATCCTCCCGTTTTTCCCCATCGGCTTCGGCGGTGATGGCTGTCCCCGCCCCCCGTTCCACCCGCCCTCCAGCCCCCAGTCCCCAGGGGCATCTCCTGCGCGGACGCTATGCAGAACCACTCCGGTCGGCTAAGGGCAAAATTAAGGGGCTGATCCTGCGCACTGCCGCAGGCGAGGTGGCGGTGAAGCTGCCCAAGTACCTACGCCCGATGCTGAGGCGAGAACTGCAACCCGGTGCCTGGGTGCAGGTGTGGGCCTGCCGCCGCAACCACCGCTGGCGGGGATTCAACCTCGTCCCCTGGCCCGACGCCGAGGTGCCCCAAGCCCTGAAGGATGACCTTATTCAATCCGCCACGGTTGTAGGGAAAGCCACGGTTGCAGGGAAAAATGTGGATGATTTACCGGCATGGGCAGGGGTTCAGGATGGCCCAGCAAATCAGGGGCTTCAGGTATTGACGAAGCACGCATCCGAGCCGCCCTCATCGACGAAATCCGCTGCGACGAAACCCGCCTGTATTCAGGTGTGCCGCAAGGGCAAATGTTTTCGGCAGGGCGGTCAACACATCCTGCAAGCGCTTCAGTCCGAAGTAGAGCGCAACCCCGATTTGCAGCACATCACCGTGGAAGGCACGGGCTGTATGGGAGCCTGCAAACAGGGGCCAAACCTGCGGATGATGCCCCAGAAAAAACTGCACAGCCGAGTCACCCCCGACCGTGCCGTTGCACTGTTGGCCCATGCTCAATGATGGGCCAGAGGTTAAACCATCAAGGAGTTGAATCGAACATCCTTGGCGGATACCGCCACGCCTAGGCTGGGAGGTCGTGGGGCTGAAAAGGCAAGCGCATTAGCCGTCGGCGGTGATGCGGGTGATCAAGTCTTGCAGAACGGTCTCAGCTTGGTCATTGTCTACTTGGCAGGTGCCTGCATTGACGTGACCACCGCCGCCATACTCCAGCATCAGTTCGCCGATATTGGTGTTAGAGGTGCGATTGAAGATGGATTTACCCGTGGCAAAGACGGTATTTTGCTGCTTCACGCCCCACATGACATGGATAGAGATGTTGCAGTTCGGGAAGAGGGCATAGATCATAAATCGGTTGCCCGCATGGATGATGTCCTCGTTGCGTAGATCCAGAACCACCAGGTTGTTGTGGACGGTGGCACAGCGCTGGAGTTGCTCTTTGAATCTCGGCTCTTGATCAAAGTACAAATCTACCCGCTCTTTGACGTCGGGCAAAGCCAAGATGTCCTCGATGGTATGGGCTTTGCAATAGTCAATCAGCTCCATCATCAGGGTATAGTTGGACACCCGAAATTCTCGGAACCGTCCGAGTCCGGTGCGGGCATCCATTAAAAAGTTTAGCAACGTCCAGCCCTTGGGCTCTAGGACATCCTCCATGGCAAACTGGGCGGAATCGGCCTTATCGACCGCTATCATCATCTCCTCGGAAACGTTGGGGAATCGCTCGGATCCACCATAGTAGTCATAGACCACGCGGGCCGCCGAGGGAGCGTTCGGATCAATGATGTGGTTATCACGCTGTTCTTGGTTGCGGACGGTTTCGCTGGCATGGTGGTCAAAGGCCAGATGAACGCCCTCCACGTAGGGCAGGTTGGTGGTGATGTCGTTGGCGGTGACCTCAATCTTACCGTCCTGCATATCCTTAGGATGGACAAACAGGATGTCCTCAATCAACCCCATATCTTTCATCAACACGGCACACACCAGTCCATCAAAATCACTGCGAGTGACTAGACGATGCCGATCATTGGTCACAACCATAGCCTTAGACCTCCAAAGTTGATAGAACGGCCAAAGCGCACCTTGGCCCCACGATTTCCAAATTGTACTCGGTGATAACCGGCAAAGGAGGGGGCCACCATCCGAATAAAACGCCCAGCGAGGCCCCGTCTAAAATGCCCCCTTCTTCAGCGGGCCTGACCGCAGGGCCGCTGAAGAAGGGGGAGATTATCAAGGCAGTTGGATCCGAACGCCGCAAAAGAGGGGAACCGATGTTCCCCTCCTGAAAACCCATTCCACCAGGCTGAACCGATGTTTCCCTGGTGCCTCAAGGGTTAGCAGACCTTGTCTCGAACCTCAGGGCGGGTGAGGGCCGCGCCGGGGCCGGAAGCAGGTTGGTGCAACGGCTCACCCAGGACGAAGGCAAGGTCTCGACGCCGCTGGCGATCAGTATCCGCGAGCGCTACCCATGGGGCGATTCAGAACCTCGTTATTCTAGGCTTCCGTGGGTGCCCCTTCGGGCTGACTGGCTTCTAGGGTGGGTGCCCCCAGGCTAATTTTGACGACCTTGGTGCTGGCTTCCGACACCTTGGGCAGGGTGAGCGTCAGGATACCGTGGTTGAATTCAGCGGTCACTTGGCTATTTTGGACGGCTTCGGGCAGGTTGATGACCCGGTGGAAACTGCCATAGCGGATATCGTCATAGAGCAGTTTGGTGCCTTCGGGCAATTCCGGAGCAGGGCGTTGGCCCGCCAGGGAAATGCTATCAGCCGTCACTTGCACATCCAGGGCTTCCGGATCAAGACCAACCAGATGCACCATCAGCACAAAGTGATCGCCTTGATCGACCAGGCGCACGGTGGGAGCCCAGTCAGTCCGGGGGAGAACTTCAGCGGCAAAGTCGCCAAAGACATCGTTGATTTGACGACGAATTGCGTTAATTTCAGAAATGGGATCGAGATAACGACGAACGATCATTACGGGAACCTCCCAATCATTGAATGACTAACCTTATGTCCCTATCATGGCCTATGCTCTCTCGATAACTACAGGGCGATAAACCCTAATTTAATGGTGTATTTTCCCACCGAACTCACCGTATCCAGACAGCCGAACCGGTCTGACTGCAACAGCTTTCCAAAGCCTATATCCCTTTGAAAAACCCGAAATTTCCCCCTAGCCTATCCCAGGACTGTCGGGGTGTGGCCCTCGTTTCTGATGCAGAATCGTAGAACTACCGATCTGCTCCGAAATATAGGTCTAAAACGAGATTTCACCAGGGTGAATTTAATCCTGATCCCAGCTACAAAACGTCATATTTTTGATAATTTCCTTGGCCTAAACCCGCTGGGTTTATCCCCATCGCCAGGGCGCAGTGGCCCATCGGCATCGGCCCATCAACTGACGGGGGGCCACCCCTCTGGGGCGGGCGCTGTGCCGCCCAAGCGGGCTTTCATGGCCTCCAGTTCTCGATCTACGGGGGATCGCTCTCCCTCTAGCGCGGCAAACTGGCGCTCAAGGGCATCGCCATCGAGGTCTTGCAGGGCTTCAGAACGGGCCTCGAGATCGAGCACCCGTTGTTCCATGTGATCAAACGCGGCCTTAGCTCCGCCGTTGCGGAGGTCTCCCAGCATCTCCTGCAATCGATGGGAGGCCTCCGCTGAACGGGCGCGGGCAATGTAGAGATCTTTTTTTGTTTTGGCCTCCGCCAGTTTGATTTCCAAGCGATGCATGTTTTCCTTCATGGTGCCCACCACCTGCCGCTGTTGCTCCCGCTGGGACTCCATGGCCTGGGCAGCTTCTAGGGAGGTTTGACGACGGGTGAGGGCCTGTCGAGCGGTGTCCTCATCCCCCTTGCGCAGGGCTAACTCCGCCCGGTTATACCATTCCTGGGCGGTGGCCCTGGCTTGGTCGCGCTGGCGCTCCGTGCGTTTTTGGGTAGCAATAGCCAAGGCGACCGCCTGCCGCAGTTGCAGCAGCTTGGCCTCCATGTCCACCAGGGTTTGTTCTAGGACTTTAGCGGGGTCTTCGGCCTGGTTAACCATGCTGTTTAGGTTGGCCCGCAGGACAAGAAAGGCGCGATCAAACAGCCCCATAGCGTTCTCCCAAGCTCCTAAATACGGGGGAAGGTTGGCTCCTTGGTTCAGCATAACAGCCGTCTTCCGCCCTGGGGGCAATCTCAGGCCGTCAGATTCTCAACGGTTGGAGACTCCAGCGGACGGAATGCCAGTCTCCCTGGGCCAAGGGACGACGCCCTAGGGATAGCCCAGAGGAGCCGGACTCTCTGAGTTCTTGGCCTAGGGGGTGTTGTAGACCTGGGCTGGAATACCCCGCTGCTGAAGTTGCTGCATGAGATCACGGGCTGAGGACTCCTGGGCAAACGCGCCCATTTGAATTTTGCTTCCCCCTTGAAAGTCGCGCACATAGGCATCCCCTACGATGCTCCGGGCCGAGTCGAGGGACTGCTGGCCCGTGTAGTCCGTCACAACGTAGTAGTTGGTGCGTGGGGTGGGGGCGGAGGGGGTGAGCGGCGACGGCGGCGCTACCGTCGGGGCGGGAGTCGGAGTCGTCGTCACGGTGCCGAGGGGTTGGGGTGGGCGGGCCGTCGGGGTGGGCGGGCTCGGTGGGGTCTGCGGAGGGTTGGGTTGGGGCACCGGACGGGACGATCCCGGGTTGACCGCACTGGGGGAGACTGTGGTCGGGGTAGATCGATTGGGCGCGGAGGGCACCACGGTCTCCGTGCGCAGGGCGATCGGGGGTTGCGTGGGCTCTGGGGCCTGCGGGCGGCTAGTTTCCTCGGCGGTGGTGGAACTGGCGGTGGGCAGCGGACGATCAGTCGCAGGGTTGGGGGCGGTTGACGCCTCCTCCGTCGGAGCGGTAACCACCGATGGAGCCATCGCCCCAGACCGCGCTGGTTCCACCGGCAGGCGACTGACCTGATCCAGACTCAAAGCCTCCGGGGACTGGCCAGAGAGATCGGGGCCGAGGCCCTGTAGCCCAGTCGGTACTTCGCCGAGGGCTGGAGTCCTGGCATCCCCCGTTTCGGCATCGGGGGCCGAGGCGGCTGGGAAGAAGGCCATCCAAGGCTGATTGCGCAGAGGCGCAAGGGCGGTGGGGGAGGTGATGAGGTAGCCAAAGCCCGCACTGCTCACCAGCAACAGCAGCAGTGCCCCCACCCCCAGCGGCGTAGATAACCGCTGGGCCAAGGAGGGCGGATAGCTGTCCTGCTCCAGGCTGGGGGTGGGCTCTGGATAGTAGCGGGTGGGATAGTAGGGAACTGAATCGGGTATTTCGGGATGGGAGGCCGCTGGATCTGGGATTCCGGTATCGGAGGGGAGGGCGACGCCGGGATCGCTGCTCCCGAGCAGGGCTGCTGTGCTTTCTAGGTAGGCATCGGGCATCGCCACGTAGGGCGCGAGGGCTTGGCCCGTGGCGCTGGGGAACGGTGGTAGGCCCATCCTGGCCGTGGCTGCGCCCTGGGCGATGGCCGTTGGGGGATCCGTCCTAGGCGGATCGCCTTGAGCCCGGGCTGGCTTGGCCTGCGGTGGGCGGGGTGGCAAACTGAGGGATGGCCGTTCCTTGGGCCGCAGGATGAAGGGGCGCTGGGGTTGAGGTTTAGGCCCCTGGCCCGTGCGGCTGTGGCGATAGCGGCTCAGCTCGTCGTCTAGATTGACCATCAGGCCACCGATGGCGCGGTGGAGGGACGGGTTTGGCACCGTGTCCATCCCCGGGTGGGAATGGCTAGGATGGGGAGTAGAACCAACCGACGGATGAACCATGGCGTGACGTCCTAGACGACCGGACAGAGAAACATCCTAATACTACTGATTTCTCTCCAATTGACAACGTTTGTTACCCTCGGGTTACCCAGTTCCATCGAAAACAGCCCCGTTCTCCTGGGGATCATTCCCCCAAAGTTCTTCCTGATCGGGAGTTCCCATGTCCCTCGATGCCCTTGGCCAAGTCTTTCGCCAGCTTGAACAGCAGCCCGCTTGGCGCAGGCGGGGGCAGTTTCGGCGCATTTTGGAACGTTGGCCCACGGTGGTGGGGCCAGCGGTGGCTCGCCAATCTCGACCGGTGCGCCTCGATCAGACGGTGCTCCATGTTGCGGTGATCAACCCCATGTGGGCGCAAACCCTGACCCTAGAGCGGATCAGTATTCTCAATAAACTCAACCAGCAGCTTGGGCTCAACCTCAGTGACCTGCGGTTTTCCAGTGGCGACTGGTTCCGTCGTCCCAAGGTCAAGGAGGTGTCCAGCCAGTCCTCGGGGGATGACTGGCCCGATTGGCTCCGGCAACACCCTAGCTTTGAGCCCGGGGCGATTACCACCCCGCCGTCCCAACCCCATCGCCCCACCGCCGAGGAAAGTTTTCAGCGCTGGGCGGCCCTGGCCCAGCAGATAGCGGCCCAGCGGATGCTGTGCCCAGACTGCCGCTGCCCCGCGCCACCGGGGGAACTGCGGCGCTGGTCGCGCTGTAGCATTTGTGCCGCAAAACGCTTCAGTCACAATGGCCAAGCCCAGGGGCACCGAGATCCCCTCCCCCCCTGGTCGGATAAGACCGTATAAAAATTTACGTTTCAGCGCCATAACCTGTGTGTAACGGCCCTGATGCGGGAATGCTAGGGATGTCTTCCCCCATCCTATCTATGGCCATGAGTTCTCTGATGTTTCCGGCCTATGACTTGATTCCCCACCAGGCACCCCCGCCCACCGGGCCAGCAGGGGACGCATCCCTGTCCGTGGCCTCCCCCAATCCTACCCAGGGGCGGCTAGACGCCATTGCCGCCCTCGGCCTAGACAATCCCCATAGCGTTCCGGCCTTTGAGGAGGCGATTCAATTGGTACAAGCCCATCTCGGCGTTCCCTTAGGCTGGGTGAGCTTAGCCCTGGGGGAGACGGAAATCTTCAAGGGCACCTACGGTTTATCCAGTCTGGGGTTGGGCCATCCCTTGGTGGAACAGCGCTGCCTTCCCCTGGCCGAGAGCCTGATCGCCCATGTCCTCAACAGCCGACAACCCTGGGCGGTCACCGCCGTGGATCAACTGCCCCAGACCCGCGCCACCGCCAGGATGATCGCCTATGGCCTAGCCGCCTACTGCGCCGTTCCCCTCATCACCAGCCAGCAACAATGTATTGGGGTGCTGGCGGTGATGGACCGTCAGCCTCGGACGTTTACTGCCCAGGACATCAGCTTTTTGGCCATGGCAGCCCGCTGGGGCATGGGGGAATATGAGCGCCAACGGGCCACCGCGCAGGATGACGGCCAAGCCCAGACCTTGCCCTTAGAACGGGCGGCTGGGGACGCGGTGCGGCTTCACCTGCTGGGGCAGATCATCCAGGATATGCGTAACCCCCTCACCGCTGTGCTAGGGATGACTAGTATGTTGAGCCGAGAAATCTATGGCCCCTTGACCGAGAAACAGCGGGAATACATCGGCATTGTGCACCATAGCAGTCAAACGTTGATGAACCAGGTGGATGACATTCTGGAATTGGGCCTAGATCCTCCGGAGGTGGTTCCCTTGGTCGCGTCCCCGGTGGATGTGAGCTGTCTTGGGCCTCAGGTGATCGACACCCTCGCCCCCTTAGCCGAGAGCCTCTCCCAAACCCTGGCGTTCACGGTGGAGCCAAACCAGGGAGTTTGGATGCTTGACCAGCACATCGTCAAGCAAGTCCTCTACCACGGGGTGTTCAGCCTCATGCACATGGCCAGTGCAAACAGCATTCTGCGCATTCACAGTTCTCGCAAGGGCCAATCCTTGGCCTTGGCCCTGTGGGTGTCTAATCCTTGGCTGGGAGAGGGGATTCCCAACGCCATGATGCGTCTTTGCCAGTCCCTTGAGCGGGGAGACGGCTACCAACGGCTAGAGGCGGATCTCCGTAACCAAGGGCTGCTAGGCAATAACCTCACCCCCATTGCCTTGGCCAAATACTGGCTGGGGCTGCTCCGTTGCCAGCACCTAGCCCAGCACCACGGTGGTCAGATCCGGCTTCAGGGGAGCGATGAGACGGGGTACCGGCTGGTGATTACCCTGCCCGCCCTGGTGGAGGCCGCGCCGTGATGGCTGGTTGTTG
>JAYKHF010000075.1:0-7922 GCA_035285305.1 Leptolyngbya sp.
GATCCCAGAATGCTATCGAGACTGATTTCCCGCTGCCAGTCCACATCCCCGGCGGTTTCGGTGGCTGGCCCAGGACTCGGCGGCGCAGAAGAGACCTCTGGGGGTGAGGTGGGGGATAGGCTCAGGTCGAGATCGTTTAGGGTGACAGAAAACGCTAACGGATCCTCCGCTTGGGGAGCAGGGGAAGTCCCCACTGGCTCTGAGGTAGGCATGGACAACGGCGATTCAACTCCGCCAAAGTCTCCCAGGGTTGGCCCTGAGGTACCGAAATCTTCCAGGGTCGGTTCTGGCGCACCAAAGTCCCCCAGGGTTGGTTCTGGCGTACCGAAGTCTTCCAAAGTTGGTTCTGGTGTCCCAAAGTCCCCTAGGGTGGGTGGGGGCTCGACGGGAGACTTTGGCTCGCCCCAATCGATGGCTTCCAGGCTATCGCCGTCCAAGCTGAGGGATAGACCGGGCACATCAAGGCTGGGCTTTAAGGAGGGCTCCGACGTCTCCTCGACAGAACGGCCCGCAGTCTCCGATCCATCCTCTCCAAACACATCCTCTGCGGTCACGGCTGCCGACTCTGGCTCGGCCACAGGAAACTGAGGATCAAGGCGTAAATCCCCTAGCAAGCTATCCAGGGATAGGAACGGATCCACGTCGTTGGCATCCGGTTCTGGGGAGGCCGTCGGGGGGCTCTCTGGGCCTTCGCCAAATACATCCAGCCCAGCCTCTACGACAGGCGGGTTAGCCTGCGCCGGGGGCGGTTCTTCCATCGCAAACGACTCTAGGGCGTCCAGCGTCAGCCCAGCATCTGCCGGGGGTGGTTCGGTGGGGCCAAGGCTCAGATCTAAGTCCGACAAAACCAGCGAAAGGCTATCCGCTGTACTTAAACCTGGATCAATGGGTGGAAAAGCCGGGGGGCGGGGAGGATCGGGAACAACCCGTGGCCCCACATCGCCAAACAAATCTACACCCTGGCCCCGATCAGTCGCCTCGCGAGCAGGGAGGGTATCCTCCGTCGGGCTGACGGCTTCCGGTTCACCAAAGAGATCCGCCGTGGTGGGGCCAGCAGGCGGCATGGGCGCGGCGGGACTCGCCAGATCCTCTGCGGCGGGAACCCCTAGGCCAAAGTCGCCAAACATATCCTCCGCCGTGGCCTCAGGGGGAGCCAGTTCTGACGCCATCTCTACCTCTGGGCCAAGGTCGCCAAACATATCCTCCGCCGTGGCCTCAGCAGGGGGAGCCAGTTCTGACGCCATCTCCACCTCTGGGCCAAGGTCGCCAAACATATCCTCCGCCGTGGCCTCAGGGCTATCCATGGTGGCTGGGGTAGGGGGTGCCCAGTCCTCCGACTCTCGGTCTGTTGTGAGATCCGTAGCAAAGTCGCCAAAAATAGCCTCGGTAATCACGCCGGGGGTGCCTGGAGGAGGCTCTGGGACAGCGGGGGATTCCCCAAATAAATCGATGGTGTCTGCGGCATTTTCCATGGCCGCATCGATCCTCTCATCCTCCCCCTCGGGGGAGGAATCCTCGGCGATCGCCTGATCCCCGGCAACTTGCTGCCGCCATTGCTCGACCCGAGTAGCCCAGTCAATCACCTCGTCTTCGGCTTCCGGGGCGGCTAGGGACTCTGGAATCATCTCCGCTGGCTGGGCTGGGCTGGGAAGCGGCACCGTTTCTAAGCGGGCTAAGTCTTCGGAAAGGGCATTCACCATCTCGGGTTCGAGGGCCAGATCGTAGTGATCGGCCTTGGGGGTGTTGCCGTCGGCTAACAAATCCTCGTCCTCAGGAGCCTGGATTTGCTGGCTGGGATTGAGCAGAATATCCAGGGCATCCAGTTCCGTGGAGGCCCCAGACCCATCGGGCAGCAGTTCATCCAGGGTGGCGATGGTGGTAACGTCGGGAACCGGGCTAGGGGCTTCCACCGGCAGGGAACTGCCGCCGCCCTCCACCAGTTTCGCTAGGCTATCGGCGGGGGGGGCAACCTCGATAGCCTCAGCCTCCCCCGGGATCTCATCGAGCGGTTGATCCGCGTCGGGGGTGTCGTCGTTTACCAGGGCGTCCCAGTCTTGGCGGCTGGCTGGCGGCGGAGCTTCTGCCGGGTCGGCCCAGGTTTCTAGGGTCTCGCCGGGGGTCTCGCCGGGAGGCTCTAGGGGATCCTCTGACGGGCTTTCTACCTCGGCTTCTGGAACGGGAGGACTGAGGGCCGTTTCACCAAAGAGCGTTTCATAGAGATCATCAATGCCTTCGGCTTCTCGATCCTCCGTCTCCTGGGAGGCCGTGGCCTGATCCTCTAACACCGTATCCGCCTCGGTGGCTAGGGTAGCGGGCATAGAGACGGAGGCACTGGGGTCGGGAGCGGCTACGTCGAGCTGTTCGAGGATTTGGAGGGGCTCGCGGGGTGGGGTGGGCTCGGCCACGGGGGCCACCGCCTCATCGCCCTCTAGCCGCAACTGAGAGATTTCCTGATCAATTTGCAACAGGGTGACATCGTCATCGTCCTCAAAGTCGAGATCGAGATCGAGGGCTTCCAGGTCAAAGTCTTCGTCCTCCGCTGCGGATCTTTCCAGGCTAGGGGCAGAGCGCGGTGGGGCTTCGGCGGGCAGTTCTGGTGGGGCGGAGCTTTCCGGGGCGTCTAGGTAGGCCAGGGCTTCCTGGTTCATCCGCTGGGCCAAATGGTTCACTAAGGCGCTGAACATCATTTCGCCCTGCTGACCCAGGCCATGCATTTTGTTGAGCCCCTGATTCAGCGAATCTTGGTAGCTGTAGACACTCTGTTGGAGAGCGTCGAACACGGCCCGCAGGGAGAGATCGAGGTTGCGGATGAGATCGTCAGTTTGGGCTTGGATTTGCTGGAGATAGGCCAACCGCTGCGCCGGAGACAGTTCGGCCAAACCAGCGGCGGCGGGTTGAGCATCGGGGGCCGACTGATTTAAAAGATAGTTATTGGCTACGGAGGTTTCTAGGCGACGCACCGCCTGTTCCACCTGGCCCGCGAGGTGGGCATCCAAATGGCGTGTGAGTTCGCCCAAGGTGTCTTCCCATAGCCCCGGAGACAGGAGGGGATTGCCCTGGGCGGTCTCTAGGCGTTGCTGCTGAAGTTGCTGCACCTCCCGTAGCAGGCTTTCCCGCTGTTGGCGCAGGGCCGCTACCTCATTCTGTAGCGGGGTCAAAATTTGTAGGGTTTGCCCCCGCAGATACTGCATTTCCTGGAGCAGGGCGTTCAGTACCTGGCTCGCCGCCTGACTTGTCGAGTCCCCTGGTAGCCCTGGGGTAGGCACCATCTGACCCGAGGTTTGGGGGTCAGCCTGCATCTCAGCCAGACAAGCCCGTGCCTTGGCTAAAAGCTGTCGCTGTTGCTGGGTGGTGCTCGACATCACCCAGGGAAGCTTTGGCGTCGCCTCCCCCAAGGTCGCATCAATCTCCGCAATCAAGGCCTCTAGTTGTTGCCGCTGCACAGTCACGTCCCTATACCTTCTTCCCCAATTATTGCCAAAGTGTATGCCAGTCGGTCTGAAAAATCACCTTTCCAGCGGATACATTAAGTTCAGTGTCTTCTCAGCCCACCGCTTCCCCGCCCCCACCCGGGAGGGGAATCTTGATCCACCATGACAGAGGCCCCGATAGCTTTCGTCGTGGAATCCTCCCCCAGCAATTCTCATGGTGGCTGGTCGCGGATTCCCCCCCCACCCAGTGAGATAACTCCCGAATTAGACCATAATTTCAGAGTAGACCAGACCTGGGAGCGATCCTGATAACGGTGGTGACTGTGGGACGCTTAGGGTTGACAGTGTAGCGTTGGAGGGATTCATGGATGCTCGTTATGGTCACCGGGATGCCCAGGAGGATCTCCAGCTTGTGCGTTCGGCTTCGATTTTCAAGGACTTGCCCGAAGAGGCCGTGGCCCAGGCCACTAGCCATGTGGTCTCGCGCTGTCATCCCGCCAATCAGGTGATTTTGCTAGAAAACGATTGGGGCAGTTCGGTCTATTTCATCCTCGATGGCTGGGTGAAAATTCGGACCTATAACCTCGATGGCAAGGAAGTGACGCTGAATATTTTAGGTCGAGGGGAGTTGTTCGGCGAAATGGCCCCCCTGGAAGAAGTCCCCCGTTCCACCGATGTGATTACCCTGGTACCCACGGTGATTGGCAGTATGCCCGCCAGCGACTTTGTTCACCTCCTCCAGACCCAGCCCCTCGCCGGAATGCACCTCTCCCAACTGATGGCCCGACGGTTGCGGCAGGTAAATCGACGGCTGCGGCTGCGGGAGACGGACAGTACCTCACGGGTGGTGGATATTCTCCTGTTTTTGGCCGATGGCCAAGGGAAACCGGGCAGCAGTGGCCTCGAAATTCCCAACCTGCCCCACCGCGAACTCAGCAGCCTCAGTGGTCTCGCCCGTGAGACAGTGACCCGTGTCCTGAGTAAGCTCGAAAAGAAAGGGCTCATCGTTCGAGACCGCGATCTGCTGATCATTCCAGACATCCATGCCCTGGAGACATTACTCGTCTAGGTATTCATGAGTTCCTTCCTGCCCAATTCTGCCGTGCCCAATTCCCCTGGCCCCGCCGACTCTGCCAACTCCGGCCCCTCCTCCGAGACCGAGGCGAATTTCGACGATCTCGAGACCTATTTGGACTACCGCGCCGCCAGCGACAGCGGATCCTGGCGACCACCCGCCGCCGACCATCGCCGCAAGGCTGGCCCCCTGGTGATGGTGGAAACTGCCTTTTTGGCCAGCACCGCCGCCCTCATCTGGCTGGTAAATACCTATTTTCCCCCCGGCCCCATTCTGCGGATTTTGTTTCCCTTGCCCATGGCGCTGGTGTATTTGCGCTGGGGGCCGAGGGCCGCCTGGATGTCGGCCCTGGTGTCGGGGCTGTTGCTGTCGGTGCTGATGGGGCCACCGCGCAGTCTGCTCTTTTTAATTCCCTACGCCATCATGGGGGTGCAGTTGGGCTTTACCTGGGTGCGCGGGGCCAACTGGTATGTCTCCATTGCGGCGGGAACGCTGCTGGGTAGCCTGGGCTTTTTCTTTCGCCTGTGGCTGATGTCGGTGCTGATTGGTGAAGATCTCTGGGTATACCTCACCACCCAAGTCACCCAAATGCTGAACTGGGGGCTCGAAAAACTGGTGAACTTGGGCCTCCTCGACATCGGTGTGCTAGGCCAAGCCAACCTAGAGGCGATCCAAATTCTGGCCCTGGTGATGGTCTTGCTCAGCAATGTGGTGTATCTGTTTACCGTTCACCTCGCCGCTTGGCTGCTGCTAGAACGGCTGGGGGCAAAAATCCCTGAACCCCCCGCCTGGGTACAAGACCTCCTGGCCGATTAACCGCCAAATCCCAGGGTTCTAGGGTGGGCTGTCCAGGAAGAATGGGACTGACCAGGCAGAACCCTGGGATCTTGGCCAAGGGAAGCCTTTCAGAGGGGATTTTCCCCTCCTATCGACGCAATAGGCAACACCGATGATTACTGTCCACAGCGACCCCCAGCGGGCAACCCCGTGGCTCCAGCGCGTACGGGGTCAACGTCCGGCCCTAGCCCTGGTGCTGGGCTTTACCGAGACGGGACTGATTCCCGATATTTCCGCCGCTGGGGCCACCCCAGCGGATCGCCGCACCACCGCCCTCGCCGATGCCGAATGGATGGTCAACGGCCCCCAAACGCATCCCACCTTTCCGCTGCCGCCCCTCCAGGCGGGGGCCTCTCCGGCGTTGATTTCACGGGCGGTAGTTGCCGGACAAGGGATTCCCCTCACCGTCTTCAGCGCCGGACTGCCCCAGCCGCCCACCGTGGCCCATATCGACCTGCAAGGACAACCCGCCCAATGCCTCACCACGGGCCAAGCCCTGCCCCTAGATACCGTCAACCATCTGTTTCAGGCCGGTTGGCACTGGGGTGAAACCCTAGCTGCCGACCCCACGACGGACTACTTGCTATTGGCGGAATGCGTTGTGGGCGGCACCACCACCGCCCTCGCCCTGCTGCAAGGGTTGGGGATCGACGCGATGGATCGGGTCAACAGCAGCCACCCCATCTGCAACCACGATCAAAAACGAGACATTGTCCAGCAAGGACTCACCCAGGCTCGTCGGCGCTGGGGAAAAGCAGATCCCCATCCCCTAGAAGTTGTCGCGGCCCTGGGCGATCCGATGCAGCCCGTAGTCGCCGGAATGGCCCTCGCCGCCAGCCGCACCCAGCCCGTGCTGCTGGCGGGAGGAACCCAGATGCTGGCGGTCTATGCCTTCATGGCCGCCTTAGCCCAGGTCGATGCCCTGGCCTGGAAGCCTGAAAACATCGTGGTTGGCACCACCCGCTGGGTGGCGGCGGATCCCACCGGGGATACGGTGGGGCTGGCTCAATCCATCCAGGCCTGCCTGTTGGCCACGGATTTATCCTTTGCCGAAGCCCGCTTTGCCGCCCTCCGCGCCTATGAGGAAGGTTTTGTCAAAGAAGGGGTCGGAGCCGGAGCCTGTGCCATTGCCGCCACGCTTTACCAAAACTGGGGACAGGCGGATCTACTGGCCGCGATTGAGCAGGAATTGGCCCAAAAAGTTGAACTGGAAGATCAAGCGCTGATTAACTGACAAAACTTACCAGAACCCAAATTCCTCAAAGGGTCAGGAGACCTGACCCCTACATGGCCTAAATGCGGATGGCCTAAATGCGGTAGGAGCGCGGTTGCCGCGCCCGGTGCAGAATCTTTTGCCCGCCAACCAGCGCATCACTCACTGTGCCGAGACTATGGGGCCGAGACTATGGGTAGTTTGCCCTAGGCGCGTCCTTCGTGCCCTGCGAGGGAATGCGCCCCTGGGTGGGCCTAGTATTCCAGCAGGACGGTGTTAAAGTCGCCTGGGGTTTGGTTGGGCCGTTCGGGAACAAAAACATTGCTGCTGGGGGTGGCCGACTCCGCAGGTCGTGATCCGGTAGTCCCTAGGCGCTGGCTATCTTGAAGCCGAATGGTTCCGGCTAGACCGTTGAGGCGATCGGTTTCCTGGTCAATTTCGGCCAGTCGCGCATAGAGGCGTTCCCGGCGCTTTTCCAGGGTTTCAAGTTCCTGCTGAATGCGCTTTTTCTCCACCGTTAGCTTGTACAGGTCGAGGTAGTGGGCGGCCTCGGTGCGCTGGCGGGGCAGGGTGCTGACCTTGGGATGGATGCGGCTGGGGGGACGCTGATTCGCCATGGCGCTCTCCTGGGGGCTAGGGGACGTTGTAGCTATAGCTTGCCCAGGTTAGCCGAAATTGTCCAGGAGATCGTTGCAAATTGTGTCGGGGCCACCGGGGTTTGGGGGGTGATTGGCCCCAGATTTTCGCCGGACGCGGCAACCGCGCCCCTACAGCCGATGGATAAGGTAGGGGTCAGGTCTCCTGACCCTCAGCCAGAATTTGGACAAGGTAGGGGTCAGGTCTCCTGACCCTCAGCCAGAATTTGGACGATGTAGGGGCCAGGTCTTCAGCCCCTTTGACCGATTCGGGTGCTGGCAAATTTTCTCAGTCACCCCCTGTTTTGATTACCCCGCCACCACAAAGTTCACCAATTTACCCGGCACGACGATCACTTTTTTGATCTCCTTGCCTTCCAGGTAGCGCTGGGCGATTTCCGACTCGCGGGCGTACTTTTCTAGGGCCGCTTTGTCGGAGTCGGCGGGGACTTCGAGGGTGCCGCGAGTTTTGCCCATCACCTGAATCACTAGGGTAATTTCGTCGGAGACTAAAGCTGCCGGGTCAACGCTGGGCCAGGGGGCGAGGTGCACAGAACCCGTTTGGCCGAGTTGCTGCCATAGGTCTTCGGCCAGGTGGGGGGCAAAGGGAGCCAGCAGCAGCACCAGGGCGCGTACCCCTTCGCCATAGACGGGGGAGGCTTTGCAGGGGGTATCGCCGAGGGCGTTGTTGAGCTTCATGAGCTCGGAAACGGCGGTATTGAACTGATAAT
>JAYKHF010000076.1:0-23046 GCA_035285305.1 Leptolyngbya sp.
GGCCTCTGGCTTCGGGGCTGACGCAGAGATAGCTGATGCGGCAAAAGTCTCCCGGCAGGGCCAGTTGAGGAATGAAATGCAGAGAAATGACCCCCACCACGGCCCTTTCAACCTCGGCCACCAGCAGCACGGCATCGTCGTGGTCAAGCTGGCGCTGAATGCTGCGGGTCAGAAAGTCTAAATCCACGGGATAACCCAAGTCATCCAGCAGGGCGACAATCTCAGTGCTATCGGCAACGGTAGCGGGTCGAAGATGGATAGGGGACATAGGGCTACAACGGTATCCGTGCACCATTCTCAAACACCAAAAGTTCACCGGGCTGCATGGGTATCCACTGTTCATTATCAGTCAGGTGAGTGGTGGCGATAACGGCGACACAGTCGCTGGGGGTGGTCAGTTCTTGAAAGTTAACTGTCAGATCCTCGTCAATCAGATGCGCCGCCGCGAAGGGAGCTTGCCGCACGATGTAGCAAAGCTTGGTGGAGCAGTGGGCAAAAAAGTGTTCGCCATCGGAAAGCAGGTAGTTGAAGATGCCGTGCTGGGCAATGTCGGCGGTGATGGCTTTGAGGGCGGCGTAGAGGTCTGCGATGGGGGGCTTGCCGTTGGGGAAGTGCTGGCGCAGGGTGTTCAGGATGCGACAAAAGGCGCGTTCGCTGTCGGTTTGGCCCACGGGGCGATGCAGTCCCGGCATGGATTCCAAAGTAGGTACATCACCATTGTGGGCAAACACCCAGTAGCGGCCCCATAGTTCCCGCTTGAAGGGGTGGCAGTTTTCTAGCCCCACTGGCCCCACTGTGGCCTTGCGAATGTGGGCGATCACATTCATGGATTTGATCGGATACTGCCGCACCAGGGTCGCAATGGGGGAGGCGCTGGAGGGGTTGTCGTCCAAAAACACTCGACAGCCAAGCCCTTCAAAAAAGGCAATGCCCCAGCCGTCTTTGTGGTCGTCGGTTTTGCCACCTCTGGCACAAAAGCCCTCAAAGGAAAAGCAAATATCCGTCGGCACGTTGCAGTTCATTCCCAGGAGTTGGCACATGCGGATGATGGGGGTAGCACGACTGCCGAAGAATTTTAGTCGATCACGTTTTAGTCGATAAACTCCAGTTGATAGGGTGCATCGCAGGTCTGGATTACAGTTCCTCGTCGGCCAGTTCGCGTTCTAGCTCTAGGCTGAGGGGTTGGGCCAGTTCTTCGGTGGCGGCGGCTTCTAGGGTTAGCGGTTCGGCGGCGGCTTCTTCCTGCTTGGCCTCTAGGTTGATGGGCAGGCGTAGGGGTTGTTCTTCCTCCAGTTCCACCTGGGGCAAGGAGTCCGCCAGGTCATCCAGGGGCCGAGGAATCACCATCACCGCATGGAGTTCGCCGATGCGTTCGGCTTCATGCATCCCGGCTTCGATGGCAATGGCGACGTTGGGCAAGGAACCGCGAATCAAAATCGTACAGAGCCCATCGCCAATGGTTTCGTGGGAAATTAGCTCCACATCGGCGGATTTGGTCATGGCGTCGGCAGCGCCCACCATGGCCGGAAAGCCCCTTGTTTCCAGTAAACCAATGGCCTGACTGCCCAGCCGACTTTTCCCTTCCCGCCGCAGTTGTTCCCACCGGGCACAGATGGGCAGCACCGCCTCCAGGTTGGGCAAGGGCCGAGGAATCAGGCTAGAGGACGCCGTTTGGCCCGCCTCTTCCACCGCTTCCACTCCCGCCGACACCGCCATTCGCACGTTGGCGACGCCGCCCCGCACAATGGCCGTGCAAAGCCCGCTCCCAGTTTTCTCGTAGCCAACGAGGTACACATCAGCGGCCTTCAGCATGGCATCTGCGGCCCTCACCACCACCGGAAACCCCGCCGCCGACACCATCCCCAGGGCCGAGCCGCGATACTTCTCAAACCGACTTTTGGCCTCCGACTGGCCCGCTGGCGGGGTGGCCAGATTGAGTTTGGCCTTGGTGGCCAACTTGAGTTCTTGCTTGGAGGCTAATTTACCGTCGGCTTGCATAGAGCGCCTCTAGGGGATGGTATCCGTAACTCCATTCTAAGGCTTGTCTTCGGGAGACACACCCCCGGCCTTGGTTGACTTCTGCACCGGGCGAGGGAACCTCGGCCCTACAGGGTTGGGATTAGGTAGGGCTGAGGTCTCCTGCCCCTTCGATGAATCTGGGTTCTAGCCAGTTTTGTCCGTCAATCTGCTCCCGCAAGGAACACCCTTTAATTCAAGGGTTGTCGATGGGGAAACAGCTTGGCCAGAAGATCCTGCACCTGTTTTTGGCCGTGGGCGGGTGGGCGGGTGCCGTTCGTGGCGTTGGGAGAATCAGGCTGTGCGGTGTCCAAGTTTTCTCCCGTCACCGCCTCGGTTTCGGCCAGATTGGCGGAGGGCGGCGGGGCAGCGTCAGCGAGATTTTCTGGCGGGTCTTCGGGGAGAGTTTCTTGAACCGAGGTCTCTTGAACAAACGTTTCTGGAATGCAGGCTGCTTGAGAGGGCACCTGTTGAGAGGGCACCTCTTGAACCAAGACCTCTGACTGGAAGGCGGCCTGAACAAAAACCCCCGACTTGAACGTCACCGGATCAGGGGTCGCTCCGTTCCCAGAAGACTGACTCGGATCGCCGATCAGGGAATGAGGCGGTACGACTTGGCCGGATGGAAGGGCGGGGTTAATGAGGGTACTTTCTGCGCCAATGCAGGCGTTTTGGCCGATGCGTCCCGTGCCAACAATCAGCACGCCGCTACCCAACACCGCCCCCGGTTCAATGATCACATCCCCTCGGATAGCCTGGATAATCACGCCGCTGCCGACGCACACCCCAGGAGCCAACACCAACCGACAACCCGGAGCGGCATCCAGCACCGCATCATCCGCAAGGGCCACGCCCTCGGCTACCTCAACCTGTCCCTCCAAAACAGGAGCGTCAGGATTGGCGATCGCCGTTGGCAGTGGCCCTATCATTGGCTATCCGTATTCCTAGAATCGCCCTAACCTAGGGACGCTGGATGGTGACTTCTGCGGCCCGACGCTTGGCCTTAGGATCGACGGCGACCAGACGCACATACTCGCCCTGGTGTGCCCGTAGTTGGCCATCAATGGCAGCCAGCAGATCCGACACGCGACTACCTGCTAGGGTGGCGCAGGTCTTCCACACGTTGCTGCGGTAACGGCGCTGGTCAGCGGTTTCTAGGCTAAGGCGATAACCCTGGTTGACGAACTGATTGACCTGCTGCACGGTGTCTTGGCTCAGCCCCTGACCACCGCCATGGCTAGCCGCAGCGGGAGCAGAGGCTTGGGGGGCAGCGTAGGAGGCCACCGGAACGCTGGATCCAGTAGCGGGAGCTTGTCCAGGCCGTTGCACGGTCACTTCAGGCCCACGGCGCTTGGCCTTGGGATCAATGCCGAAGATACGGACATACTCGTTGGGATAGGCCGCCATGCACTGAGACACCGCCGCCAGCACATCGCCTTCGCGATGGGAGGTGATGGCGGGGCAGGTTTGCCACACGCCGCTACGGTAGCGACGGGAATCAGCATGTTCTGCCCCAATGTGGTAGCCCTGGCTGAGCAGTTGCCGGATTTGTTGGGCTAGGTCACCACTCAGGGTCACGGAGCCGCCCACCGGACGCTGACCGACGGAGCGGCCAAAGCCTGTCCCGGCGGGAACCGAAGCCCCGCCCACGGGCTTGCCATCAGGCCGCTGAATCGTCACCGGGGCCACCCGCTGGTTCGCACGGGGATCGATGCCGAACAGGCGCACGTATTCCCCGGCGTGGTCGGCTAAGCAGGCTTCTAGGGCCGCAATGACTTCCCCTTCGCGGTTGGAGGTGATGGGGGTGCAGGTTTGCCACACACCGCTGCGGTAGCGACGGGAGTCGGCGTGTTCGGTGCCGATGCGGTAGCCCTGGTTGAGGAACTGACGCACCTGCTGCACCACCTCAGCGGACAGAGAACCGGAGGCCACCGCCGCCGGACGATAGGCTTGGCTAACCCCACTGGACACCGCCGGAACCGAACCGCTCACCTCAATGGCCTTGCCATCGGGTCGCTGAATCGTTACCGGGGCCACCCGCTGTTTCGCCTTGGGGTCAATGCCGAACATCCGCACATACTCACCCCGATGCTCGGCGAGGCAAGCTTCTAGCGCGGCAAAGGCTTCCCCTTCGCGGGTGGCCTGAATGGGGCTACAGGTTTGCCATACACCACTGCGGTAGCGGCGGTTATCGGCATGCTCGGTGCCAATGCGCAGACCTTGGGCCAAATACTGGCGCACCCGCTGCACAACGTCGGGGGAAAGCTGTTGAGATTGCATAGTACCTAATCCATCGCGTTCGTTTAAGGGAGAGCTAGCTAAGTTAGGGCTAGGGGCCGCCAACGGTGGCTGAGCCGATAAAGCATTTAAGTCAGCGGGGGCGGGGCCGTAGCCCAGCATTTCCCGCACCAAGGCGAGGTCTTGGGGGCTAACGTCCGGCAAGCCATCGGCCTGACGTTGGTGAGTAATCACCGATCCCGACGGCACCAGCTTGCCGGGGGGAATCTCCACATCCTGCACCAGGGCATGCATCATCACAATGCTATTGGCCCCTAGGCGGGCGTTAAAAATGGTGGATCGAAACCCGATGAAAACGTTATCGCCAATGTAGGCTGGGCCTTGAATCAACACCCGGTGGGTGAGGGTCGCCCCTTGGCCAATCCATACGGTGTAGGGCCGCTGATCATCACCCAAAACCTTGGCCTGACCTAGACCATAGACCGTTACCCCTTCCTGGATAACCGTGCGAGAACCCACCACACAGGTTGCCCCCACCTGAGTCCGCAAAGCGGCGCTAGGGGCAATAGTCACCCCCTGGCCTAGGCGCACATCGCCTGCGGATTCAAACCTGGAGAAAGCTCCCTCAGGGGTGGCATCCGACACCCGGGACGCCGCCAGCGTGCTGACCGTCATGATCCAAGTCTCCAAAAAAATCAGCGCCCTACCTCAGAGGCACATTGGCCCGGATAGGCAATGTCCAGAGCGGTTTCCCAACCCTGGACGGTTGCCGTAGCGGCTTGGCTACCCCTAGCTAAAGTCGTGCCGTTTGTCGTAAAGGGCACCGCTATCAAGGCTGACGGTATCCACAATGGCAATCACCGCTGCATCCACCGGACGCCCCTCATAGCCGGGATGTTGACGGGCACCGCTGCCCTGGGTAATCAACACCCATTCGCCTGTACCTGCACCGACCACATCTGCCGCCACGGTGTAATCCGGGAGCAAGTCTCCCGTTTCGCTGATGAGCTGCACCAGCAAAAACTTTACGCCGCTGAGGCTGGGTTCTTTGCAGGTGCTAACCACCGTGCCACGTACCTTAGCCAAGAGCATGGCCTACCTATCTGCCGTAGGGACGAATGCCGCTGACGCTCTCGCGGAACTGTTCCACCGCTTCGGTGTAGCGAATGGGCAGCACGAATTCCAGGTTTTCGTGGGGGCGAGCGATGATGTGGGTGGACAGCACTTGACCACCGTTCACGCGCTTAACATTTTCAATACCAGCGGCGACGGAGGCTTGCACCTCAGACACATCACCACGCACAATCACGGTGACACGACCGCTACCAATTTTTTCGTAGCCAACGAGGGTGACGCGAGCCGCTTTCACCATCGCATCAGCGGCTTCCACCACAGCGGGGAAACCCAGCGTTTCTACCATACCAACTGCAATTGCCATGCTTGTAAGCCCTTCCTTAAGCTTGTACTGTTTACTGGCTGTGTGCGTAACCTGTATGGCCCTGGACTAGCGGCCCTTGGGTACAGGTTCTTTGAGATGGAAAGCCGTTTGTGCCGTTCTGAACGTCTTTTACAGACCTTGATTAGAACGAAAACAACGACCGATGAAGCCGAGGGTTGATTTAGCTTCGGAACTGTTCCACAGCTTCGGTGTAGCGAATAGGCAACACAAACTCAAGGTTTTCGTGGGGACGAGCGATGATGTGGGTAGATAGCACTTCGCCACCGTTGACGCGCTTGGCGGATTCCACGCCAGCGGACACGGAAGCTTGCACTTCAGACACGTCGCCGCGCACAATCACGGTCACGCGACCGCTACCGATTTTCTCGTAGCCTACCAGGGTTACACGGGCGGCTTTCACCATGGCGTCAGCCGCTTCCACGACAGCCGGGAAACCCAGGGTTTCAATCATTCCAACAGCAATTGGCATTGTCGTAATCTCCTTGTTAAATCTAGATCCTTTCCCCTGCGTTTACCCAGGATCTCAGCCTCTATAGGCAGCATGAACGAGCCCGAACTCAGCAAGAAACGGGATTCGCTCAAGGTTGGTAAAGGCGAAAAGAGCTGATTTCTCTTTGATGACAACCTAAGCATAGGTGTCGATTGACACTTTTGCAATATAAGTCTCAATGATTGTTGCTAATGTTGAGTATCATTAAAGCTTATTCCCAGAAGCCCCGTCGCCCGTGGGGTTAGCGGCCTTGGCCCGGGTGAGTCCTCACCGCCATTCTGCTCGGTTCGCCGGGGCCAATCTCTGGCTAGATTGGCCCCAATCCATAGAAACAGAACCGGTGATCGTCAGGGGCTTACTCTTTTGTCTCTATTGACTTGAATCTATGCATAGTCCTGTCAGGCTTTATCTCCGTGGTGCTTCACGAATCAGGTAGGATGATGGCTGGTCGGTGTCGGCCCATTCCCTGGGTGCTGGGCTGAAAACAAGTCTGCGACGAGCCTTCCGTGGGTTGCGTTGGCCCTTCCGGCATCACCCCATTCACATATCTTAATGGTGCGATGGTCGTAAATTCGTCAGGCTGGAGGGGATGAGGTCTGCGATGACGGCCATGTTTCCCAGTTGGGCACCGCTGGCAACCAGGGGTCTCTGATCGCAGATTTTTTTAGGCAAGGTAGTGACAGATTCATGAACCAAATATGGGTGGAGACAAGTTGGCTGCTGCCAGTCTATGGCCTGTTGGGAGTGGTGTTTGCCCTGCCTTGGTCCATGGGGTTCATTCGCCGCACCGGGCCAAGGCCAGCGGCCTACATCAACATTGCCATGACGCTGTTGGCCTTTGTCCACGGTCTGTTGGTGTTCCAGGGGATATGGATCGAAGGTTCCCAGGAATTAATTTTCTCCTGGTTCAAGTTTGCCGACCTGCATCTGGAATTGGCCTTTGACATCTCGGTGATCAACCTGGGAGCCCTGGAGTTGATTACCTTCCTCAGTCTGCTGGCCCAGGTATTTGCCCTGGGGTATTTGGAAAAGGACTGGGCCTTGGCTCGGTTTTATTCGCTGATGGGCTTTTTTGAAGCAGCCATGAGCGGCCTGGTGCTGAGTGGGTCGCTGTTTGTCTCCTACTCGCTGCTGGAGATGCTGACCCTCTCCACCTACCTGCTGGTGGGGTTTTGGTATGCTCAGCCCCTCGTTGTCACCGCCGCCCGTGATGCCTTTTTGACCAAGCGCATTGGTGATGTGCTGCTACTGATGGGCGTCGTGGCCCTGGCGGCCATGGCCGGAAGCTTGAACTTTAACGACCTCTACGGGTGGGTTAAAACCGAGAATCTTTCCCCCGTCGTTGGAACGCTGCTGGGGCTGGCGCTCATTGCGGGGCCAATTGGTAAGTGCGCCCAGTTTCCGTTGCACCTATGGCTAGATGAGGCGATGGAAGGCCCCAACCCGGCCTCCATTCTGCGCAATTCCGTCGTCGTCACCTGCGGAGCCTACGTCCTCATTCGCCTTCAGCCGATTGTGGTGCTGTCCCCCGTAACCCTGGGGGTGCTCATTGCCCTGGGCAGTCTTACAGCCATCGGCGGATCCTTAGTGGCCTTGGCCCAGATTGACCTGAAACGGACGTTATCCTATTCCACCAGCGCCTATTTAGGCCTGGTCTTCGTGGCGGTGGGGACGGAATGGCCCGGAGTGGCCATTACCCTATTGCTGACCCATGCGGTGGCCAAGGCCTTGCTGTTTATGGGCGTAGGCAGCATCATTACCACCACCACCAGCCAAAACCTCACGGAAATGGGGGGGCTGGGCTCGAAGATGCCCGCCACGACCCTAGCCTTTGTGATTGGATCCCTCGGCATGGTAGGGATTTTTCCCCTAGGCTGCTTCTGGGGGCTGCGCATGGGGGCGGATTTCCTGAGCCAGAGTTCGCCGCTGTTGGCGCTGGTCTTCCTCTTGGTGAATTTCCTCACCGCCCTGAACCTGACCCGTGTGTTTCGCCTGGTATTTCTGGGCAAGGCCCAACCTAAAACCCGCCGCGCCCCCGAAGTTCCCTGGCCGATGGCCGTGCCGATGGTCGCGCTCTCCATCGTGACGCTGCTGGTGCCCGTGATCATGGCTCGGATGTCGCTGTTGCCACCGTTAGACCATTGGAACATGCCCGTAACCGCGCTGCTGGTGGCCTTTGGGGTTGCTGGGGTCATCCTTGGCGCGGTCATTCCCCTGTCCAAGTCCCTATCGCGGTCGCGCAACCGTCCGGTGCGCATTCTGCAAGACCTGCTGGCCTACGATTTCTATACCGAACGGCTCTATGCCAACACGGTTGTTGCCGCCGTGGGGGGGCTGTCCCGACTCAGCAGTTGGTTTGACCGCTACGTGGTGGATGGCCTCGTCAATGCCGTTGGCCTCGCCTCTTTATTAGGCGGAGAAAGTTTGAAATACAGCATTTCTGGCCAATCTCAACTGTATTTGTTCACCATCATGGCCGGGGTCGGTCTGATTGGTGTTTTCATGACCTGGAGCCTGTGGTAGCGATGCTGAGCGTACTGATTCTGATTCCCTTAATTGGAGCCTTGGCGGTTATCCTCTGGCCCGGGAAAATGACGACTGTCACCGCCAAACTGATCAGCGGCCTCGCCATTGCCTTGACCGTGGTTTGGGTGGCGTTTTTAGCCACCCAGTTTGAAATCACCACGCCGGGGTTTCAGTTTGAGGAATTGCTGCCCTGGGTAGAACCCCTAGGCTTGAGCTATCGCCTGGGGCTAGATGGCCTGTCGCTGCCCTTGCTGGCGGTGAATAGCCTGCTGGGGATTGTCGCCATCTACATCAGTGACCCCCATCTCCATCGGCCTCGGCTGTACTACACGCTGATTTTGGTGATTAACAGTGCCGTGGCGGGGGCGTTTCTCTCGGCCAACCTGCTGCTGTTCTTTATTTTTTACGAATTAGAACTGATTCCCCTATACCTGCTGATCGCCATCTGGGGCGGGGCAAAGCGGGGCTATGCCGCCACCAAGTTTTTGATCTACACCGCCCTGTCGGGGATTTTGATCCTGGGAGCCTTCCTCGGTCTCGTCTGGCTATCGGGCAACACCAGCTTCGACTACGACAGCGGTTTGGCCACCGCCCTGCCCCTCGCCCAGCAAATCACCCTGCTGGTGGCCCTGCTGATTGGCTTTGGCATCAAGGTGCCGCTGTTTCCCTTCCATACCTGGTTGCCCGATGCCCACGTTGAGGCATCAACCCCGGTTTCGGTGCTCCTAGCGGGGGTGTTGCTCAAACTGGGCACCTACGGCCTGGTGCGGTTTGGCCTGGGGCTCTTCCCCGATGCCTGGATGGCCCTGGCTCCGGTGATGGCCACCTGGGCGGTGGTGAGTGTGCTCTACGGATCCCTAGCGGCCATTGCCCAAACCGACATGAAGAAAATGGTGGCCTATAGTTCCATCGGCCACATGGGCTACGTGCTGCTGGCGGCGGCAGCCTCCACTCCCCTCAGCATTGTGGGCACGGTGTTCCAAATGGTGAGCCACGGGCTGATTTCGGCCCTGCTGTTTTTGCTGGTGGGCGTCGTCTACCACACCACGGGCACCCGTGACCTCACCGTGTTACGAGGGCTGCTGAACCCAGAACGGGGCTTACCCTTCGTCGGTTCCCTGATGATCCTCGGCGTGATGGCCAGTGCGGGGATTCCCGGCATGGTGGGCTTTATCTCAGAATTTCTGGTGTTTCGCGGCAGTTTCTTGATTTTCCCGGTGCAAACGCTGCTCTGCATGGTGGGGTCAGGCCTCACGGCGGTGTACTTCCTACTGCTGGTGAATCGGGCCTTCTTTGGCCGACTGGCGGTGGCGCTCCCCAGTTCATCGCCCCAGTTGGATGTTGATCTACCCAGCGTCACCTGGCGCGATCGCCTGCCCGCCCTCGCCCTGGCTAGTCTGATCATCGCCTTTGGCCTTCAGCCCAACTGGATGGCCCGCTGGAGCGAACACACCACCCTGGCCCTGCACGAACCCTACCAAGGCTTTGTCCAGGTCAGCGCCCTGCGATTGAAGCCCCTGAATGATTCCCTGGTAGCCGATACCCTGGTGGTGGAGACCTCGGTGACGCAATCAGGATTAGATGCCCCGATGACGGATGCCCCAGAACTTCCCTGAGGGGCAATCTCTCGTTACCCAGCCTTGCCGATAGCCCTCTCGAAACCTCGCTGCCATGACCCAAACCCTGCCCAAACCCGAGTCGGTTCATCCCCTAGATCCGTTTATCGACCGTCTGCTGTCGGCGGATGCGCTGCTGCCTGACTCGAAAACCAACGTGCTGGAGGTGGTGGGCATTCTGAAAAGCTACGGGGTGGTGCTGGATGCCTACTCGAAGAACCTGATCTACATTGCCGACCACCAGTTTTTGGTGTTGTTTCCTTTTTTCAAATACTTCAACGGCGAGGTCTCCGTTGGGAAGTTACTCAAGCACTGGTGGCACGACCGCATTAACTTTGAGTATGCCGAATACTGCATGAAAGCCATGCTCTGGCACGGCGGCGGCAAAATGGACGAGTACCTAGATTCCGAGGACTTTCTAGCCCTCTGCCGCACCGCCACCACCGCCAAAACCAAGGCCAATCCTTTGGTACGCAGCATCAACGCTGTTTTCCCTGAGTTTCTCACCGAGCAGGTGCGCCAACTCGCCTACTACAGCGCCCTGGGGCAATTTTGGCGGGTGATGAGCGATCTCTTCATCGACCTGTCGGACGCCTACGATGCCGGGAAAGTCCAGACCATTCCCGAAGTGGTCGCCTTCATTAAAGCGGGCCTCGTCGCCGCCGCCAGCAACCCGATTACCTACAGCATCGAAATCAACGGTCAACCCTACGATATCCTGCCCAAATCCGCTGGGTTAACCTTCCTGATGGACGTGGCCGTACCCTACGTGGAGGCCGTCTTTTTCCGAGGCACGCCCTTCCTCGGCACCGTGTCCTACAATGCCCAGGCCGATCAAATCCCCGCCGAGCAAGGGCGCTTCCAGTACGGCGCTCTCTACGCCGATCCTATCCCCGTGGGCGGTGCGGGCATTCCCCCGACGCTGCTCATGCAGGATATGCGCCACTTTCTGCCCGATTATTTGACCGAGTTCTACCTCGCCAGCGGTCGCGGCCTAGACGATGTGCGGGTGAAAATCTGCCAAAGCTTCCAAAAGTCTATGTTCTGCGTCACCAGTGCCTCGCTGCAAGGCTTATTGCCCCACGCCGCCGACACCACCAATCCCCAGGAACAAGCGGCCAATCGAGCCTTCTTAGCCGCTTGGATGGATCGCCTGATGACCTCCCGCTTGGACGTGGTGCAGCTTTAGGGTTGTGCCACAACCACCCAGCGATCACCTAGTGGTTTGTCAGGATTAAATCCTAGGGTTGCAGATTTTAGGGTTGCAGATATCCTCAAAGCCCTTCGACGATTCGACGATTCGACAAGCTCATAGCTCACCGCTCAGGACGACCGTAAACGCTGGTTGGCTGACAAAAGATTCTGCACCGGGCGCGGAAACCGCGCCCCTACCGCATTCGGGCCATGTAGGGGTCAGGTCTCCTGACCCCTTGACAGATACGGGTTCTAGCTAGTTTTGTCAGTCAACCAGCCGTAAACGACACGTTCGGGCTGCGACGGTTCGACCGGCTTACCGCTCAGGGTGAACGGCCAATTTGCCAAAATGAGAATTGCTGGTAAATAAGTCGTGGATTTGGGGCCGTTGGGGGCTGTCCGGTAGAATCGCAACAGCGATCTTCGTGATGCTGGCGTCCCCGTTCCCCATTGGTTGTTTGAGAGTGCCCTATGCCGTCCACTATTTTGCCTGGGCAGAGTTATCCCCTTGGGGCCACCGTCTACGCCATTGGGATTAACTTTTGTCTCTATTCTAAGCACGCCACCGGGGTGGATCTGCTGCTGTTCGACTCGGAGAACATCGTCCATCCCCGACGGGTGATCCCCCTCGATCCGCAGCGGAACCGCACCTCTCACTATTGGCATGTGTTTGTGCCCGGGCTAAAGGTGGGGCAAATCTACGCCTATCGGGTGCATGGCCCCTTTGACCCGGAGAACGGCCATCGCTTTGATGCCCAGAAGGTGCTGCTAGATCCCTACGCTCGGGCCGTGGTGGGGGAGGACATCTATGATCGCAAGGCGGCGATTCTGCCGGGGGACAACTGCGCCACCGCCCTCAAGGGGGTGGTGGTAGACAACCGCAGCTACGACTGGGAGGGCGATCGAACCCTGCGCATTCCCTACGCCAAAAGCGTGATCTACGAAATGCACGTGGGCGGGTTCACCCAACATCCCTCATCGGGCCTGCCCGAAGAAGAGCGGGGCACCTTTGCGGGCATTATCGACAAAATTCCCTACCTGCAAGACCTCGGCATCACCGCCGTGGAACTGCTGCCCATCCACCAGTTCGACCCCCAGGACGTGCAGCCCGGGCTAGAGAACTATTGGGGCTACAGCACCCTGGGATTCTTTGCCCCCCACCGAGGCTACAGTTCCCGGAAAGACCCCCTCGGCCCCGTCAACGAATTTCGCGACATGGTGAAAGCCTTGCACCGAGCGGGGATTGAGGTGATTTTGGACGTGGTGTTCAACCATTCCGCCGAGGGCAACCACACTGGCCCCACCCTCAGTTTCAAGGGCATCGACAACGAAACCTATTACCTCCTAGAAGACAACAACCTGGCCCACTATTCCAACTACACCGGCTGCGGCAACACCCTCAAGGCCAGCCATGCGGTGGTGGGGCGGCTGATTTTAGACAGCCTGCGCTACTGGGTGTCGCAAATGCATGTCGATGGCTTCCGGTTTGACCTGGCCTCGGTGCTGTCGCGGGATTTGGCGGGCAACCCCTTAGAAGATCCGCCGATTCTCTGGAGTATCGAGTCTGACCCGATTTTGGCCGGAACCAAACTGATTGCCGAAGCCTGGGATGCCGCCGGACTCTACCAAGTGGGGACGTTCATTGGCGATCGCTTTGCCGAATGGAACGGCCCCTACCGTGACCATGTGCGCCAGTTTGTGAAGGGGGATCGGGGGGCGGTGCCCAATCTGGCCGCTCGCCTGCTGGGCAGTCCCGACATTTACCACAAGCCCAACCGGGAACCCAACCGCAGTATCCATTTCGTCACCTGCCACGATGGGTTTACGCTAAACGATCTCGTGTCCTACAACCAGAAATATAACGAGGCCAACCAAGAAGATAACCGGGACGGCACCGACGCCAACTATAGCTGGAACTGCGGCGTGGAAGGCCCCACGGATAGCCCCGCCATCGAACACCTGCGGCGGCGACAAATACGCAACTTCCTCACCCTGCTGTTTATGGCCCAGGGTACCCCCATGCTGCTGATGGGCGATGAAATTCGCCGCAGCCAGTGGGGCAACAACAACGCCTATTGCCAAAACAACGACCTAAGCTGGTTCAACTGGGACGACGTGGACAAGGAATACGACCTCCTGCGCTTTACCCAGGGCATCATCCACTTCACCCAAGACCTCGAAATCTTCCGGGTGGAGCAACTCCTGCGCGTCACCCAGACCGGGCACGCTGAACCGCACATCCTGTGGCACGGTTGTCGCCTCCACCAGCCCGACTGGTCGGAAAACTCCCACAGCCTTGCCTTCACCCTACGCCACCCCGCCGCCAAGGAGCAACTCCATGTCATGCTCAACGCCTACTGGGACGCCCTTGTCTTCGATTTGCCCCGCCTAGCCCCCCACCAACGCTGGCACCGGGTCGTGGATACCGCCCTGTCGTCCCCCGATGACTTTTGTTATCCCGAGAGCGCGCCTCCCGTGGAGAGCTACCTTTACCCCGTCAGCGCCCGATCCTCCGTTGTCCTGCTCTGCCGAGGGTAAGGGGAAGCCCTCCGCCTAAGCCTGAAGCTTGGTTTTGGTGAGGTGGCGCAGGCGTTGGGTATCGGCCCAGGCGATTCCCTTCAGGAAATAAATCAGACTGGTGATCGCGGCAAGGGCGAGATAAAACATCCGAACCACCCAGCCCGCCCCGTCAAAAATGATTGAAAACACCCCGGCTTCAATGCCGCTGAAGCGGGTGAGTTCCGACCGAAACCAGCGCTGATCCTCGGTCATGCGCTGAAGTTCGTCTCCCGTGGCGGGCAACAGCGGAATCTGGGTCGTCGCCTGGTAATAGCCCCAAAAACCGGCGCTGCCGCTTTCTCGTTCTAGGGCCAGGTTGGCCATCTCGATGATCTGCTGGCGGGGCAGGTCAGACTGGGTGGCCATTTGATCGAGCCAGAGGTGATAGCGCAGCCAATAGCTACTGAAAAAAACGAGGGGAAAAACGAGCACTAAGGCGAGGGCTTTGAGGGGCAAGGGCGTTTTGGCGGGCAACGACTGGGAAGCGGCCCCCAGCCCGAAGCCCAGCACCGCAAACAGAACCACCACGCTCAGTTCCACCAGTTCCAGGCTTTTGAGCCAGCCTCCGGCGATGGGGATTGAGTGCAGGAAAACCTCAGCGGCCCACGTGATGGCCAGCCGAGTCAGCAACACAACGATTGTCACCGCCGTCACGATGAGGGCATAGATCAAGGCGGCGGGCTGGAACAGTGGGGCCATGGGTTTAGAGGCAATCGTTGCTAGATAATAGCGAAACTTTCGCTGGGCAGACTTTCGCGACGGCGAGTCGCTAGGGGAGGGGCCTGGGTGAAATCATGGGACGCGCCGCCGGGAACCATCCGGTGGTGCATCGCCTCGGTTCAACCCGGGGGTGGCCCTAGAAAACCCTGGCCACGGTGAACAGCCGCTACGATTAAAATAAGTAAACTTCTGGGGGCACGCTATCCCCTCGCCGCCGAGGCTCAGTAGATCACAAACTTGCTCTATGGCCCTGATTTGGCCCTCACCCTAAATCCCTCTCCCAATATGGGAGAGGGACTTTAAGGATTTTTCTAGCCCCCCTCTCCCTCCTGGTAGAGGGGCTGGGGGTGAGGGCCAAGCCCCTACGAAGAGACATCTTTGTGATCTACTGAGGCTCCCCAAACACCATCTTTGGGGAGGTTTTTGTCTGGTCTACTGGCGTTTTTCATTCTCACCCTGCTGATTATGGCCTTTTCTTCCGTTACCCGTGCGCTGCAACGATCTCCCCTCACCACGGAACTGCTGGGCAAGCTTCGTCAGCAGGGCAGCCTACACCTCAACGGAGCCGCCCGATTGCCCAAGGGATTAGTCTCTTCGGCCTTGGCCCAAACCCAGGATCGGCCCCTGCTGGTGATCACCGCCACCCTAGAAGAAGCCGGACGCTGGGCCACCCAACTGGAGGCGATGGGCTGGGATACGGTGCATTTCTATCCCACCTCCGAGGCCTCGCCCTACGACCCCTTTGACCAGGAATCCGAAATGACCTGGGGGCAGTTGCAAGTCCTCGCCGACCTGTTGGCCCTCCGGGGGGAGGCCACCGCCAGACGCATCGCCATCGTGGCTACGGAACGCGCCCTTCAGCCCCATTTGCCCCCGGTGAATGCGCTGGAACCCTACTGTCTGCATCTGCAACTGAACCAGGAGGTAAACTTCAAAGCCCTAGGCCAGCAGTTGGCCAAGCTGGGCTACGAACGGGTGACGGTGGTGGAAACCGAGGGCCAATGGGCACAGCGGGGCGACATCATTGATGTGTATCCCGTGGCGGCAGAATTGCCCGTGCGGCTAGAACTGTTTGGCGATGAACTGGAACGGATGCGTGAGTTTGACCCCGCCAGCCAGCGATCCCTGGATGCCGTTGATCACCTCATCCTGACCCCCACCCAGTATGGCCCGGTGATTTTGGATGCCCTGCGAGAACAGGGCAACTTGGACAGTCTATTCTCTGAAGCCGCCCTAGAAGGGTTGAACGATGGCATCGTTCCCGAAGGCACTCGCCGCTGGCTAGGACTGGCCTTTGCCAGTCCGGCTTCGCTGCTGGATTACCTGCCCGAAAATGCTCTCCTCGCCATTGATGAAGTGGATCAATGCCAAGCCCACGGCGATCGCTGGGTGGAGCATGTGGAGGAGCATTGGCAGGAGGTGGGGAGTCGGGAGTTGGGAGTTGGGAGTGGGGAGACGGGAGTCGGGAGTCGGGAGTCGAGCGGCGAGGATAGCGACACAGCCCCTACGATTCCGCCCTTACCCAAAATTCATCGGGCTTTTGCAGACACCCTGGCCGATGCGGAGGTCTTCCCGCGCCTGTTTCTGTCGGAACTGACGGAGGTAAACCACGGGGGGCTGAACTTGGCCAGTCGTCCGGTTCCGGCGATTCCCCACCAGTTTGGCAAACTGGCGGAAACCATTCGGCAGGAGTGCGATCGCAAGCATTCGGTGTGGCTGGTGTCGGCCCAGCCCTCGCGGTCGGTGGCGCTGTTGCAGGAGCATGACTGTCCGGCCCAGTTCATCCCCAACCCCAGGGACTACAACGCCATCGATAAGCTGCAAACTCAGCGGGTGCCCGTGGCGGTGAAGTATTCCGGCCTCGCGGAACTGGAGGGCTTTGTGCTGCCCACCTTCCGCATCGCGATAGTGACCGACCGAGAATTTTTTGGCCAGCATACCCTGGCCACGGGCGGCTATGTGCGGAAGCGGCGGCGGGCCGCCTCCAAGCAGGTAGACCCCAACAAGATGAAGCCGGGGGATTTTGTGGTGCATCGTAGCCACGGCATCGGCAAGTTCCTCAAGCTAGAAAGCCTCACCCTCAACCACGAAACCCGCGATTACCTGGTGATTCAGTACGCCGATGGGCTGCTGCGGGTGGCGGCGGATTCCGTGGGTTCCCTCTCCCGCTATCGGGCGGCGACGGGGCAAGCCCCAGTGCTCAACAAAATGACCAGCACCGCCTGGGAGAAAACCAAGGGCAAGGCCAAGAAGGCCATCCAAAAGGTGGCGGTGGACTTGCTCAAGCTCTACGCCCAGCGGGCCAAGCAGGAAGGGTTTTCCTTTCCGGCGGATATGCCCTGGCAGCAGGAGCTTGAGGATTCCTTCCCCTACCAGGCCACCCCGGATCAGCTCAAAGCTGTGCAGGACGTAAAGCGCGACATGGAAAGCGATCGCCCCATGGATCGGCTGGTGTGCGGCGATGTGGGCTTTGGCAAAACCGAGGTGGCCCTGCGAGCCATCTTCAAAGCCGTCACCGCTGGCAAACAGGTGGCCCTGCTGGCTCCCACCACCATCCTCACCCAACAGCACTACCACACCCTCAAAGAACGCTTCGCCCCCTACCCGATCCAGGTGGGTCTACTGAACCGTTTCCGCACCCAAGCCGAGAAAAAAGACATTCTGCAACGGCTGAAAACCGGGGAACTGGATATCGTCGTCGGCACCCACCAACTGCTGGGCAAGGGCACCGATTTCAAGAACCTGGGCCTGCTCGTCGTTGATGAAGAACAGCGGTTTGGGGTGAACCAAAAAGAACGAATCAAATCCCTCAAAACCCAGGTGGATGTGCTCACCCTCAGCGCCACCCCTATCCCCCGCACCTTGTATATGGCCCTCTCCGGCGTGCGTGAAATGAGCCTAATCACCACGCCGCCCCCCTCCCGCCGCCCGATTAAAACCCACCTCTCCCCCCGCGACCCCGAAGCCATCCGCACCGCCATTCGCCAAGAGCTAGACCGGGGTGGCCAGGTGTTCTACGTGGTACCTAGGGTGGAGGGCATCGAGGATGTCTCCGCCAAAATTCGCGAAATGGTGCCCACCGCCCGCATCGCCGTCGCCCACGGCCAAATGGACGAAGGGGAACTGGAATCCACCATGCTCACCTTCAGCAACGGCGAGGCCGAAATCCTGGTCTGCACCACCATCATCGAATCCGGCTTGGATATCCCCCGCGTCAACACCATCCTGGTGGAAGATGCCCACCGCTTCGGCCTCTCCCAGCTCTACCAGCTACGGGGCCGGGTCGGTCGGGCCGGAATCCAGGCCCACGCCTGGTTGTTCTACCCCAAAAAAGCCCTCTCCGACAAAGCCCGCCAACGCCTCCGCGCCATCCAAGAATTCACCCAACTCGGATCCGGCTACCAACTGGCCATGCGGGATATGGAAATTCGCGGCGTGGGAAACCTGCTCGGCGTCGAACAATCCGGCCAAATGGACGCCATCGGCTTCGACCTCTACATGGACATGCTGGAGGAAGCCATCGCCGAAATTCGCGGCCAAGACATCCCCCAGGTCGAAGACACCCAGGTCGATCTCAACGTCACCGCCTTCGTCCCCAACGACTATATCCCCGACCTCGAACAAAAGATGAGCGCCTACCGCAGCCTCGCCGCCGCCAACAGCAAGGTGGAACTGATGCAGATCGCCGCCGACCTCAGCGACCGCTACGGCCCCATCCCCCACGCCACCGAACAACTGGTGCGAATGCTAGAACTCAAACTCGTCGCCAAGGCCGCAGGCATCGCCCGCATCAAACCCGAAGGCAAACAACACGTCATCCTAGAAACCCCCATGGAAGGCCCCGCCTGGAAAAAACTCAGCGAGAAACTGCCCAGCCACCTTCAGTCCCGCTTTGTCTACGGCAGCGGCAAAATCGTCGTGCGCGGCCTGGGTGCCCTCAAACCCGAAAAGCAACTCGAAAGCCTCACCGAATGGCTGGGACTTTTGCAGGGCGCGATACCAGAGCCGCTGGCTAGCTAAATCCGCCGGTATTCGTCCCATGAGCTAAGTCATGAGTGGTATTGAACGTCAGATTACCCTCGATACCAGGCACGTCGCCAAGCACTTGCCGGACACGCCCCAGGTACAGCGGTTGCTACGTCGAGGCAGGGCTGCCCACATTTTTAAGAATGCAGCCACAATGGAAAGAGTAGCCGAAGCCATCAAGACTAGAGGTGAGTTCACGGGAAACATTCGAGGGTATGAGCGCTATGGCTTATTTTTTACAGAAGCCATTGGTTATCGCATTAGCCCCAAAAATGGTTCAAGCACTCCGTTATTCTATGGAGAGGTAAAAATTGATGCAGAAAATCGATACCACGTCATCCCCCGTACTCGTCCCAGCCAAGACCGAGTGGGACTTTGTTGAGGTATGGATCGACCCATTGCTGTCTCCACCCTATCTTTTGTTGCTGATGGGTGATCCCTCTGGCAGTTGTCATATCCATGATCCGGCAGATGGGTACAAAGTTGTGTTTAGCTGCGCCACCTACGACGAGGCCCAAACCTGGCTATTAGAAGATGAATACGAACCTGTTGAAGGGCGGCTGACTGAACCCGATTTATAGCATTCTAAGCTCCTATTTACCCACAATATCTTTGGCGGATGACTAGCCCATGAAAATCAAAGCTGTAATTTGGCAAGAAGATGGCATTTGGTGTGGCTCGGTGCCCGCTTTGCCGGGATGCCACACTTGGGGAGAAAGCTGCGACCATCTCCTAGAAATGTTGGAAGAGGCAATCCAAGGCTGGTTAGATGTTGCTAGCCATTAAAGTGAAGTGAGGAGATTTTTATGAATACTAGCCAACTCCGTCACACCATTAATCATTATCTAGACCAGTTATCCGCTGATCGCCTTCGTCTAGCAGCTGATTTTCTCAACTTTCTGGTTCACACCGAGCCTCAAGCCCAGTTTCCGGCTACAGGAAATACCGACTTTCGACCCCCATCAGAGAACTCCTTACTAAGCCATACCGAAACCTGGGAAGGCGACGACTTTGAAGATTGCCTAGACGCTGTTTACGAAACCCGCTCTCAAATTCAGGCTTAGATCATGTATCTTCTCGATACAAATCACTTCAGTCGATTGATTCAGGGCGATCCGCTCATTCGCCGCAAAATTGCTGAGGTCGGAGAGCAAAACGTGGCCGTGAGCATCATCACAGCAGGCGAAGTTTACTATATGGCCTATCACTCCGAACGCCAACAGGAAAATCTTCGCCGCGTCAAACTATACTTGGCTGACATTGGCATTTACTCCCTTAATGAATCTATCTCTGAGTTGTACGGCCAGTTTAAATCTGACCTCATTCGCCACTATGGGCCTAAGGAACGCTAAAAACGACGTAAAACCAAGATCGAAGACATTGGTGTCAGCGATAACGACTTATGGATTGCCTGCACCGCCTTGCACTATTCATTGACGATTGTTTCTAAGGATCAAGACTTTCTTCGCATGAAGCAAGTATGTAACTTTTCTCTAGGATCTTGGATTTGATGTTATGGCAAACTGCAATGATTTACAGCCGGAATATCGCTTTGACTATCGGAAAGTAAAGCTCAATCATTTTGCCACTGAGAATAATATAGAAAAGCTCAAAGCCGTCGTTTTAGACGACGACGTAGCCCAGGTCTTTACAACTCCTGAAGCCGTCAATAAAGCTCTGAGATCATTTTATTGAAGCTATGTCGCAGCCCTAGTTGACTGACAAAACTGGCTAGATCCCATATCCGTCGAAGGGTCAGGAGACCTGACCCCTACGCGGAACCCGCCGTAGGGGCGGAGTTTCCCCACCCGGTGCAGAATCCTTTGCCAGCCAACCATCTCCTTGCAAGGCCAAGGCCACTCGGCATTATCATGGTCTAGAGTTCGCACCCGTGCAGCAGTAGGAGTTAGGGACGTGGAGTCCAGATATACCCCCGGCGAGATTGAGCAGAAGTGGCAGCAGGCTTGGGCCGATCAGCGGCTAGATCAGGCCTCGGACGAGGCCAACAAGCCCAAGTTCTATGCCCTGTCGATGTTTCCCTATCCGTCGGGCAATCTGCACATGGGCCACGTGCGCAACTACACCATCACCGATGTGGTGGCGCGGGTACGGCGGATGCAGGGTTATCGGGTGCTGCACCCCATGGGCTGGGATGCCTTTGGCCTACCTGCGGAAAATGCGGCCATTGATCGGGGGATTCATCCTGCCCAGTGGACGTACCAAAATATTGACCAAATGCGGGCGCAGCTTCAAGAGTTAGGGCTTTCCTACGACTGGGATCGGGAAGTGGCCACCTGTGCGCCAGACTATTACCGCTGGACGCAGTGGATTTTTATCCAGATGCTCCAGATGGGCCTCGCCTACCAAAAAGAGGCGGCGGTGAACTGGGACCCCATCGACCAAACGGTGCTGGCCAACGAGCAGGTGGATAGCGAAGGCCGATCCTGGCGGTCTGGGGCGTTGGTCGAAAAGAAACTGCTGCGCCAGTGGTTTTTGAAGATTACCGACTACGCCGAAGAACTGCTGCAAGACCTGGATAAACTCCCCGGCTGGCCAGAGCGGGTGCGCACCATGCAGGCCAACTGGATTGGTAAATCCACCGGGGCGCGGGTCGTCTTCACCACGGAGGGCGGCGATGAACTGCCCGTCTTCACCACCCGGCCCGATACCCTGTGGGGGGCCACCTTCATGGTGCTGTCGCCAGAGCATCCCCTGGTGGAAAAGCTGACCGCCCCGGATCGGGTGGCCGTGGTAGAAGACTACCGCAAGGAAGCCGCCGCCAAGAGCGAGATTGACCGCACCGCCGAAGACCGTGAAAAAACCGGGGTGTGGACGGGCAGCTATGCCGTGAACCCCGTCAACGGGGCCAAGATTCCCATCTGGATTGCCGACTATGTGCTGATGGGCTACGGCACCGGGGCGATTATGGCCGTGCCCGCCCACGACCAGCGCGACTTTGAATTTGCCCGCAAGTTTGCCCTACCCGTGACCGTCGTCGTCCAGCCGGAAGGGGAAACCCTGGACGGTGACACCCTCACCGAAGCTTGGCCGGGGGATGGGGTGATGGTGAACTCTGGCCCCCTAGATGGCACCCCCGCCGGAAAGGGGGAAGGCCAAAGCTCGGCGGCGGCAATTGCATGGCTGGAGGCCAACGGCAAGGGCCACGGCGAAGCCAACTATCGCCTGCGAGACTGGCTGATTTCCCGCCAGCGCTACTGGGGTGTGCCGATTCCGGTGGTGCATTGCCCCTCCTGCGGCATTGTGCCCGTGCCCGATGATCAGCTTCCGGTGACGCTGCCGGAGGATGTGGAATTTTCCGGTCGGGGGGCCTCGCCCCTAGCCCAGTTGGATCACTGGGTGAACGTACCCTGTCCCTCCTGCGGCATCCCCGCCAAGCGCGAAACCGACACCATGGACACCTTTATCGATTCGTCCTGGTACTTTTTGCGCTACACCGATGCTAAGAATGCCGAGGAAGCCTTCAGCGCCGACAAAGTGAACGGCTGGATGCCCGTAGATCAATACGTGGGCGGCATTGAACATGCCATTCTGCACCTGCTCTATTCCCGGTTTTTGACTAAGGTACTGCGCGATCGCGGCCTGCTGAACTTCGATGAACCCTTCCAGCGGTTGCTGACCCAGGGCATGGTGCAAAACCTCACCTACAAAAACCCCAAAACCGGAAAATACGTCCCCAGCGACCAAGTGGCCGATCCGGCCAACCCCGTCGATCCGACCACGGGCGATGGGCTGGAGGTCTTCTACGAAAAGATGTCCAAGTCTAAGTACAACGGCGTCGATCCCAAAGCCGTCCTCGCCAAGTATGGAGCCGATACGGCGCGGATGTTCATCCTGTTCAAAGCGCCCCCCGAAAAGGATCTGGAATGGGACGATGCCGACGTGGAAGGGCAGTATCGCTTCCTCAACCGCGTGTGGCGATTGGTGACGGAATTTGCCGCTCGGGACGGGGCCACCATCAACGCTGCTCTGCCCGAAAGCTTGAGCAAGGACGAGAAAATCCTGCGTCGCGCCATCCACGCCGCCATTAAAGACATCACGGAAGACATTGATGGCGATTATCAGTTCAATACCGCCGTTTCCGAGCTCATGAAGCTCAACAACGCCCTCGGCGATACCCCCTGCAAAGCCTCCCCCGTCTATGGCGAAGGGGTACGCGCCCTGGTGCTGCTGCTGGCTCCCTT
>JAYKHF010000077.1:0-22945 GCA_035285305.1 Leptolyngbya sp.
ACTTAAGTATGGCTAAACTTCCGGGAGCCAACTTAGAAGGCATTGATCTCACCAAGGCCAACTTGACGGGAGCTTATTTACGCAAGGCCAATTTACGATGGGCTAAACTCAGTGGCGCAATTCTTGCCCACGTTAGTTTCTGCCAAGCGAATCTATCAGGGGTGAATCTTTGCGGAGCCAACCTCCAGGGCATTAACTTACGATTAGCCAATCTCCACAATGCCAACCTGAGTTGGGCTAATTTGAGCGGGGCACGGCTGAGTGGGGCCAATTTAACTGGGGTTGATTTTAATGGGGTCAAACTCGCAGACGCTTATATGAATGGGGTTAGTCTGACCCATGTTGCCCTAGACGGGGTGGATCTGAGTCGGGCCAAATTAAACGGAGTCACCCTGACTAATGCTAACTTGGCGGTGGCTAACCTGAGTCAGGCTTACATTCGTACCGCCCATCTAGATCAGGTCAATCTTCAGGCGGCAAACTTGGAAGGGGCCGATTTGTTGAGTACTGATTTAACCCGATCTAATCTGTCTAAGGCCAACCTCCGGACCAGCAACTTGCGCTCGGCGAACTTAACCGAAGCCACCTTAAATAAGGCGGACTTGGCTGGGGCCAACCTCAAAACTACCTGCTTGTATCGGGCCTATCTTTGGGGAGCCAATTTGGTGGCTACTATTATTGATGGCACCGATTTCACGGGGGCCAATCTTCGGGGGGCGAAGGATGCAGATGTGCCCTGGCAAAATGCGATTTTGGATGACACGACCCTGCCGAATGGGGAGGTTGTGGCCGGGATGTCCGTTGGGGGGAGAGTGGCGGCCTAACGCCTATGGTCTAATCCTGTGCCCTAGCCGTTGTGCCTGGGTTGGTGGCTGGAGGAGGTTAGGTGGATCGGGTAGACCATTGGTGTCCACGGGATTGCCATCCCACCCGTGAACCAGCGAAACGGATCGCCCGATCCTTTGTAGCAATGTTGCAAAGATAGGGGTACTCATGGCTGAAGGGCAAAAAGATGATCTAAGCTAACGTACAGAGGCGTTGGCTATGGTAGGTCAAATCGTATCTGTTTAGCATCAAACAACTGGCGGTTTTAACCGTCACCTGAGAAAACGCTAAGCATGATATGTCAAGTCTGAAATATGTCAAATCTGACCTACCATGCGCTACCGTTGTGTGGAGTATTGTTTACTGAAGAGTCATTGATTGTGCCTAAGCATTTAGCCATTGTTTCGTTGCTAGCGGTTGCTAGCCTATGTGGTTTTTCCCAACCTGCTTATAGTCAAGCCCTTGCGCCCTATACCATCCAATTGGATGAGGAACGGTTGGAACAGCAAGGTTTCTTTTTGTTTCATTCTGCGATTGAAGCGTTTCAGCGCGGGGCTTTTTCGTTAGAACAAACCTCAGTGCAAGTGCAGTTGGCCTCACGGATTGCTCCAGATAATCCCCAAATTCTCGCCGCATTAGGGGAATTGTATAAGCGCCAAGAGAAGTATGACGAAGCGTTGGTTGTCCTACAACAAGCCCTGGTATTAGATCCAGAAAATGCGGCAATCTTTTTTGAAATTGGCACGGTCCATTTGCGCCAAGAACAGTACCTGTCAGCGGTTACAGCCTTAGAGGAAGGGTTAGTACTTACCCCTAATGTGTTTGGAGCGTTGTTTGACTTAGGGAATGCCTATTTCAAACTGGAGCGGTACGAACAGGCGATCGCCAATTACGAAAAAGCGGTGGAGGTGCAAGATGATCTGTGGTTTGCGATCAACAATATTGGGTTAGTCTTATACGAGCGCAATCATTCTAGGGAAAACGATACGGATGCGGCGATTCGCTACTGGGAGCAAGCCGTGGCTATGACGGAAGGCAAGGAAGCCGAACCGCTGCTTGCCTTGGCGGTGGCCAAGTTTCAGGCAGGGCAAGAGGCGACTGGCCTAGACCAAGGGATTCGGGCGCTACAACTCAATACGGCCTATGCTGATATTGAGTTTTTGCGGGACAATTTATGGGGCGATCGCCTCATCGCCCATACCGAAGACTTTTTGAGCCAGCCGTTGATTCAATCTACGTTGGGCCAGTTGCGTTAACCACCTGCTCCCCCATGAGAATAGATCGCGGACGCTGGGATATCACTGAGTATTGTTTCAGTGATATGATTTAGTGCAAACGAACTGAAACCGCCTAAATGAGACCGGACTATGAGCAGTAGCCTAACCCGTCGTTTATCGGTGCCAGAACTGAGTCAGCGGGTATTGACCATGGGGAAAACTGGGGTTTATCGGGAGTCGATCTTTGAAGCTCTCAGCCCCTTAGCCACTAAGAAAAGTATCCGGTTAGCGATCGCCCAGGCCAAGCAATTTGGTTTGTATTCCGTGGCAACCCTGCGGGATGATGACTTAGGCACCTACTACCAGGTTGATTTAGCCCAATATCAGGTGGGACTCGCGGCCCTACGGAACGCTAGCCAATCGGCGCAATCGATCCCTGATCTGATCCAGGCGATGGCGGTGATTACCCAATTGCAACGGCGGTTGCGGTGGGTGGTGGGGTTAACCTGGGGTGGGGCGATCGCCCTCCTGCTGTTGGCGATCGCCGCTAGGGGATGGGGTGAGGGTCATTGGCGGGAGGGTTTATGGCTAGGTTTATGGCTAGGGGCGGGGATCATGGCACTGACGGGTGTGTTCCAACATTGGCTGGCCCCAACCCATCACGCGGTCGCACCCTCAAGCTCCATAACCCAGAGGCGGAGCCTCTGACTAGGTATCCCAGCGAGACGCTGGGATACAGGCGGAAGAGAGAAAATTTAGCGTCTAAGAATTAAGACTATTAACTATAGGTCCATGACTATTCCAGTTGCGCTCACGATTGCGGGGTCCGATAGCGGTGGCGGTGCGGGGATTCAAGCCGATTTACGCACCTTTTCATTCCACCAAGTCCACGGCACCAGTGCCATCACCTGTGTCACGGCCCAGAATACCTTGGGCGTAAATCGGGTAGATGTATTGGACCCAGAAGCGGTTACGGCTCAGATTGAAGCGGTGGTCGGGGACATTGGGGTCCAGGCCGCTAAAACAGGGATGTTACCCAATGCGGCCATTATTGCGGCGGTCGCTCAATGTTTGCAGTCTTTAGGTATCACCAATTTGGTGGTTGATCCGGTGATGGTATCCCGTTCTGGAGCGCCATTAATTGAAGATGAGGCGATCGCCACCCTGATCCAAACATTAATCCCATTAGCCACCGTGCTAACCCCCAATCGCTACGAAGCCCAGATCCTGAGTGGGCTTAAAATTAACACCTTAGACGACATGAAACAGGCCGCTGGTCGAATTTTACAGCTTGGCCCCGAAACGGTAGTCGTCAAAGGGGGCGGGATGAGAGGAGAATGGCGCGGTGTAGATGTTTGTGGCGATCGCCATGGCATAACCGTCATTAAAACTGAAACCGTGGATACCCCAGATACCCATGGCACCGGATGTACCCTATCGGCGGCGATCGCCGCCAATCTGGCATTGGGATACACCGCTAACGAGGCAATTCATCAAGGGAAACAGTACGTGACCACTGCCCTACATCACAGTTTGAGAATTGGAGCGGGGCAAGGTCCAGTGGGTCACTTTTTCCCGTTGATTCAACCATAGGGTTGACGAGTTGAGAGGATTGGGTGGTCTCAGCTAGGTTATCCTTGATCCATGCCCTTGGCCCCGTTATTGCTTCATAAAAGGATGAACCGACCACATTAGGTCCAGTGGGATTCAGCATTTTGGGCGCAACATCCTGGGCAACAGGTACGGATGAGTCAGAGCTATAGCTAACGATGGCGATCGCCGTAAGCAAGGAGAGGGTAGCTGTGCTGAGGAATCGTTGCATGATCTAATACTGGATAGCGGGAGAAACGGAGTAGGCGGCAGCAAATCTTCTATATAGATAGGCAGAATAGATAGGCAGAATAGATAGGCAGACGGCAAGCTTTGGTGGCAATTATTAATCGAGGCAAGGGGCGCTGCTGTAGCAATTAACCGCAATCACCCAGAAATACAACACACATCAGTAAAGTGCGAATCAGTAATGTTGCGGATTGATAGTCTCCCTAAAATACCCAGCTTACCGGAAAATCTCGGCTGGACTACCTACTATATTGCCATGGTGGCGGGGGGACGGGGGGAATAGAGATCGAACCTGTTTGTGTTTCTTATCACATCCTTTACATAAGTTGACATTTCCTGAGTCCAATGATGAAGAATGCCTAACAAACAGGGGCGTGAAACCTCCTCAGAGTTTGCCAATCGACCCTTGGCTCTACCTAGTTCCTATTGCGGGAATGGGTGGAGAACGCATAGGCTGAAATGAAATGCTTGTGTTGCCGTGTAGCCTTTTTTCCCTCTCCTCCCCAATCTTTCTTAATACTTTATTAAAGTCCTCTTCCTGGGGTAACGTGGAAAAGCAACGAATGAATTTAACCCAATAGCGTTAAGGGCCGCTCAGGGAAACAGCAAATCTTATTGTTTTTCTAGAAGATGGCAACTTTAATAAAACGTTAGTTGAGGGATTTAGGATTTGGGCTTGGGGGGACGAATGGTAATTTACTGTGACTATCTAGAACGGATTTTAATGGCACGGGTCTACGATGTAGCCCAGGAGAGTCCGCTGGATTTGGCTCCCCGTCTATCTGCCCGCCTTAGCAACACGGTATTGCTCAAGCGTGAGGATATGCAGGTTGTGTTTTCGTTTAAGCTGAGAGGGGCTTATAATAAAATGGCAAACCTGGCCCCGGAGCAGTTAGCCAAAGGAGTGATTGCGGCTTCCGCTGGCAACCATGCCCAGGGGGTGGCCTTAGGTGCTAGCCATTTGGGCACCACGGCTATTATTGTCATGCCCGTCACTACGCCCCAAACCAAAGTGGATGCGGTCAAGGCGAGGGGGGGGATTGTGATTCTCCACGGTGATACCTTTGATGATGCCTATGCCCACGCTATGCAGTTGGTCGCAGAAAAGGGAATGACCTTTATCCATCCCTTCAATGATCCCGATGTGATTGCGGGTCAGGGTACCATTGGCATGGAAATTTTGCGGCAATACCAAAAACCGATCCATGCCATTTTTATTGCCATTGGTGGCGGTGGTCTGATTTCTGGGGTGGCGGCCTATGTTAAACGCCTATGTCCTGATATTCGGGTGATTGGGGTTGAACCCGTTGAAGCGGATGCCATGTACCAGTCTTTACAAAAGGGCGAACGGGTAAAACTGGATCGGGTGGGTTTGTTTGCGGATGGGGTGGCAGTGCGGCAGGTGGGGGAGGAAACCTTTCGCCTGTGTCAACAGTATGTAGATGAGGTGATTCGGGTAGATACGGATGATATTTGTGCTGCGATTAAGGATGTGTTTGAAGATACTCGATCCATTATGGAACCTGCTGGGGCATTGGCGATCGCTGGCCTTAAAGCTTACGTGGAGCGGGAGGGAATTACCGATCAAACCTTGGTGGCGATCGCCTGTGGGGCTAACATGAATTTTGATCGGCTCCGGTTTGTGGCGGAACGGGCTGAAGTGGGGGAACAGCGGGAGGCCATTTTTGCCGTTACCATCCCGGAAGAACCGGGTAGTTTGAAACGGTTTTGTGAATGCATTGGCCCCCATAACCTGACTGAGTTTAACTACCGCATTGCTGATGCGGCGGCGGCCCAGATTTTTGTTGGTATCCAAATTCAGAACCGGGCTGATGGTCATGAAATCATGGAAAAATTTGAGTCCAACGGTTTTCGCACCCTAGATTTAACGGATGACGAACTGGCTAAACTGCACATCCGGCACATGGTGGGGGGGCGATCGCCCCTCGCCGATCATGAACTGCTGTACCGCTTCCAATTTCCTGAACGACCGGGTGCCCTGACCAAATTTGTCTGCACTATGAACCCGAGTTGGAATATTAGTCTGTTCCACTACCGCAACCATGGCGCAGACTGTGGCCGTGTTTTGGTAGGAATGCAAGTGCCCCCCAATGATATGAATGACTGGCAAACTTTCCTGGATAACCTGGGCTATCCTTATTGGGATGAAAGTGATAACCCAGCCTATAAGCTGTTTCTGCGATAAGCGTTAAATATCCCCCTTTTTACTGGCCGATCCCTGAGTCCAGAAACGGTGGATCAACGATTTCCTTAAACCAATCTTAAAAATAAGCATGTAACGTCAAGAGGCAACCATTGCTGGGAGATTTATCCGCCTATGGATTGGATGTTAGAGCGGGCGATCGCCCACCGAGGATTACATTCAGGCACGGTCCCCGAAAACTCCATGGGAGCCTTTGCGGCGGCTATTGCCCAGAACTATGCCATTGAGTTAGATGTCCAACTTTTGGCAGATGGGCAAGTGGTGGTCTTTCACGACACCTCCTTGGAACGGATGACTGGTCAGACTGGGGCGATCGCCCACCATACCATCCAAACCCTCCAGCCCCTACGTTTACTAGGGACCGATCAGCACATCCCTCGCTTGCAGGAGGTATTAACCTTGGTCAATGGTCAAGTCCCTGTACTGATTGAAATTAAAAACGAAGGCAAGGCCGGAGCCTTGGAATCGGCCATTCTAGACCTGGTATCGGACTACACTGGGGAATTTGCCATCCAATCCTTCAATCCTTATTCCCTGATTTGGTTTAAAAAACATGCCCCCCACATTGTTCGGGGCCAACTTTCCAGCAACTTCAGGGGGGTCCATTTAACCTGGCTAATGAAGATCATTTTGGCCAATATGTTACTCAACTGGGCCAGTACGCCCCATTTTATTGCCTACGATGTCAACGCCCTGCCCAACTTAGCCACAACCATTGCTAATCGTATTTTTAAGCGTCCTCTCCTAGCCTGGACAATCCGTAGTCAGGCCGATCATCAACGTGCCCTTCAGTATGCCGATAACATTATTTTTGATCCGTTTCATCGGTAATGCTGAAAATAGTTAGTGTGGGGATTCCCAGCCCATGCCAAGGGTGGCAAAGGATCTAGGATGCCTTCTCTGAATTGGGGATAAAGAGCAACACTAGCCCGGTTCCCCCCATGTAAAGTCCCAAAACAGCACCCGCCAATAAACTTTGGGTCACAGGATCGGTCGATGGGGTGAGCACGGCCCCCAAGACCACCGCTGCTAATAACACGTAACGCCAACCCGCTAGCATTTGTTTGGCCGACACAATCCGTAGTAAGCCTAGTAAAAACTGAATGACGGGAATTTGAAACGCAATGCCTGTGCTAAAGAGAAGTAGGAGGACAAACTCAAAATAGCGATCGATGGACCATAACTGCTCCACCACATCCGCGCCATAGCTGATAAAAAAGTTAAGGGCTGCTGGAATCAGGGCAATATAGGCAAACCCAATCCCTGCAAAAAATAAGAAACTAGACCCCAGGACAATCGGCCCTAGCAACCGCCGTTCTCGCCGAGTTAAACCGGGTAAAACAAATTGGATAATTTGGTACAAAATGATGGGACTGGCTAGGAGCAACCCGCTATAACCCGCTACTTTTACGGAGACAAAAAAGTATTCACCGGGCGAAAGCTGGAGAAATTTAGCCCCTTGGGCAGGTACCTCCAGCACCTCAACAATACGATTTACAAAGATAAAGCAGGCTACTACCCCAACGAAGATAGCCCCAAGCGCATAAAAGATCCGTTGCCGCAGTTCTTCCAGGTGATCAAAAATGGACATTTCCACATCATCGGGCAACTCATCAAGGTAGTCTTCCCCTTTGACCGATTTTGCCTGAATAGATGTATCCTCTTCGTCCTGTGGTTTTAACTTTGGGGTAATAGCCATGAAAAATGGATGATTGATTTAAACTAGCTGCGTACCATACAAATCTTAATGCAAATCCTCCACTCCTTGGGTCAGTGATGAGGTAATTCACCAAGCGATTCATACCCCTATAGGATAGGGCACATTCCCCTATCCTACCGTCTAAACCCATTATTCTCAGGAACTGCCTGATGCAGAGGCGAAAATGGGACGGGGTTTGCTTATCCCCTATTCACCCGCTTCGTCCCCAGTTTCATCTAAGCTATCCCTGTTTTCAGGGGTGTCTGCACTGGATTCTGTAGATGAGGCTGGGGAGTCCCCATCAATGGTGCTGTCATCTGAATCTAAGGTCTCTGAATCCATATTTTCAGGCGCTTCAGTGGCTGATTCACGGGTTGTCCCATCGCTTGTTCCGTCGCCAACCTCCTCTCCTGGCGTAGAGCTAGCCGTGGCCAGCCGATTAATCTCATCCTTATATTGGGCTGGGGCCAGGGCAGCGGCGTTGGTAAAGAGCGGCTCGGCTTCCTCCTGGTTGCCTTGGGCTTGCAACAGCAGTGCTTTGCTCAGGAGTGGCCGGAAATCTTCAGCACTATTTTTAATCGATTCATCATAAATAGCCAGCGCTTCCGCATCCCGGCCCAGTTCAACATACAATTCCCCTAGCAAAAGCTGGACCGCTGTGACATCTACGCTATTGGCTTGAATTTGGTTGACATCGTTAGCGGTAGTTAACGTGTCTTGCAATAGACCAATGGCGGCCTCTGGACGGGCTTCTTCCACCAAGAGCGCCACCAAACCCCGCAGGGCATCCATATTACCGGGTTGGGTGGACAAAATACTGCGATAGGTTTGGGCGGCCCCTTCGGTGTCTCCCGTTTGTTGCTTGGCTTGCCCTAGCAAGATGGCATAGCGGGTGTCATCTGGATTGAGTCGGGCCAAACTCTCTAACGGTGGAATTGCTCCTGCAATATCGTTCAGTTGAAGTTGGGCTTGGAGCAACCCTAGTAGGGCTGTTTGGTTATTCGGTTCTCGCTCTAGGACTAACTGATATCCCTTTACTTGGGCTTTTAAGTCAGCCTCTTGGTCAGGCGAGACTTCTGTGGAGCTATTTTCTGTGGATGGAGAATTATTGGCCAAAGAAGTCTCACGGTTTGCCAACCAGGCCGAAACAATTGGCACTACAGAAAAGCCGACAAAGGCTAATACAGCGATAACTAATATTGTATTGACTAACCAGCGATTACGTTTATTTATCACACTTACTGACCCGCTACTCCAATAGCTATTATGAACCAGAGACATCCATAGTGACAGTCCTACTCTCAATTTGATCAATTGATAAAATTTCGCGGCACTGTCTCACAAACTACGGTACTGTTGAAAACAATTTAGCATTGGTTTAGTATTTTAGTACCCAGAACACTTGTTTGTATTTGAGCTTGTACTGAAGATGAGGATAAGAGATGGGGCCGAGTTGCATCATCCCGTCAGGTGCAGGACTGTTTACAGTTCCATCTGTATTCCCTAGCCATAGGTCTGCATCTTAAAGTTTGCATCTGTTGATATATCTGCTTTTTAGGAATTGACTATGAATAACTGCGTATTGATGGCGGAAGTCATTCAAGAGCCTCAACTACGATATACGTCTGATACTCAAACACCCATTGCCGAAATGGTGGTGCAGTTTGATTCGCTGCGGGAGGGTGATCCCCCTGCGAGTCTGAAGGTGATTGGCTGGAATACGCTGGCCCAGGATATGCAGGCTAAATATCATCAGGGCGATCGCCTCATCATTGAAGGTCGCTTAAATATGAATGTAGCCGATTCTCCCCATGGTTATAAGGAGAAGTGGGCGGAATTGACGGCCCAACGGATTCACCAACTGGGCGCTGGTGAGCGGATCGTCAGTTCTTCTGAAAATGTTTCCGATGCCAGTGGTGGACGTGGACCCGCCGCCATGCCGCCAGTGTCCGCACCAGTGACGACTCCATCCCCAGCCCCAGCCATGCCTGTATCTCCCACCGAAACTGACTATGATGAAATTCCTTTCTAAGGGGAATAGGGCAACAAGGGGGTAAATAGATGAATTCTAGGGTGGCGATCGCCTGTTAGCGATCGCCCTGTAGCGGTTAACCCACCTAGAATAGGGGCGGCAATATTGCGAGTGACTGAGATATAAGTGTGATAAATGGTATGTAGTAGAGAGTGTACATTAAGCAAGTTGAACTCTCCCATTTCAAGTCCTTCGGAGGCACGGTCAACGTCCCTTTGCTAGAAGGATTTACGGTTATTTCTGGGCCAAATGGGTCCGGCAAGTCAAACATTTTGGATGCGCTATTGTTTGCCCTAGGATTATCCAGCTCCAAGGGAATGCGAGCGGATCGGCTGCCGGATCTGGTTAATCAAGCCTACAGTAGCCGCAGCCGAGCCACGGTAGAGGCGAGTGTATCCGTCACCTTTGATCTGAGCGATCTGCCGGATGAATTATTCGCAACCGACGATGATATGCTTGATTCCACCGCTGTGGAAGCGGCGGTAGACTTGCTGATGCAGGATCAGGATGGCAATGACAGTTCTGTGGCCAATGGGAGTGGCAATGGTCATCATGTTCCCCATCCAAATTTGCCGCAGGAAGGACTGGATGCGACCAATTCTGATAGCAATGGCCAGGTAGACACCGTTGATCCCCAACAAAATGGGCAGTTCCCGCCACAAAATCATCCTGTTCAATCGGGGGAGGAAGCCATTCACAATGAAGGAACTGCCGCTGTTTCCTGGGTGGCTCAAACTGTTCCCCTGCGGGAGTGGACCGTGACTCGACGACTACGAGTTACGCCCCAGGGCACTTATACGTCTAGCTACCTCCTCAATGGAGAATCTTGCACGCTGACCCAGTTACACGAACAGTTGCAGCGGTTTCGCATCTATCCCGAAGGCTATAATGTGGTGCTTCAGGGGGATGTAACCAGTATTATCTCCATGAATTCGCGGGAACGGCGAGGGATTATTGATGAACTGGCGGGGGTGGCGGCCTTTGATCGGCGGATTGAGCAGGCGAAGGGGAAGCTAGATGTCGTGCAGGAGCGGGAGGAGAAGTTTCGGATTGTTGAGAAGGAACTGATGGAGCAGCGCGATCGCCTTGCGAAGGATCGGCAAAAGGCGGAAAAATATCAAAAATTGCGGACGGAGTATCAGACCAAAAATCAGTGGGAAGCGGTGCTGGTGTGGCGGGGATTTCAGCAGCAGGTGCAGAGTTGGCGCGATCGCCTCATCCGGGATGAGCAAAAGTTGGTCAGCTTAAATCAGCAGCGGGGAGAACTTCAGCAGCAGTTGCAACTGACCACGACTGAGTTGGACCAATTAAATGCGCGGGTCAAGGCGCTGGGGGAAGATGAGCAGTTAGCGCTACAATCAGCCATGGCCACCCAGGAGGCAGAGTTGAAACAGCGCCAGCAGCGGCAACGGGAATTGACGGGGGCGATCGCCACCACCACCCAGCAATTAACCCAGTCCCAGCAGGCGTTGCAGGAATCCCAGCAGGCGATCGCCCTGTTACAACGGCAGCAGGCGGATCAAATGAGCCGGGTTACGCGATTAACCCAAGAATCTGAGGCCCTGAATCGGGATTTGGCAACCAGGCGGGAAGAGGCGGATGCGATCGCCGCCGCTTCGGATGTATGGGTGCAGGAACAGGCAGCGTTGCGGCACGATATCGACGCATTACTCAAGGTGATCGATCCCCTACGGAGTGAGCAGGTACGCTTGCAGGAACGCATTGCCCAGTTGCAACAGCGACTTCAAACCCAAACGGGGGACATTGAGGTGATGGCTACCGACCTTGCGACCAAGCAACAGCAACATATTCAGGTGGACCAACAGCATCAAACCGCCCTGGAACGGGTGCAGCGCTTGGCCCAAACCCTTGCCGCTGCTGAACAGGAGTTGCAATTACAGCAGGAAACCCAAGCCCGATTGTTGGAGGAGGATCGGCAAAAACAACGAGCCTTGGACAAATTAGAAGCTCAAACTCAGGCACAGCAAGAGTCCCAGGGTACCTATGCCACCAAAGTGCTCCTGCAAATGGGTCTGTCAGGGGTTTGCGGCTTGGTGGCCCAACTGGGGCGGGTGGATAAACCTTACCAACTGGCGCTGGAAATTGCGGCGGGGGGACGGTTAGGCTTTCTGGTGGTGGAAGACGATCGGGTCGCCTCCGCCGGAATTCGCGTTCTTAAGGAACAACGGGCGGGACGGGCCACTTTTTTGCCGCTGAATAAAGTTCAGGTGCCCCGTATTAGTAAGATCAATCCCTGGCAGCGCCCTGAAGGATTTGTCGATTACGCAGTTAATTTAATTGACTGTGACGATAAATATAAAGATATTTTTGCCTTTGTTTTTGGCAGTACTGTAGTATTTGAATCCTTGAACCAAGCCCGTGCCCACATGGGTAAATTTCGCATTGTCACCTTGGAAGGGGAACTGTTGGAAACCAGTGGAGCTATGACGGGGGGGAGTGTCAATGCCCGTCAGGGTTCCCTTCACTTTGGTGCGGTGGAGGCGGGGGAATCGGCTGAAGCCATTGCTCTGCGCGATCGCCTTCAGGTGATTGCCCAAATTCTCGATCGCTGCGAAGGGGCGATCGCCCAAGCCACCGTCACCATCAAAGCCACCACGGATGAACTCACAACAGCCCGACAACAGCAACAGGAATTGCAGTTTACCTTAAAGCAACTCACCACTCAAATGGCTGAATTGGGGCAAAACTTGGAACAGGGGCGATCGCAATCCACCCAAGATCAGCACACTCTAGCAGCGTTGCAACAACAATTTGCCAACCTAGAGCAAACCTTACCCCCCCAAGAAGCGGAATTGCAGCGGAAGCGATCGCGCCTCGACGAATTGGAACAGTCCCAAACCCACTCCGAATGGCAACAGGCCCAGTCAGACATTCGCGCCTTTGAGCAAATTGTCCAAGCCAAGCAAGCGGAACAGCAGCAAGCGGAACAGCAGTTGCAAGATTGCCTCAACCAACAACGGATTTTAGGGGAAAAACAGCAGGCCACCCAGCAGCGCATCCAAGAATATGAAATTCAGCACCGGGAACAGCAACAGCAATCTCGTGATTTAACCACCCAAATTGCCAACCTTACCCAAGAGATTCAATCAAAACGGGAAGAATTGGCGGCACTGGAACAGCGGTTAATCACGGAAAAAACAGAGCGCGATCGGGCCGAACAAACCCTGCGACATCAGCAGGAACAATTGCAGCAAACCACCTGGAATATTGAAAAACTACAAGAACGCTATCAGACTACCGTGGAGGAAATTGCAGCAGGGCAGAAAAAACTGGAAGCGGCCCAAACCGAACTGCCCGACCCAGTGCCAGAGATTCCCGCTGACCTAGATTTGGAAGAATTGCAGAAAGAATTGCGATCGCTCCAGCGGCGGATGGAAGCCCTTGAACCTGTGAATATGCTGGCGTTGGAGGAATATGAGCGCACCAATGAACGCTTGGAGGAATTGAGCGATCGCCTCTCTACCCTGGACGAAGAACGTACCGAGTTACTGTTGCGAATTGAAAATTTTACGACCCTCCGCTGTCGTGCCTTCAAAGAAGCCTTTGATGCCGTCAACCAAAACTTCCAATCCATCTTTGCCGAACTCTCCGACGGCGACGGCTACCTCCAGCTCGACGACGCCAAAGACCCCTTCAACGGCGGCCTCAACCTCGTCGCCCACCCCAAAGGCAAACCCGTCCGCCGCCTCGCCTCCATGTCCGGGGGCGAAAAATCCCTCACCGCCCTCAGCTTCATCTTCGCCCTCCAGCGCTATCGGCCCTCCCCCTTCTACGCCTTCGACGAGGTGGATATGTTCCTGGATGGGGCCAACGTGGAGCGCCTGTCTCGCATGATCAAGCGTCAGGCGGAACAGGCCCAGTTCATCGTCGTGAGCCTGCGTCGCCCCATGATCGAAGCCTCCCAGCGCACCATCGGCGTCACCCAGGCGCGGGGGGCCTATACCCAAGTCCTCGGCCTTGACCTGGAAACCCAAACGGTGGCCCCCTAACCCAGCCATCGATGGTTCGTGGGTATCTGGGGCGATCCCAGGGCTAGACCCGCGCCGAAGAGGTGGGGCTAGGCTGGGCCTGCACCTGTTCCAGAATGGCCTGGGCCACGGCCTGGGGCTGCTCTAGCATCGCCATGTGACCGCAGTTGGCAATGGGAATGACGGCGGTTTCTCCGGTTTGGGCACTGGGCAAGTAGCCCGCCAGGTGACGCACAAACTTGAGATCCATGACCGGATCCCGATCTCCGGCAATGAAGTAAACCGGCTGACGCAAACCACTGACCAGGCGGGGTAACAGATGGACTTCGTTTTCCGTGGTGGATTCGAGCAAGGTGCCCAGGGCCGCATCAGCGTCAGCTTCTAGCAAATCCACGAGGCGCTGATGGCCCCAGCGGTAGGCCAGGGGTTGCACCACCGAGGCCCGGGTCATGGCCCAAGCCAGGGGGGGCACATGGCGCATCCAGGGTGATCGCCAGCGCACAAGGTTTTGCCCCACCTGACGAAACTGGCGAAATTCGCGATCCAGGTATAGCCCGCCCCCAGCATTGAGGCAGATCACCCCTTTGACCTGGTCAGGGTAGCAATGGGCCGCCCACAGGGCAATGCTGCCCCCGAGGGAATGCCCCACCAGCCACACCGGGCCAAGCTGAAGCTGGCGTAGCAGTTCCGCCAAATCGCGAGCATAGGCCGCTAGGCCGTAGGGGGAGGGGCTGGATGGCAAGACTTCGGTGGCGGTGGGGAGACCCGGTTGATACTGGTCAAGCTGGTGGCGCGATTGGCCAAATCCGCGTAGGTCGTAGCCCAGGCAAGGATGGGCCGCCGCAAGATAGGGCAGCAAGGGCTGCCAATACCGATGACTCAGCATCCAGCCATGGACAAACACCAGGGGCGTTGCCTCACCGTTTGCCGTCAGTTCGTAGTTGTGGGGGACGCCAAAAAGAGTTGCGGTAGCCATAGGTCGTGATAACCACAGGTTGATCCTACCCTAGGCCGTGAGACGAGCGCGTATCCCTTCCGCAATTTTGTGACCTAAATATTCGGGAATCAGGCTTTCATTCGGGCCAAGCAGGTAGAGAATCAGGCGAGTGCGGCCCCGCCACACCAAGAGGTTGGCATTCACCACCAGCAGATCCTCCTGCCACACCGCATACATCACCTTGTAAAACAGCCCGGGCTGGTTGTTCGCTTCAATGAGCAGCGCCGGTAAATGAAAGACTGGATCCACATAGAACTCCGTGGCCACCCCCTCTAATCCAGCATCGAGGTTGAACTCCACTGAGAGCATTTCCTCGACTTCAAAATTCCCCGCCAAGGATTCTTGAATCGCTCGACAAACATTCTCCGACGTTTGGGAAGACAGGGCCTTTCCGCCCCGTGAGACCACCATTTTAACAAACACCAACATGGGCGTTTTAATTTGGCCATAGAGGCTAAGGTTATGAATCGTCAACCCATAGGCCGCCAGGACGCCAAAAATATCGCTGAGTAAAAAAGACTGATTCCGGTAGACAAAAAGCAGCGCGTTTTTGCTGCCCTCCGGCTTAATTTCAATGACGGCCTTTTTCTGTTTATAGAGTTGATAGGCGAGGCGCAGATTCTGGATCTGAATTTCGCTGCTCACAAACTGTTCATAGAACTGCGGAAAGGATCTGTTAAAGCGCTTTAACAGATCGACGGTGGAGGGGTTTAAGCCAGCGGCCATTTTCGGAAAGAACGACTCCATCGTGTTAACGCTCATACACCCTCCTGGAGAGACCGAGGACGCCGTACCAGACCATCAGATACCGGCACTTCAGCCCCAGTTTCAGGGCGGATCGGCCCTACATCTTCGAGCTAGACCTTGGCACACCACCCAGATGATGCCAATCTTAGCGGTTAGTTACCCGCCTAAACGACCTAAATTTGACAGATCAGGAGCCCCAGATAGGAGAAAGCACTGGGACAAGGCCAGCCTCTTAGATTAAAATTAATCTGCGGATTTCCTCATCATACTGGGCTGTGCCTGCATGGGTTTCTGGAAAAATCTATTTAATGGATCCGATGGTGCGACGCCGGGAGAGTCGGTGGCCGCGAGCAGGGTGCTAGAAGCGATCCCGGAGCAACAGGGGGGAAGTGCCATTCTGTTCAGCACGGATCGGGAGCTTGACCTCTACGAACTAGAGGAACTGTGCAATGCGGTGGGCTGGGCTCGACGCCCCATTCGCAAGGTGCGGAAGGCGATTCAGCATAGCTACCTGGTCGTTACCATGTGGGAGCATCGGGGGGCGCGGCGGCGGCTGATTGGCTTCTCGCGGGCCACGTCCGACCACGCCTTTAACGCCACCATTTGGGATGTGGTCGTCCATCCTGATTTCCAGGGCCGAGGGCTGGGCAAGGAACTGATGAAGCAGATGATCAAAAAACTTCGGAGTGACGACATCAGTAACGTCACCCTGTTTGCCGATCCCCATGTCGTAGATTTTTACAAAGGCCTGGGCTTCATGCCGGATCCGGAGGGCATCAAGGGGATGTTTTGGTACCCTGACTAACAGACCCATTTCTGAATTGCCATGAGCCTGAAAACGCGCATCAGTGACGACATCAAAGCCGCCATGAAAGCCAAGGACAAGGTGCGCTTAGAGACCGTGCGCAGCATCAAAAAGGTGATCCTGGAGAAGGAAACCCTAGTGCGCCCCAGCGGCCAAGCGGAATTGACCGAGGCCCAAGAACTTGAGGTGCTCACCCAACTGGCGAAGCAGCGCAAGGATGCCATCGACCAATATCGCCGTGCCGGACGGGACGACCTGGCGGACAACGAAGCGGCTGAACTGGCGGTCATCGAAGAATACCTGCCCCAAGCCCTGACGCCAGCCGAGGTGGAGGCCATCATCGATGACCTCATTCGCCAAACTGGGGCCACCTCCGCCAAGGACATGGGTAAGGTGATGGGGCCAGCCATGCAGCAACTCAAGGGCCGTGCCGATGGTGGCATGGTTCAGGCCCTGGTCAAGGCTAAGTTGGCTGGGGCCTAGGCAACCCTAGCCGGTTCCGCGTGAGGTAGAGAGGGGGCCGAGGGGGGCAGCCATGACACCAGAGACAACCTTAGCCGCCCGTCCTGGGAGGCTGGCGGAGGCGGGCTATCAGCGGGTGTGGTATTGGCGGGGCTGGCGGGTGCGCTATTGGTTCCACCCCGGCCCGCAGGGGGAGACGCCCCTGCCGCCGATCCTGTGGATTCATGGGTTTGGGGCCAACCTCAACCAGTGGCGACAGAACCTACCCGTCCTGAGTAGGGTGGCTCCGGTCTACGCCATCGACCTGCTGGGGTTTGGCGATGCGGAAAAAGCGGCAGCCCCCTACGGAGCCCCCCTATGGGCCGAACAGGGGGCCGATTTCATCCGGCACATCATTGGTCAGCCCGTGCAGGTGGTGGGGCATTCCCTGGGGGCGTTAGTGGCGCTCACGCTCGCCCACCGGCATCCCGCGTGGGTGCGGCAGGTGTTGCTCATTACGGTGCCCGCTTCCCGCGAAGACCTCGTGGCGGGCTGGGTCGCCGATGTAGGACGCAGGGTTGAGCGCTGGGTGGCCTCCCCTCTGCTGTTGCGGCCTTTGTTTCGGGTGGTGCGGCGACGGAAATTCCTAGCACGAGCCTTGGGCGGCATCTACACCTGCCCAGAGGCGGTGGACGAGGAACTGATCGACACCTTTGCCCTGCCCCCCCAACAACGGGGGGCCGCCCGCACCCTCTGTTACCTAGTAAATGCCCGCAGCGACGACGACTTTAGTCCCTCCGTGAAGGGAATGCTGGCAACCCTCACCCAGCCCACGCTGATCCTGTGGGGGCAGCAAGATCGGGTGATTCCGCCCCGGTTTGCGGCGGGCCTAGCCGATCTCAGTCCCCACATCCAGCTTCGGTATTTGCCCAAGGTAGGGCACTGTCTCTATGACGAAGATCCCAACACCTTTAATCAGACGGTGATGCAATGGGCCACCGAGTCTTTCTAGCCCCCCTCTCCCCGTGGGAGAGGGGCTGGGGGCGAGGGCCGTATCCCAAGCTGGGGTTCACCTAGGAAGCCTCGAAGTCGAGGGGGTGATCGACCTTTTCCACCCAGGGCAGGCCAAAGTTTCCAAGCTGGGCGAGGAAGGGATCGGGGTCAAACTGCTCCACGTTCCACACTCCGGCCCCGCTCCATTGTCCGGTGAGCACCATGGCCGCCCCCAGCATGGCGGGGACTCCGGTAGTGTAGGAGACGCCCTGGGCTCCGGTTTCCCGATAGCAGGCGGCGTGGTCGCAGTTGTTGTAGATAAAGTAGGTGCGATCTTGGCCGTCTTTGAGGCCGCGAATTTGGCAACCGATGGAGGTTTGGCCAGAGTAGCCTTCGCCCAGGGAGGCGGGTTCGGGCAGCACCGCCTTGAGGAACTGGAGCGGCACAATTTCCTGACCTTCGTAGATCACCGGGTCAATCCGAGTCATGCCGACGTTTTCCAGCACCCGCAGGTGGGTGAGGTAGTTTTCGGAGAAGGTCATCCAAAACCGCGCCCGCTGGAGGGTGGGGAAGTGCTTGACCAGGGATTCCAGTTCTTCGTGGAAAAGCAGGTAGGACTCGCGGGGGCCAACCTCGGGGTAGGTCACCGGGCGATGGATCGAGAGGGGATCGGTTTCGTGCCACTGGCCATTTTCCCAGTAGCGGCCCCGCTGGGTGATTTCGCGAATGTTGATTTCGGGGTTGAAATTGGTGGCAAAGGCTTTGCCGTGGTCGCCCGCGTTGCAGTCCACAATGTCGAGGGCGTGCATTTCGTCGAAGTGGTGCTTGGCGGCGTAGGCGGTGAATACCCCGGTGACGCCGGGATCAAAGCCGCAACCGAGGACGGCGGTGAGTCCCCGTTCCTGAAAGCGATCTTGGTAGGCCCACTGCCAGCTATATTCAAAATGGGCCACGTCGGGGGGCTCATAGTTCGCCGTGTCGAGGTAATGGACTCCGGCCTCTAGGCAGGCGTCCATCAGGTGCAAATCCTGGTAGGGCAGGGCCACGTTGATTAAAATGGCGGGCTTGAAGGCGCGGATTAGCTCAACGGTTTCCGCCACGTTGTCGGCATCCACCTTAGCCGTCGATAGGCGCGGGGAGTTGATGCGGGCGGCAATGGCATCGGCCTTGGCCTTGGTGCGGGTGGCCAGCAACACCTCTGAGAAGACATCCTCGTTTTGCACACATTTGTGGGCCACCACATTGCCCACACCGCCTGCACCAATAATCAATACGCGCTGTGCCGTCATTCCTGCTGTATCTCCTTCCAGGTTGTTATGAAGGGGTTGCCCCTGGCAGATACAGTGTACTCGAAATACTTTCAGACCGTAGGCGATGGCCGGGGTCTGTTCGGAGCCAGAGCCAAGGGCGCTTTTCAGCCTAAACGCGCCGCCCTAACAGCACCTTAAGATCGGGTTAAGCCCCACGTTCATCTCGCAAGGCTATCCCGATCGGGTAAAAGCAAGGGCACCACCTCAGTAGATCACCAACACACCCACTTGAATCGTGATCTACTGAGGTGGTATGCCGCGAGATCAGCCTAGCGGGAGGGCGTCTCCAGCCAAACGATGTGGCGATCTTGGGGCGCTTTGTAGCCGCTGTATTCCTGCATCAAGCGGCTGGCCTGGGCTGGGTCAAAGTAGCGATCAAACTCGGCCTTGAGCTTGGTGTGGGACGTCGTAGCCGCATCCAGGGCATGGCTAACCTGATCGAGGCGATTCGTCTGGGTTTGAATATAGGGAATCAGGTGGCTCAAGGCCACGAGGGAGGCCACGGTAATCACACCATTCACCGCCAGTCGGGCACTCAGTTCAAATACGGGGGTATAGGCCGCAAGCCGACGCGCTAGGGGAGAGGAACGGCGACGCTGGAGCACACGCGGGGAACGGCGAACCGGGGGAGGGGAGGGAAGGGGCGCATACATGGGAGGATCAAGGAAGGTAGTAGTGCAGGCCTGTTTAAGGTAGCCCCCATTATGGCCGAGAACTCGCAAAACGTTGCGGTTATTTGCAAAATCCTCCCCCCTCAGGCCGAAGCCGCCCCTAGCCACCGTTCCATCCCATCTAGGGAAAATACCGATGGCCCAGGCCAGCCTCGGGTTAAGTCCTAAGGGTTACGCATTCTGAGGGCCAAGCATTAAGATAAACAACAGATTTGAACCCCAAGCGGTGACTCTAAACGCCGAGTCATCGCCGATGGGCCTACCGTTACAATCCTCAATGGCTGGTCTACCGATCAGTCACCAAGCACAGTCTTTCAGGTTGGGAGAACTTCGATGAGACGACGACGTCAAGAAAGCCGCTGGATTCATCGCCGCTCCCGGTGGTTGTTAGGGGGCATCGCGGCCCTCGGATCCGTGGAAACGGCCTACCTCACCATTATGAAACTGACGGGCGGCGATGCCTGCCCGACGGAGGGCTGCGATCGCGTCTTGTCTAGCCCCTATGCCACCGTCTTTGGTCTGCCGCTGACCCTGTTTGGCTTCCTGGGCTACGCCGCCATGTTCATCTTGGCCACCGCCCCCCTGTGGATTAACCCCGACCAAAACAAGGCCCTGCGCCAAAAGCTGGAAAACAACACCTGGCCCCTGATTTTTGCCCTGGCCACCGCCATGCTGGCCTTCAGCAGCTACCTGATGGTGATCATGGCCTTTGAAATCCAGGCGTTTTGTCCCTTCTGTGTGGCCTCCGCCCTATTTGCCCTCTCCATGTTTGTGATTACCCTGCTGGGGCGGCGCTGGGATGACCTCGGCCAACTGGCCTTCATCGGCGTGATTGTGGCCACGGTCACGCTGACCGGGGTGATGGCGGTCTATGCCCCCATTCGGGCGGGAGGCGGCACCGTAACCGCCGGTGGCCAAGCTGGCCCGCCCATCACCACCGCCTCTGGCCCCGCCGAACTTGCCCTCGCCCAACACCTGAAGGACAGCGGGGCCTCCATGTATTCGGCCTGGTGGTGCCCCCACTGCCACGAACAAAAGGAAGCCTTTGGGGCCGAGGCCGTAGCCCTACTCCCCAACGTGGAATGCGATCCCGAAGGGATTAACCCCCAGACCGATCTCTGCCGCTCTAAATCCGGCGTGACGGGCTTCCCCACCTGGGAAATTAACGGCGAGTTCTACCCCGGCACTCAACCCCTGCAACGGTTGGCAGAGCTGTCAGGCTACACAGGCCCCACCAACTTCCTCCGCTAGGCCACGCCCCCCTTCGTTTCGGTTCAACCGAACCCGCCAACCCGGTAGGGGCGAGGTCTCCTCGCCCTAATCCCCGGTAGGGGTGAGGTCTCCTCGCCCTAATCCTGGCCCGATCAGGCAGCGGCGTAGTCGGTTGATTAGGGTAATTTAGGGCCGCTTTAGGGCCAGGGTGAGGCCATCGGCAATGGGGACTAGGCTCAGCATAATGCGCGGGTCGGTGGCCAAGGTGGCGTTGAACCGACGCAGAACTTGGGTGCGGTTGTCGGTGACGCTGGGATCAGCCACCCGGCCCGACCACAGCACATTGTCGATGGCGATCACCCCCCCCGGTCGCACCAATTGGAGCACCTGTTCGTAGTAGACGGGATAGTTGCTTTTGTCGGCATCGATGAAGGCAAAGTCAAAGCTGTTTTGCTGCCCCTCGGCGATTAGGTGGGCCAGGGTTTCCGTGGCGGGGGCAAGGCGCAGGTCAATTTTGTCGGCCACCCCCGCCTGATCCCAGTAGCGCTGGGCGATGGCCGTATAGTCGGCATTGACATCGCAGGCCACCAAACGCCCGTCCGGTGGCAGGGCCAAGGCCACCCTCAGGGCGCTATAGCCCGTAAACACCCCCACCTCCAGCGCCTTCTTTGCCCCCATAAGCTGAATTAACAGGGCCATAAACTGCCCCTGTTCCGGCGCAATCTGCATTTGGGCCATGGGGTGCTGGGCGGTTTCCTGGCGCAGGGCCTGCAAAATCTCCGGTTCTTGCACCGAATGGGCCAGCAGGTAATCGTATAGGCCATCGGTTAAGGTCAGGGTGCGGTTAGACATGGTGATCCGGCTCTAAACGACAGGGAAATTCGGCGTCGCCCGTTTCAATTTGTAGGGTGGCGTGGGCAATGGTGAACCGGTGGTGCAGGTCGTCGCTGACCTGGGCTAGGAAGACATCCCCAGGGCTCCCGGCGGGCATCACCAAATGGGCGGTGAGGGCGGTTTCGGTGGTGCTCATGGCCCAGATATGGAGGTCGTGGACGGCCTCAACCCCTGGAAGATCCTGCAAAAAGGTGCGCACCGCCAGCGGTTCAATGTGTTTCGGCACGCGGTCGAGGATGAGGCCGAGGGCGTCGCGAAACAGGCTCCAGGTTCCCCACACAATCACCCCCACAATCCCCAATCCAATGACCGGATCGAGCCAAAGCCACCCCGTCAGCAGGATCGCCACCCCGGCCAGCACGACACCCACCGACACCAAGGCATCGGCGGCCATGTGGAGAAACGCTCCCCGAATATTGAGATCGTGGTGGCGACCTGAAAAAAACAGCAGCGCCGTCAGGGTATTGATCCCAATGCCGACCCCAGCCACCCAGATCAGGGTTGATCCCGGCACTGGGCTAGGATCTTGCAGCCGCCGCAGGGCTTCCCAGGCAATGCCCCCCACCGCCAGCAGCAACAGCATGGAATTGAGCAACGCCGCCAGGATGGGGCTACGGCGCAGGCCATAGGTGTAGGTGGGGCTGGGGGGGCGCAGGGCCAGGTAACGGGCTCCCCAGGCCAGCAGCAGCCCCAGCACATCACTGAGGTTATGGCCCGCATCGGCCAAGAGCGCTAGGGATTGGGTCATCCAGCCAAAGGCCGCTTCGATGGCCACAAAGCCCACATTGAGAACAATGCCGATTTGAAAAGCCCGCGTATAGTGCTGAGGGCTGTGGTGGTCGTGGTGGCCCTGATGATGGCCGTGGCCGTGATGGTGATGATGAACCACAAACTCCCCTCAAACTCAGATCGGCAAGGCAGATCGCTGATTGACTGACAAAACTTACCAGAACCCAGATTCCTCAAAGGGTCAGGAGACCTGACCCCTACATGGCCTAAATGCGGTAGGGGCGCGGTTCCCGCGCCCGGTGCAGGATCTTTTGTCAGCCA
>JAYKHF010000078.1:0-12458 GCA_035285305.1 Leptolyngbya sp.
GCCCGCAGCAACCGGTGGTGCAGGTGGCGCCGGTCGGGATAAAAGGGCGAGCGGCCCTGGCTGAGGCGGCCCATGATCACCGCCGACATGTCGGCCAACGGCAGCGACAGGATCAGCAATGGCAGCAGCAGGCTGACGCTGGTGAGGCCCTTGGCCGGGCCCACGATGCTGATCGCCGCCAGGGCGAATCCGAGGAAATAGGAGCCCCCATCCCCCATGAAGATGCGTGCGGGGTTGAAGTTGTGGCGCAGAAAGCCCAGGCAGCTGCCCGCCAGGGCTGCGGCCAGCAGGCCGGGGGCCGGCTGGTTAAGGCTGTAGCTCACCGACAGCAGCCCAACGGCGGCGATGCCACTCACGCCGGCGGCCAGGCCATCGAGGCCATCAAGCCAGTTGATGGCATTGGTGATGCCCACCAGCCAGATCACCGTGGTGAGCAGGCTGAGGCCATCGGAGAGCTCGATCGCGCCGGGGGCGCCGCCGAAGGGGTTGAACGGCAGGTCGATGGCGCCAATGCGCACCCCCTGGCTCCACACCGCCATGGCCACCAGCAGCTGTCCGGCCAAGCGCGGCAGCGGCGGCAGGGCGAACAGGTCATCCGCCAGGCCGATCACAAAAAAGCAGAGGGCGCCGGCCAGGGTGGTCCAGATCTGGGCGTCCTGGAGCGGCGGCAGGGCCACGAAGCCCCCGATCCCCCAGATCAACAGCAGCGCCAGCACAAAGCCGGCCACGATGCCAACGCCTCCGAGCCGCACCATGGGAGCGGTGTGCTGCTTGCGGGCATCGGGCTGATCGATCAGGCCCCAGCGCAGCCCCATGGCGCGCACCAGGGGCACGATCAGGGCCGTGAACAGGGCCGCACAGGCGAAGGCCAGAACGGCGGCAAGGTCCGGCCGGCTGGAGATCATCGAGGGCGCTGCACGGTGACGATCAAGGCCGGAGCAGTGCCGGTCGGCGGAAGCTTAGGCAGGGCTTGGCGCCGCGGCGATCCCCTCAGGGGGCTGCGGCGGCCAGTCGTTCAAGCGGGCTGCAGGGTACGCGCGTCGCTGTAGAGCGGGAAGCGCTCACACAGGGCCGCCACGCGCTCGCGGCAGCGGTTCTCAATGGCGGTGTCCTCGGGGTTGAGCAGACGGTCGGCAATCACATCGGCCACCTCGCGGAAGGCCGCCTCATCGAAGCCGCGGGTGGTGCAGGCGGCCGTGCCCAGGCGCAGGCCGCTCGTCACGAACGGCGACTGCGGGTCAAAGGGCACCGTGTTCTTGTTGGCGGTGATGTGCACATCGCTCACCAGCAGATCGGCCACCTTGCCGGTCATGCCAATGCTGCGCAGATCCAGCAACACGAGGTGGTTGTCGGTGCCGCCGCTCACCACGGCGATGCCCCGCTCCTGGATGCGGGCCGCCAGGGCCTGGGCGTTGGCCACCACCTGGCGGGCGTAGGCCTGGAAGCTGGGCTGCAGGGCCTCGCCGAAGGCCACGGCCTTGGCGGCGATCACGTGCTCCAGCGGGCCGCCCTGGCTGCCGGGGAACACCGCCTTGTCGAACTGCTTGGCAAACTCGGCATCGCGGCAGAGGATCAGGCCACCGCGGGGGCCCCGCAGGGTTTTGTGGGTGGTGGTGGTCACCACATCGCAAACAGGAACCGGGTTGGGGTGCACCCCGGCGGCCACCAGGCCGGCGATGTGGGCCATGTCGGCCAGCAGGTAAGCGCCCACCTCATCGGCGATGGCGCGGAAAGCCTGGAAGTCGATCGTGCGCGGATAGGCGGAATAGCCGCAAACGATGAGCTTGGGCTTGTGCTCCAGCGCCAACTGGCGAATGCTCTCGAAATTGAGCTGCTGGGTGTCGGGGTCAACCCCGTACTGCACCACCTTGAACCACTTGCCCGACACGTTCACAGGGGAACCGTGGGTGAGATGGCCACCGTGGGACAAGTCCATCCCCATGATCGTGTCGCCCGGATTCAGCAGGGCCAGGAACACCGCAAAGTTGGCCTGGGCACCGGAGTGGGGCTGCACGTTGGCGTGGGCGGCCCCGAAGAGTTCCTTCACCCGGTCGATGGCCAGTTGCTCGGCCTCATCTACAAAGGTGCAGCCGCCGTAGTAGCGCTTGTTGGGCAACCCTTCCGCATATTTATTGGTAAGCACCGACCCCTGGGCCGCCATCACCGCCGCCGAGGTGAAGTTTTCGCTGGCGATCAGTTCCAGGTGATCCCGCTGGCGTTGCAGTTCCCGCTGCACAATGGTGGCCAGTAGGGGATCGGATTGAACAAGCAAGTCAAAATTAGTTTCAGACACGAGTTGGGCTCCCCACAAGCATCGAAATGGACAGGCAATCCGCACCGAACGATTCCGAGGGCGATCCACGATGGGAAGCCTAGGCCGCTGAGCCATGGTTCCTAGGTCGTGCGTAGCGTCCTAGAACGTTCCAGGCTCCCAGGGGCACCGTGAATCCTTCCCTGGAACCGAAGGAGTGCAGCTTTCTATTCTATCTGGGCTCGCCCAACTTTGGGACGCAGGCCAACCGTTGTCAGCAATTCTCCGTATGACTAGGCTGGCGAATACAATACCGCTCAGGCTGAGCCTGTCGAAGCCTTTTCACCCTTCGACAGGCTCAGGGTGAACGGCCAATTTGCCAAAATGAGAATTGCTGTGCCCATTGCCCTTGCTACTCCGCTGAGCCAAATTGTGTTGTCTCCGGGCAGTGCGATGACGGTGACGGGGCTAACCCGGCCTCAATACCAGCTTTTGCTCACCGAACTGGGAGAGGATCGGGCCAGTCGCTTGGCCTATCGCCATGGGGTGCTAGAGGTACGAATGCCCGGTAAGCTCCACGAGGACGTTCAGCGGTTGATCCATCATTGGGTACGCCCCCACTGGGGACTCCAGGGCAAAACAACTCCCACGATGGTGATGGGCTTCACAACCCGCCCCATCTCGATGTAGGAATTGAGGTGTTCTGTGCTAGCGCGGACTTGATATAGGCTACGATGCAGCCTGTACTGCTGCTGTTCTAGGTCAAAGCTGGGTTGGGTTAAAGCGGCCCCTGGGCACACCGTTCTCTGTGAAACCTGTCTCCCGTGAAACCTGTCTCCCGTGAAAACAGACTCGCTCTTTTACGCACTTTTTCAGTCTCAGCCCTCCCTCTTCTTTGAGCTAATTGGCCAACCCACCAGCGCGGCCCAGGGCTACCAATTTGCCTCGGTCGAGGTGAAGCAAACCGCCTTTCGCATTGATGGCGTCTTTCTACCCCCCAACGACCGGACAGAGGCTCCGGTTTACTTTGTGGAGGTGCAGTTTCAGCGAGATCCGCTGCTCTATCGGCGTCTGTTTGCCGAAGTCTTTCTCTACCTCAAGCAATACCCAGAGGTCGCTCACTGGCAAGCGGTGGTCGTCTATCCTAGGGCCACCATCGAGATCCAAGAGATAGCCCCCTTTGGGGCACTGCTGGCGTCCGCCTATGTTCAGGTGATCTATCTTGACCAGTTGGGCACCGTTGCCGATCTGCCCCCTGGCCTAGCCACCCTGCGCTTGATTGTAGAACCGGAGGCCACCGTTCCCGCTGCCGCCAGAGACCTGATTGATCGGGTGAGAACAGCACCTATACCCGATACAGAAAAAATTCGCCTTGTAGAATTGATAGAGACCATTGTGGTCTATACCTTTCCCCGTCGTTCGCGCCAGGAGATTGCCGCCATGCTGGGCCTATCAGACTTAAAAGAAACCCGGTTTTACCAGGAGACTCGCGAAGAAGCGCTGCGCGATGGCCGCGAAGAAGGCTTGCGAGAAGGCTTGCGAGCAGGCTTGCGAGCAGGGCGCAAGGCAGAAGCAGAATCGCTGATTATCCGACAACTGACTCGCAAGCTGGGTAGCCATTTACCGGAAGCTTTGCAGGAACAGGTGAAGCAGCTTCCCCTAGAAACCTTGGAGTCCCTCGGTGAGGCGCTGTTTGACTTGGCTACCCTGGCCGATTTGGAAACTTGGCTAGCCCAAAACCCGCCTGCTCCCTAGAAAATGGCCTGCACTTGCAACCGCAAGCCCTCTAGGTGGTCATCCTCAATCACCTGATCTCCGACATAGGTTTGGGGTGGGGCATCGGGATAAAACACCGTAATGCTCTCATCTCTCGGATCAACAATCCACGCGATCGCTCGCATCAGCGGATGCCAAAAACGCCTCTAAGGTGATGGGTTGGGGAAGAGACTTGTGCTCGGCCAGACGCCCCCCAACTCGGCGAGAGGGGGCTACCACGTAAATCGTAGCCCTTGGGAAACCAGGAAGGCTTGGAGGGCGGGCATCTGCCCCGTAACCACAATCTGGGCCGGGGTGAGGTCGGCGGGGTTGCCCTGCCGGAGTAGCCAGCCAGCGGTGGCCCCGGCGGCTCCGCCCACGCTCCATTCGCCATAGTGGACGCGGGTGACGCCGTTGACGATGTGGCTCACGGCTATACTTTTGCCGCCAATTAGCACGTTATCCACGCCCTGGGGCACGATGGCTTCCAGGGGAATTTGCAGGGGACGCACCACAAATTCCTTGATGCTCGCGGCGGCGGCTTCATTGGAGGGGCGTCTGTCCCGATAGCGACAGCCATGGATATCAATGTCGTAGTGGGCGAGGGCGACGGCGGTGGAGCTAAAGTCTCGGCCCCCGGTCATGTCTTCGCGCAGGTCGGCTTCCACGGCCATAAAGCTGTCTTGGCCATAGGCCGGACGGCCCGAAATTCGGCGACCTTCGCGGATGTAGGGCACCATGCTGAGGCCGGATTGGGTGCCTAGGGGCGAGTCTTTACCCTTCAAAAAGGTGAGGGGGAGGGTGTCGGTGGCCCCTCGGTCTATCAGCCATTCCGCAAACATCAGGGCGTGGATTTCGCCGTAGTTGAGGGATTCTGCCGACAGCCCGCCCATCCAGTTCTGGGTTTGTCCGGTGAGGCGAATATCCGCTTCGGTCATCACCAGGGGCGGATCCATAAAGTGCCAGTCGTTGCCCTTATTCCAGTTGATTAGCGTCATTTCCCCCGGTCGGGTGACGTTGACGTTCCCTCTAGTCGAAGAATGGCTGACAATGCGGCGGTAGTTAAACACGCTGCTGCCGTTGAAAAAGGGGAACCCCTCTAGGTTGAACTCCTGCCAGTGTTCTTCTCGGGTAAAGGCGGGTTCGATGGTTTTCAACTCCTTCAGGCTGGCTTGACCATCGTCCAAGGTGGCCAGCACAAAGGGATAGGTGTAGGCCTGGGTGCAGTCGGGGTTTTCGCGAGGGGGGGCGTTCACCTCTCCGGTAAACGCCTGGGCATCGGATCCAATGCGGTGGGGAAGATTGGCCCAGCCCACCAGTTCCCCGGTATCGGTGGCATCAATGACCACCATGCGGCCCCCGGGAGGGGGTTGCAGGCGCACCGGAATTTTGTTGTAGAGGCTGCTGTCTGACCAGCTATACCATTCCGAAAGTTCGCGGGAGAGCCGTCCCGTGGGCACATAGTTGGGGTCGAGGGGAATGCGCCGCACGCCGTAGATCGCCGTCACCACCCGGCCCGTGGGATCAAAAGCCGCTCCCTTAAAGGCGGTTGAGGTGGCCCAATGACTCTCGGGCGCACTCTGGGCCGCTTGGCGCAGCCACATTTCCGCCGCCGTGGCCCCGGCCCTCGGGGAAAAGCACAGTTCCCCCACCCAGCAGCTATTCACCGCCGCCACCGACTGCGGACTGCCCAGCCCCGTCCAAGCGGGCAAATACACCGGCTGTCGTCGAATCAGGGACTTAAAGGCCTCCCAACTAGGGGAAAAGTTCCGCCGCCAGCGCATCGCCCGCGATTCATCTATGGCGGAAACGCCCTGGGAGCTAATCTGCCCGCCCAGCCAGGGGGTCAGTTCCATCAGGCAGGTGGTGGCTCCGGTTTTCATGGCATGGGAAGCCGCCGCCACCCCGCCCAGGGTGCCGCCAATCACCACGACATCGCAGGTCCACACTTCCTCCGCCACGGGCAGCGGATTCAGCACCGGACGCCCGTTGGCAATCTGAATTTGGCGAATCCCCTGGGCCACCTCCGCCCGGTTCACCCACTGCCCCACCGGACGCTGGGCGATCACCATTGGCCCCCGCCAGGAATTACTCACGGTGCGAAAGGCGGCGAGCAGCATACTACTCCCGACCACGGCCCCCATCACCAGCCCCGATAATCGCGTGAGGCGGCGCTGGATGCGTCTGCGTTTGAGGGAAAGCGTGTGGTAGCGACGGCGTTCCAGCATGAACCAAGGGGCAACACAACTCAGGAGCTTGCCTGTGAGTGTAGCAACGAAATTCAAAGACGATGCAGGAACTTTCGCGCCCCCAGCGGCCCCAGCCCAGGATAGCGGAGCGAGATCTAGCGGCCCTCCCATTTTTGAACGTGGCCCTAGTCAGGTAGAGTCAGGTAAAGGCCTGGGAACATCCCCTAGGACGAGACGCCCCCTTGCCAATGCCGCCCGCCCATGACCTGCCATCTCCTCGCCACCGCCCCCGTCCCCCTGTCCTATTGGGAGTGGGGCAGCGGCCCGCCGGTGCTGATGCTCCATGGTTTAGCGGATCATGGGCTGGTGTGGCAAAGTTTGGCGGCCAGCCTGGGTTCCCAGTACCGCTGTTTGGCCCCCGACCTACGCGGCCACGGCGACAGCGGCAAGCCGGAGGATCCGACGGCCTATGATTCCCTCGCGTTCGTCGCCGATTTGGCCGCCCTCGCCCAGGCGGTTTTGACGGAGCCGGTGACGGTGATTGCCCATTCCTGGGCGGCGAAGCTGGCGCTGCTGTGGGCCAAGCAATCACCCCAAGGGGTGAAGCAGTTGATCTTAGTCGATCCCTTCTTCGTCAATACCCTGCCCCCCCTATTTCGGCCCACCCTGCCGCTGTTTTACCGCACGTTGCCCTTTCTCAAGGTGATGGGGCCATTCCCCCATCGCGCCGCCGCCATTGCCTTGGCCCAAACCCTAAAACAATACCGAGGCTGGAGCCCGTTGCAGGCGGCGGTGTTTGAGGCCACTCTGGAGCAAAAGCCCGATGGTACCTGGGGCAGCAAGTTTGCCGTCGCGGCCCGTAATGGCGTGTTTGAAGACATTCTGAGCCGGGATGGGTTGACGGAACCCCTGGCCGTGCCGACCCATCTGATCCTTCCCCAGGCGGGGCTCAACCGCATGGCATGGCAGACCCGTCCCTACTATCGCTATCTCACCGATCTGCATGTCCACTCCGTTCCCGGCAACCACTGGCCCCATCTGGTCGAGCCCGAGGCCTTTAATGCGGCCCTGGCGGCGATTCTCTCCCCCGCCGCCTAGGGCAAACCTGCCGGACTGGCGGGATAGGGCCAGCCCCGCCGCGCTCCGGTCGTGGCCTGCCCCCCCAAGCTGCGTTATCATCCACAATATATAGACTGTAGGGTATACCGAGGATAGCAATGCTGGAGGGGTCAATACTGCAACGGTTGGTGGATGGGCGCACCGAACCGGAAACCACGCCCCTCAACTACGGCGTGTACTACAAAAACACCCTCGTGGCCCTCTGCCATGCCCTCGAAGACTGCATTCTCACCGCCGAGTCGTCGCCCTTGGTGATTACCGCCTTTCAGCGGGGCAAGTGGTATCTAGAGGAGGCGGATCGCTACGCGGCCATCGCCGACCGCGCCCAGCAGATTGTCATCATGGCCGCCCCGGAGGCGGGTTTCCACGATCACCCTACCAGCCAGCGCCAGAATGTGGCCCTGGTGGATTTGGCCGATGATGACCCGGTGGCCCAGGAGTGGCACCTGATGATTCTCTCGCCCGAGTACAGCGCTATGGTGCTGTGCCAGGAGCTTTCCGCCGCTGACTACGGCAAAGCTGGGCAGCCCAGCAACGACCTAGAGCGCAAGTTCTACGGATTTTGGACCTTTGACTCGGCCCTAGTTTGCCAAACGGTGGAACTGGCGATGGATCACCTTGGCCAATACGATCCCTCCCTTCAGGCCCACCTGGCGCAGTACATCGCTAGCCTGCGCCAACAGACCGCCACCCAAGCCTGTCCCGACGCAGGCACCGTGGGCCGCACCGTGACCCAGGTGGTGCAGTATTTGCAAACTAGCCGAGATGACCTGAAGGGCAGTTTGGCCTTGAGCATGGCGGAGGATCTGGATCACAATCTGTTTTCCAACGAACTCCAAGCCTTTTTGCGGATGGCCCACCTGGTCGATGTCAGCGACCCGATCAACCCCCTGGCAGGCAGCGAAGTGGTGGCTCTCCTGGACATGATGGGGCAACTGTTAGATCTACCGGCATGGCAAATTCAGCGCCTACGTCTGGCCGGAATGCTGCATCGCATTGCCCCCACCGCCGATGGCCTCTCCCTCCCGAGCGCCGCCCCCAGTTGCCCCCTCGTGGGCGAGGTACAGGCCCTGCGGTTGATGCCCCGCCTGCGCGCGATCGCCGCCATCATTAACCACCGGGGCGAACGCTGGGACGGGCAGGGGTATCCCGCTGGGCTAGCGGGGGACAGCATTCCCCTAGAGTCTCGCCTGCTGGCCCTAGTCGCTGAGTTTCAACGCCAGGTCGCCAGCCAAAACCACAGCCCATCTAACCCCGCAGCCAACCCCGATGCCAACCCCGACCCCACCCAGGCTATGGCCCACCTGACGGAGGTTTTGGGGCGCTTTCAGCAGGAGGCCGGACAGCGCTGGGATCCTAAGCTAGTGGACATGCTGGGCCTGTTGGTGATGGGGTTGCAGCAGGGCATGAGTCTACCTGCCATTCCCCCTAAAATTACCCTCGGGGCTGGGTTGCTCAACCCTGAAATCGCTGATTCTGCCACCCTGTTTGCCACCACCACCCCCTAGTCCGTCCATCCCAACGCCATGCTTCCTCAGCCCGCCGACTCCCTGGATCCCATCGCCCTCAAGGCCGGACAATTGCGCCACCTGCCTGGGGTTGACCTAGCCGATGAAGACCTATCGGGGGCTATGCTGGCCGGGGTGCATTGGCCAGGGGCTAATTTAGCGGGGGCCAACCTCAGCCGTTCCAGCCTCAACCAAGCCCACCTAGAGGGGGCCAACCTGATGGGGGCCAGCCTGGTGGGGGCCGATGGGCGGGCCAATCTGTGGGGGGCCAACCTCATGCAGTGCGACTTGACTGGGGCCGATCTGCGCGGGGCTAACCTGCGCGGGGCCAACCTGATGGGGGCACGGTTTGGCGGGGGCAGCTTGGCGGGGGCCTTTCTCAGCGGCTGTACCCTCACCGGAGTCAACCTACAGGGGGTCGATCTACGCGGGGTCGATCTGCGGGGGGCGAACCTCAATGAGGTCAACCTCAAAGGGGCTGACCTCTCTGGAGCCGACCTCTGTGGGGCAAGGCTGGACAACGCCAACCTGGAGGAAGCCGACCTACGGCAAGCCAACCTCGGGGGGGCATCGTTGATTGGAGCGAACCTCCTCTGCGCCGACCTCACCCAGGCCCGTCTTGAGGGGGCCATCACCACCGCAGCCTGTGTGATTGGCACCCTGCTAGACCGTGGCACCGCCCCCTAGGTATCCCCACGGCCTACCCACAGCCCAACCGCCGCAGGGGCTTCTCGCCCGTAGACATCGTCTAGGGCTCAAGCACCGATTCCAGTCCTGCGGGGGAGAGGGTGGTACTGAGGTAGAGGGGATAGGTCTCGCCACTAATCTGTTTCAGGAAATCCGCCTGTACCATAGGCCGGAAGCGTTCGTCTTGGTTGAGGGTGAGTTGAAAGTGGGCCAGGGCCAAAATCTGCATGTACCCCTGGGCTAAATCCGGGCGGGGGCCAATAATTTCCGGGGGAATGGCAAGGGGTTGATCCTCCGCACCAGTATCGCCAATCACAGAAAAGTGTGTTCCCCGCCCGATCAACACCAAATATCGCTCGGGGCTAGAGAGCCAGGTGAAGGGCAAAATTTGCTCAGGGAAGGCCGGGGCTACGGTATCGGCGGCGCTGCTCACCACCATGGTGGGGATGGCGATGCGCTGATAACCCGTTGGGCCAAAGAGCACACTGCCCACAGGGTTCATGACAAAAATAGCGTCTACCCGTGAATCCTGAAGGGTCTGCTGAGGATCCACTAAGGTCGTAGCCTGACACTGCAACAACAGCGAAGGATTGAAGGTTAAGACCTTCGGTGGACATGCGGCATTCAGGGTCTGTCGATCAAAGGTGGCCCCCGCTAAGGCTAGGGCTGTGTAGCCACCGAAGGACTGTCCCACGATCCCAATGCGGCTCAGGTCAAGGGGCACAGGCAGAGACGTCTGGATCGCTTGAAGCGCATCCAGGGTCAGGCTGATTTCCTGGGGCCGACGGAGAAATTCCCCATTGGGAACCACAGCGGCGGTGCGTCCTTCCAGCAGCGCGATCAGTTGCTCATCGTTGCTACCCGTATGATCCAGGGCCACCACCGCAAAGCCTGCACTCGCTAAGGAGTTCGCGAGGTACCCGTAGCTATGGCGGTTGCCCCCTAGCCCGTGGGAAATGATAATCAGGGGAAAGCCCTGGGGGGGAGAGGGTTGTTGCGGCTGAAGTTGAGGAAGATAGAGGTTAACCGGTTGCGCCAAGCCCGGTAGGGATCGGCTCGTTTGGCCCACGGTGTAGATTCTGGTAGCCTGGAGCAACCCCAGCAGATCAGCGACCTCCGCCGGGGTGAGGGGCGCAGCTTCGGCCTCCTGGTGAGACAGATGCTGCACGAGGTTTACGGCCTGGGCCGACTGAAAGATGGCCCGATTAATTTCCCCCGCCACCACAAACCCCTCTGCCAGGTCAATGCGAATCGCCTCTAGGGGATAGGCCCGCAGCACATCCAGGAGGGTGACGCCGTCCTCGGCCCGCACCGCACCGAGGATAATCGCCGCCCGGAGTGCCGAAAAATCGCCCACCCGGGCGGGGGTACGCACCACGCGAGTCAGTTCCTGCAACAGCCGCTCCCCCTGCTGGGTATAGAGAAACTGGGCAATACCCACCGGGTGCAACATCTCGGCGGGGGTGGTCAGCGCCTGCTGGGCTTGATTGAGTTGGGCCTTGGACAGATGGAAACGGCGGTTGTAGGCTTGGAGTTGGGCCGAGAGTTGGCCGGTACTGGCAAAGGTTTCAATGTCGGCCATGGAGACGGTACGCTCCAGGGGGCCATAGGAGATGATCAGGCGTTCTGCCGCCCGACCGGGCATCGCCGCCAGCCATAGCCCCGCCGTCGCCAGGGATAGCAGCCCCGAACGCCAACGCCGCCACCCTCGTAGGCGGTGGGGCAGAGGCCAACCCCCGTACGGTGGGGAGTTTCTAGGGCGCGGCGGCATGGCCAATCACCTGATCCAAAAATCCTTCGCAGGCATCCAGGAGTAGTTCAATCACATAGGTAAACCCCTCAGGGCCACCGTAGTAGGGATCGGGCACTTCCTGGTCAGGGTGGGTGCGGCAAAAGTCGCACATGAGCTTGACTTTGTGGCTGTAGGTTTTGGTCACATCCTGGGCCAGGATATCGCGATAGTTTTGGTGATCCATCGCCACAATCCAATCAAACTGCTCAAAATCAGCGGCATCGAACTGGCGGGCTTGGCCCTTCAGCGTAATGCCAAAGTCCTTCGCCGCCGCCGCCATCCGTCGATCCGGTGGACTGCCGACATGGTAGCTCGCCGTTCCCGCCGAGTCACAACTCACGCGATCCATCCACTGCCGCTGCTGCACCAGGTGGTTCATGATGTTTTCGGCGGAGGGCGACCGACAAATATTGCCGAGGCACACAAATAATACGCGGGTGCTCATAGCTATTCGGGAAAAGACGCCATTCTACGGAAAGACATTGCGAGCAGCGGAGGGATCGGGAAATGGGCGCAGGACTTAGAAACGCCGCTTTCTCACCCGTGGCTGAACCATGCCGGGTGGATCTTGAAGAACGGGGAAAGGGGACTCCGGGGGCAGTGGACAACGCCCCAGTAGGCCGCCTCAGCCCAGGCAAGCGGATATCCCCGGCAGATACCCCGCAGGGCACCTGCGCCCCCTGGCCCACCGGTTATTAGAGACCCGGCAGGCTCAGCCCCCCGGTCAGTTCCTCCATCTTGTCGCGCATGGTGGAGGTGGATTTTTGGTAGGCGTCCTGCATGGCGGTGGTGATCAAATCCGACAGCACCTCAACCCCCTCATTTAGGGCTTCGGGGGCAATGACGACACCCCGGGGTTCTTGGTTGCCGCTCATGATCACCTTCACCAGGCCACCGCCCGCCTCGCCTTCAATCTCCATTTGCTCCAGATCTTCCTGGAGTTGCTTGGCTCCCTCTTGAATTTGCTGGGCTTTTTTGAAGGCTTCGGTGAGTTCCTTCATTTTGCCTAACCCAAACCCAAATCCTTGACCTTGTGACATGGAGTTACTCTCGAACGAACGGCTAATGGGAATTTAATATCAATCTGTGCCCAGAGGCTTTTTGATTTTAGCGCCCAGGGGGAATGTCTAGGGGCTCCGGGGGAGCGGTTTACCGTC
>JAYKHF010000079.1:0-4506 GCA_035285305.1 Leptolyngbya sp.
GGAATTGCAAGGGGTGGCGGATCGAGCGGTGGTGGTGCGGGGCGATGATGGGGCGGCGGTGGCGGATCTGCTGGCGGGGCAGCAGGTGCTGCTGATCTGCGTCGGGGCCGGACGGCAGGCCAACTACGAAACCACCTACCTGAAGACCGCTGAAACCGTGGTGAACGCCCTCGGCCAAGCCCCGGAACTGCGGCAGATTATCTTCACCAGCACCTACTCGGTCTACGGCAACTATGGTGGAGCCTGGGCACGGGAGGACGACCCCGCCACCCCCGCCACGGACAACGGGCGACTGATGCTGGCCACCGAGAACCTCCTGCTCTCGGCGGCAACGGATCAGCGGCGGGTGTGCGTGTTTCGCCTGGGCGGCATCTATGGCCCAGGCCGGGAACTAGCGAACATCTATGGCCGTTCGGCGGGCACCACCCGCCCCGGCAGCGGTAATGAGGCCAGCAATTGGATTCACCGAGAGGACATCGTGGGGGCCATCGACTGGGCCAGAACCCACGGCCTCAGCGGCCTCTACAACCTGGTGCAGGATGAAATCCCCACCGTCCGCGAGTTGATCGACCGGGTGGGTCGCACCTACGGCCTCGCCCCCACCCATTGGGATCCCAATCAACCCAGCGCTCGCCCCTACAACGTGCGGGTCTCCAACCAAAAGCTCAAGGCCGCTGGCTATGGTTTCCAACACCCCACCTTTAGCGACCTCTTGGCCCTCCCCTAATCCCCTCGTCCAGGGGTAGGTTGCTCCGGGCTAGATGCCCCAGCGATTTTTGCTCCATTGAGCCCGGTTTGGGGGATTTTGCCCCATAGGGTTTGGATCTGCCATATCCTGACTGATGTGGGGTCGGCACCTCCATCTCATCAACCCATGAAAGGCACACCCATGCGCATTGGACTTCCCAAGGAAATTAAAGATCAAGAATTTCGGGTGGGGCTAACCCCGGCAACGGTCTACACCCTTTGCCAGCAGGGGCACCAGGTGGTGGTGCAAACGGGAGCAGGGTCTGGGTCTGGCCTCACCGATGAGGCCTACCAGGAGGCCGGAGCCACCCTGGTTGACGATGTGGCTGAAGCCTGGGCACAGGAACTCGTGGTCAAGGTCAAGGAGCCTCTGCCCTCGGAATATAGCTACTTTCGGCCAGATTTGATTTTGTTCACCTACCTGCATTTAGCCGCAGAACGCGCCCTGACCGAGGCGCTGTTGAGTAGCGGCATCCAGGCCGCCATTGCCTACGAAACCGTGACGATGGGCGATGGTCGCCTACCCCTGCTAACTCCCATGAGCGTGATTGCAGGACGGCTGTCGGTGCAGTTTGGGGCACGCTATCTAGAACGCCAGCAGGGCGGGCGAGGCTTGCTGCTCGGCGGGATCCCCGGCGTGGCAGCGGGGTGCGTGGTGATCTTGGGCGGCGGCGTAGTCGGCACGGAAGCCGCCAAGATGGCGGTGGGCATGGGGGCTAGGGTACAAATCATCGACATCAACGTAGACCGTTTGGCCTACCTCGAAACCCTCTTTGGATCCCGAGTAGAGTTGCTCTACAGCAACCCGCGCCGGATCGAGACCTCGGTGCCCCAGGCGGATTTGCTGATTGGAGCGGTTCTGGTGCCCGGTCGCAAGGCTCCGGTGCTGGTATCAAAGGAACTCGTCGCCCAAATGAAGCCCGGTTCGGTGATTATCGACGTTGACGTGGATCAGGGGGGCTGCATCGAAACCCTACGGCCCACCTCCCACAGCCAGCCCACCTACCTGGAGTCGGGCGTGGTTCACTTTGGCGTACCCAACATGCCCGGTGCGGTGCCCTGGACAGCCACCCAAGCCCTCAACAATGCCACCGCTCCCTACGTCCTCAAGTTGGCCAACCAGGGCATGGGCGCACTGATTACCGATGCAGGGCTGAAGGCGGGGCTGAACGTGGCCAAGGGCCGACTGGTTCATCCAGCGGTGAAGGAGGTCTTTCCAGACCTGATCGCCTAGGGACGCCAGCCCGGGCTGGGGCCACCCAAGACCGCGTATCCGATGGGCACGATGTTCCGATCATTATAATGAGACATAGTTCACAGGGTGGAGGGCCACGATGCTCGACCTTGACCTAACCCAACTGCCCACCAGCGACGACCTCCCCTGTTCCGATGACATTCCGGTGGATAACGAAGACCAGAACTGGCTACCCAACCTACTCCTGTTTGTGTTGGAGTATCTCTGGAAAGATCGCCAGGACTGGTTTTTTGCGGTGGAGATGGGGGTTTACCACGCGACGGGCGTTCATCCCCCTGTGCCCGTGGTGCCCGATGGCTTTTTAAGCCTGGGGGTGGAACGGCGCAAGGGGGGACGGTCGCGCAATAGCTATGTGACCTGGGAAGAAAACGGCATGGTGCCGATTTTGGCCCTAGCTATCAGTTGCAGATGGGGAAACCGTTTTGGATGCCCGAAGTGGGATTGGGCATCGGGCGCTGCACCCTCCCGACCGACCCCATCCATCGCGAAGCCCTAGGCTGGTTTGATGCCCAGGGCCAGCGCTACCCCACCCCGGCAGAATGGGCGGAACAGGAGCACCAGCGGGCCACCCGGTTGGCCGCGAAACTGAGGGAACTGGGCTTCGATCCCGACCTCCTCTAGGGTCTAGGCGTGGGGACGCAGGCTGTGTGGGGTGTCAGCCTCCACGGGTCTTCAGGGCAGTTCCACCGAGGCGGGTTTGGCAATGTGGGGTAGCCCCCAACCCAGTTTCTCCCGCAGGACTTTGAAAAATTCCGGTGACCGCAGCCGAATGAACCGAGCCATGTAGGGGGCGCGGCAGGTGCTCACCCAGTCTCCCGGCATGACATAGCACCCGGCATTGCCGTCCACAATCATCACGAGGGGGTCGGTGTTGGCAGAATGAATGGCGACGGGCTCGTGATCGGGGAAGACCAGCCCCCGGGAGGCGAGGGAATGGGGACAGATGGGGATGAGCTGGGTCACCGAAACCCCGGGGGTAATCACCGGGCCACCCGCCGAGAGGGCGTAGGCGGTAGAGCCCGTGGGGGTAGAAATAATGATGCCATCGGCGGCAATGTCTACCGGAGAATGGCGACCAATACCCACCTCAAAGTGGCACATACTGGTGAGGGGTTCCCGGTGCAGCACCATTTCGTTCAGGCACAGCGCCTCCCAAATCAGGGACTCTCCGTGGCAGAGCTTCACCGCCAGCATGGATCGCTCTTCAATTTCGTACTCCCCCGCCAGCACTTGATCGATGGCCTGGGGCAGTTGGTTGAGATAGGCTTCGGTGAGGAAGCCCATGTGGCCAGTATTGATCGTGAGCAGCGGAATGCCAATGGGGGCCAACTGCCGAAAGGCCGCCAGCACGGTGCCATCTCCCCCTAGCACGAGGGCAAACAGCATATCTTTATCAAAATGGGGCGGCACCAGGCTATCGAAGGGGGTGTGACACATGGGCCGTTCTGGGCTGGAATAGCCCAGAATGCCCCCCGCCCCCGTGGCGAGGACCACCTCTACCCCTCTTCCTAGCAGCTTTTCCTGCCACTCCTGGGCCACCTGCTGGGCAACGGGTTTAATGTCGTTATAAATAATGCCGACCTTGGGCACAGGCAGTTTCCAATGTTAAGCGAAGGCCACAAGCCGCAACCTTTCGGCCTGTGGCACCCACGGGTGAGGATGGGCACGGCGAGCCGATTGTATGGCTTCATCCTAGGCTACCGCTTTTTCGCCTTGGATTAAACGCCCACCCCAAATTCCGTTACCCAGGGGCTACTCCCTCAGGTAGGGTGGGCATGGCCCACCCTACCTGGGGGAGAGGGCCTGGGGGGTGAGGTCTGACCAGGACGTTGCGATCTGCTAAGGCCCCGGTTTACCCTCGCCCTGGGGGAGAGGTTATGGTACCTATGGAAAATACCATGGTCATCGATCTCGCCTGAGTCCATGAATTTAGCCACCGGTGAACCCATCACCCACGGTCAGCCGACGACGGATAGGCCCGCCCCATGGCGACTGCTCTTGCCCCTCTTCCTCCCCATTACCGTGTCCAGTCGCACCCCCGAAACCACCGCCTACGTGCGCATTACCCACCAATCCTGGAGTCAAGGCCGGATTGAAGGGGAAGTGCGGGCCAACGACTACGAATGGCAGTTTCAGTGGCGCTTTCGCCAAGGCCAGTTGAGGATTGAGCCATCCCTAGGGCGAGCCCTGATTTGCGAGCCCCTCAGCCGATTCCTAGAGCGCTGTGATTATCAATTAGAGCCGGGCGGAGACTACTCCTTCACCATCCGCGCCAAGCTGTGATGTCCGCCACGGGCCGCCACCCCAAGGACTATGGGTTTTTCCGCCAGCCCAGAGCAGTCACGTCAGGGTTTTCCTATCCCAGCTTGCTCACAAAGGGGTTTCGAGACCCAGGAGTTTTGGTAGGATAGACCCAGTTGCCCGGGGAATTAGCTCAGTTGGTAGAGCGCTGCGATCGCACCGCAGAGGTCAGGAGTTCGAGTCTCCTATTCTCCATTTGTAGG
>JAYKHF010000080.1:0-43205 GCA_035285305.1 Leptolyngbya sp.
CAAAATGATGGACAACCGAGGCCACCAAAGCCTCGGCCCGCTGCTGCTGCTGCCGCAAACTGGCTTCTAGGTGGTCGCACAGTTTCATTAACTCATCCACCTTGGCGACGATGCGTTTTTGTTCGACTAGGGGAGGGAGAGGAACAGGCAGATTACGAATTTGCTCTCTTGTAATATTTTTCATTGAATCGCTCGTTCCAGTTCCAGTATTTGCAAAATACTGGCGAGCAAAAAAGCTATTATTATAGATATTGAAAAATCGTTTTTCAATATTTTCGGAAAAATAAATTCTCAACGTTTTATCATTCAGGAGTAGCTTCTGAGTTGGACTCTCAACAACTACACTTCTACCCACCAAGAAACTTGTATTTGCCCTAGACATTATAAAGTCACCTTGTTTAATCTCAAACTCAGGTCTTGGATCTATGCTTTTAGGCAATGCTTTATTTTCGCTAGGATTAAATTCCCCCCACGAAACAGCGCTAATTTTTATCACGCCCCACTCATCTATTTCTCTTGGCCTCTTTTGGCACTGAGGACTAGTTCCAGCCTCTATATCAAAAATTATAGTGCCAAACCTAATCCATTGCCATGAATCAGGGATCATAAACGGAAAATCATCGCTGTCGAGAGGATCTTCCAGTGTTCTTTTTATTGATCCCTGTGCAATCTTGTTAGCCTTTTCGGATTCAACACTTTTAAGTAATTCTTGAGCACTTTGGTTAGGTTCAGCTTGGTTCGCTAATTTACCTTGAACAGCTATCTTATGGATGCTTTGCCTCAGCCCCTCGACATCCTCAGGCCGATCACACATCAAACCCCAGTTATCTCTTACAAAGGCCCAGGCGGTTTCTAGGTCGGTGTTGCTGGGGGCATTCATCAGCCCATCCAGGGCAGAGGCCCGCAATTTTTGGCGCAAGGTGTTGCGGGTTTGCTGGGCAGCTTCTAGGGCATCGCACAGCGCCATCAACTCATCCACCTTCGCCACAATCCGCTTCTGTTCTGCCAGTGGGGGTAGGGGAACCACCAAAGGATTTAATTTTGCCAAAGAAATATTTGCAATATTTGTTGTCTGACTAGCGCTGCTAATTAGTTCTTCTCTTACTCTAGAAGACTGTAAAACAAGCATTACAAATTCTGGCTGAACTAGAATAGTGCGGATGACTGATAGAAAGCCTCCAAAACTACAAAATTGTTTTCCTTTTCTATTGATGGCGACCTTACCAACTAATTCACGACTATTTGCCATAGACATAACTATATCCATGTCTTCTATGTATTGATCGCCTCTTTTGACATAGCTCTCAGGAACGTAAATCAAATCATCCCAATCAATCTCTTTCTGGATATTGGCTGTTCGCAAACAGGGAATTAAGCCTTCTCCATTTGTGCTAAATTTTGCGTTAGCAGGAAAAGTAATTCCTCTGGTTATAGAAACAATGTGTCCAAATCGTTGAAATTGCCAACCTTTAGGTAAGTCAAAAGGAAAATCTTCTTCCTGAACCTTCTCTAGAGGTTTACTTTTAGAAAGCAGCTTTTGTTTTTCTAAGATTTCTCTGGTGCTAATAATTTTTTTGAAAAGACTGATTGCAGGCTCATCCTCTGGATCTTGCGGCACCAGCTTGCCTCGCACCGCCATATCCAAAATCAGTTCCCGCAACCGCTGTATGCCGTTGGGGGCTTCGGCTAGGGTGTCAAAATGTTCAAAAAATGTCTTTAGGTTCATGGATACCTACTCAAAATCTTGGTCATACTGCGCTAAGGCTGCGGTAATAGTATTCATGTCAACATCCGCTTGATCAGACTTTGAATACATCGTCACTAAAATAATCTGAGTCTGTGTTTGTACATAGTAGATAACTCGATATCCGCCACTTTTACCCTTTTGAATATCACTGTTTCTCAGCCGAACCTTAAACAGAGTTAGCTGCATTCCTGGAATCTGATCTCCCGGCAATTCACCAGCCTCAAGCTGCTGAATCAGGGGTTGCAAGTCACTGCGGATGCGCCGATAGCGTTTGACTAGTGTCCGCAAGTCCTTCTTAAAGCGAGGCGTTAGGGCTACTTCAACAGGAGTTGGCTCATTCGGCATCAATACCATCCCACATCTGTGACAAAGGGATAGTCGTCCCTGCCAAAGCCTCCTGTAGCCCTTCTCGCAGCCCTTCCAAAACCACGTCGTCGGGGGTGTCCTCCGGGTCGGGGTCATCGGCCTCAGCAATCAGCACAATTACCCGAACTCGCCGATTAGATCTGACCTCTAAGGGAAAATCCAGGGACAGTTGACCCTGGTTGTTGATGGTGGCAGTTGTTTCAATAGCTTTCATAGCAACCTTTTTAGCTGGTCATGCGATCTAACGTCATCGGTCTAGACCTTCTCCAAAAATACTCTCTACCCCATTAGCCTAGCCCTTGTCTCGTTCCAACGCCGCCATCAAACTCGCCTTTAGGGCATTGCGGGCCTCCTCTGCCGCTGCCGCCGCTGCCTGATATTGCCCCAGCAGCACTAGCGGGTCTTCGTGGGTATCCTCCGGTGTGTTGGGGTTCTTAATATCCAGGTTATAGCCATTGGCAATGATGTCGGCCACGGGCACCCGCCAAGCTTGCTCCGTCTCTTCCCGGTTGTGCCACCAGGCTTTTTCGGGGGCAAACTCCTCCACCCGCATCGGCTTCGTCTTCGAGTACGACTTGTAGCCTTCCGGGTAGGGGTGCTCGTAATACCACACCGCCTCTGTGGGTTCTCCCTTCGTAAAAAACAGCACATTGGTACGAATGCTGGTGTAGGGGTTAAACACGCCGTTGGGCAGGCGCACAATGGTGTGCAGGTTACAGTCGCGCAGCAGCTTCTCCTTCACCCGCGTCTTAATGCCCTCGCCAAACAGGGTGCCATCGGGCAACACAATGGCGGCCCGTCCACCGGGCTTCAGCAGTTCCATCACCAGCACCAAAAACAGATCCGCCGTCTCCCGCGTACGGAACTCGCTGGGGAAGCCATCTTCAATGCCGTCCTCCTCCATGCCCCCAAAGGGCGGATTCGTTACCACCACATCCACCCAATCCTTGGGGCCATAGTCGCGCAGGGGGCGGCGCAGGGTGTTGTCGTGGCGAATGTTCGTCGGCACCTCAATGCCGTGCACCATCATATTGGTCACACAGAGCAGGTGGGGCAGTTGCTTTTTCTCCACCCCCCGAATGCTGCCCTTGGCGGTCTCGAGGTCTTGGGGCGTTTTGGCCTGGGCCTTTAGGTGCTCGTAGGCACAGGTGAGAAAGCCCCCCGTGCCACAGGCTGGGTCTAGCACCGTTTCCCCCAGTTGAGGGTTGGTCATATCCACCGCAAACTGGGTCACGGCCCTAGGGGTGTAAAATTCCCCCGCATTACCCGCGCTTTGCAAGTCCTTGAGGATCTGCTCATAGATGTCGCCAAACACATCCCGCGTGTGGCGCTGGTTGAGGTCAATGCTGTCGTTGATTTTGTCGATCACCTGGCGCAGCAGGGTGCCCGACTTCATGTAGTTGTAGGCATCCTCAAACACGCTCCGCAGCAGCAGCGCCCGATCCCGTCCCTGGCCGATGTATTCCTCCGGGTCTAGGTTCTGAAAGGTCTTAAATAACTGGTTATCGATGAACTCCAGCAGGGCATCCCCCGTGGGCGCGTCTTTGCCCAGGGTTTGGCTGTCGGCCCACTGATCCCAACACAGCGCCATCGGAATCGGCGATTCATAGTCGTCGTCGTTGAGTTCTAGCTCGGCATCCTGGTCGCTAAAAATCTTGAAAAACAAGAGCCAGCCCATTTGCCCAATCCGCTGGGCATCGCCATCGACCCCCACATCCTTCCGCATGATGTCTTGAATCGACTTGATCGTGGCACTGAGAGACATGGATGGCTGTACTGAAAGGACTGGAATACAGTTGTACCCTAGGACGGGCAAAGGCTCAAGGGCAACCCCCTGGATCAACCTGCCTATGAAATGGTTCTAAGTCGTCAAAACGTCCTACTCTGCTTCGCAACTACATAACTCGGAATTCTCAGCAGCAGCCTTACACCCAAGATTTCGCTGATATTGAAGAATTGATTTAGTCTGAGCTTTTTTGCAGCGATAAGCAATCCGTTGTTTGGATAGCAGTTCGTAGCAAAGATGCTTAGCACTCTGTTGAGTGATAACCACATCAAAGTGAAGGCTTTTGACCCTAATGCAATTGCCCTCTGGAACATTGTCAAGACTTACTCCAGCCGCCTCAAGCTCATGATCTGAGATCCAAATGAAATCGATATTTCTATCCTTAGGGTTGGCAGTAGCTGTCAAAGAAGCAACTATTCCATAAAATTCCTGTTCTGTACTAACTTTCCAGAGGCTATAGATTTCGCCTTGTTCACCAAAAACTCTGGCGGCTACCTCCAGGGCAGCCATCGATAAATCCTCTTGATCAGCAAATGCATTCCAGTGAGTCTGTTTATCGAGCTTTCTAATAAAGCTACCAGGTTTTATGCCAAGTTCTGCAAGGCTTGGACATGTAGTTTCTGTCATCCTTCACCCTGGTCAATCTCTTGCAAAGCTTCCAGTGCATAATCACTAATATATTGATCAGGGCTGTTAGTGAATCTCTTGAGAAGATCTTTCACTAAATTCACGTCTGATTCATCAGAGATAATTACGAGAGCATCTATTAACGAGGCTGCTGTAACGCGATTGTTCACCAGGACAAGAATCTGAGCTAATAAACCTAGTCGCTGATTTGCGTTAATTTTATAAGCACAGGCAATCGCCTTAGTTAAGATCTCTAAGAAGCGCTCAGAAAAAACTTTTGTGGAAGGATTAGCATGCATCTGAGGATAATAAGTTTCAGCCGCTCGACAAGCTGAACTTAAAACTTCTAAGTCACTCGTTTCCGCCAAAAGATTGACGGCTCCATCAAAGCCATCACGAGCTTTACCACTCGCACCCCAACTTAGGACAGCAAGAACTGTCTTTATTCCTTTTATGTGCTGAGCAACCACCGACCTAGAATCTGTCCGCTGTTCTGAGGATGAGAAAAAATATTCTCTAATAAGCAAATCTGGATCGCTGTAAGCAGCATCCACAGAACTTGTTTTAGCTAGTACAAAGCTAGTGCTTTCTATATTTGATGAAGTCGTTACTGCAACCATTTGAACCCCCAGGATTCTTTAGCTTCTGGGCTAATTAAGCTTAAAAATATATTGACGATAGACTCATGTGCAACTTCAAACCATTTCTCGATATCAGCATCCGTATCGTCATGGCTAGCAGTTAAATTTAAGATAACAACTGAACTATTCTCCTTTGGCTTAATACCTTGATCGATTTTGACAGCTAAGCTTCCTTGATTACTGGGCAAAGCAAATCCTATATTGCAATTAAAAGCATTAGACTTCATAGGAAAATCGTCCCATGAATTGCCAATAACACTAAAAACCTTGTGATAGTCATCTTCTCCACTCCAGCCAAATTCTTTGTCGATTTGGTTGAGATAAGTTAGCTCATATCGAATGGGTTGTAAGGGCGTACCTTCCACTTCCATCCACCAGCGTTGAAACCTATTCCACTCTTCAATGAACTTAGGGTAAATGTCATCATAGTGTGGGTATTTCTCATTCGGCGATTGTCTGCGCCAATTGTAGTGAAAGCGATTTTCTTGTAGCTGGATGAGTTGATTCTTATCCTCTGATTCAAACCATACTCTTCGTAATGTTGGCAAAATATTAAACAACTCAATTTCGCCAATCGGGGGCCGATCTAAAGGTTTATTTGGGAACTGTTCTTCAATAGCTTTCCAGTAAAGACCAAAATGAACAGACGAAAAATCTAGGGCGTTAAATTCGACCCCAAATACAACTTCTGTCAGTGGCTCTTTAACAAATTCAGCTAGTGACATGGACGTAATTTAACCATTAGCGTTTTACCATGCCCGTATAAAGGGCTACCAGCCAAAGAAGGAGGTACTTGCTTTCTGTGGATACTACGATCTTACTCGCCCATGTCAACAGCAGGGTAGTAATTATTTTCTAGGCGCTTTCGTAGAGCAACTGCTCTAGTTCGGTGAGGGCGGCTTGATATTGCCGCTTGCCGCCAAAGCTGCGTACCAGTTCCACGGGGGTGCCCAGGGTGACAAAGGGATCAAGCTGTAGGATTTTGGTGTCTTCAATGGAGGTGATGCCCTGGTCGGCATATTTCTCTAGCAGCCCCTCCAAGACCAGGCGGGCCGTTTCGCCGTACTTGGTAAACACATCGCGCTTTTTGACCTGCTCTGCCCGTTCTCGACGGGTGAGCGGCGGCTGGTTAAAGGCCACATGGCACACCAGGTCGAAGGGGTCATAGCCCTTCCCCACGATGGCCTCCAGAGCTTCGAGCAAGACTCCCTGCTCCTGAAGTTCTCGGAGAATCGCCGCCTTGCGATCAGACTCATTCCACTTGGTCAGAAATTGGTTCAGTGAGGTATAGGCCTCGGTCACGGTGCGGCGGGTGTAGTCGCGCAGTGATTCGGTGGTGAGCTGACCATTTTTGTCGTAGTAGCTCACCTGTTCCCGCACCACCTGAAACGCTTGGCGGCTGACGGTGTATTTGATGCGCTCTCCAAGGATCGGTGGGTCAGCGGGTGGCCGTGGGTCGGTGCCGTCTCCCTCTGATCCGCCCTCGGTGCCGTCCCCTGTTTCTTGGCCAAAGTCCTCATCCTGGAGGGGTGGCCCGTCCCAGTCTTCGTCCTGAAAGAGGTGGGTGGCCCCCCGAAAGTCGAGGATGGTGAAGTAGTTTTTGCCGTAGTCGGGCCGCAGGCGCGTCCCCCGTCCGATGATCTGCTTAAACTCCGTCATCGACTGAATGCGCCGCTCTAGCACAATCACCTGACAGGTTTGGGCATCGACCCCCGTGGTCATCAGCTTGGAGGTGGTGGCAATCACCGGGTAGGGGTCATTGGGGTTAATGAAGTGGTCAAGCTGGGCCTTGCCCTCTTTCTCGTCCCCAGTAATTTGCATGACGTAGCGGCGGTCTTTCTGCACCAGTTCCCGGTTGGCATCCACGTTGATCAGGGCTTCCCGCATTCGCTGGGCGTGGTCGATGTCTTCGCAAAACACAATGGTTTTACGCATCGGGTCGCCATGGTGCAAAAACTCGCTGATGTACTGGGCGACCAACTGGGTTCGCTGTTTGAATTTGATGGTGCGGTCATAATCCCGCAGGTTGTAGATCCGGTCTTCGATAAGCTGACCGTGGTCATCCACCTCCCCAGCCTCCGGTTGCCAGCCATCGAGGTCTTTGTCGAGGTTGATTCGCACTACTTTGAAGGGGGCCAGAAAGCCATCTTCAATGCCCTGGCGCAGGGAGTAGGTATAGACGGGCTCGCCAAAGTAGTCGATGTTGGAGACATAGCGGGTTTCCTTGGGCGTTGCCGTTAGCCCCACCTGGACGGCGGTGGCAAAGTAGTCCAATACCTGTCGCCAGTTAGAATCTTCGGCGGCGCTGCCCCGATGGCACTCGTCGATCACCACCAAGTCGAAAAAATTACGGTCAAATTTCTCGTAGAGGTTGTCCTGCCCCTCATGGCCGATGATCGCCTGGTACAGCCCTAGGTACACCTCGTAGGAGGTGTTGATGCGGCCATTTCCATCCAGCAGTTTGCGAGTCAGCTTGGTTTTCTTGTCGCCAAAGGGTTCAAAGTCGTTGGTAATCGTCTGATCCACCAGGGAATTGCGGTCGGCCAGAAACAGTACCCGCTTCACCGTCCCCGTCTTCCACAGCCGCCAAATGATGTTGAACACGGTGTAGGTTTTGCCCGATCCGGTTGCCATCACCAGTAGGCATCGCCGTTGCCCCCTGGCAATGGCTTCGATGGTGCGGTTGACGGCAAGCTGCTGGTAATAGCGAGGATCCTTGCCTCCGACCTTGGTGTAGAACTGGGAGGTTAGCAGGTCTGCGTGGTCTGGGCTAATCTGCTGCCACTGGAGATAGCGCTGCCACAGGTCTTCCGGGGAGGGAAACGCATCCAGCGCAATTTCCTGCTCCACCGATCCAAAGGTGCCGGTGCGGTCGTGCAGCCAAAAGGCATCGCCATTCGAGGAAAATACAAAGGGGGTGCCCAGGGTATCGGCATAGCCCAAGGCCTGCTGAATCCCGGCGTTGACGCTGTGCTGGTTGTCCTTGGCTTCAATTACCGCAATGGGCTGGTTGCTGTGGTGAAACAGGACGTAATCTGCCCGTTTGCGGGATCCCCGAGTGGCGATTAGCCCACGTACGATCATTTGCCCATCGGTGAAGGAAAGCTCCCGACGAATCTGCGACCGTTTCCACCCCGCTTGGTGCAGCGCCGGGGTGATGTAGTGATCACAAATATCGGCTTCACTGAACGCTTTTTTGGACATCCGTCGGACTAGCCCAGTTCGTCAGGTTATAGGGGGTTACTTTTATAGGGGACTACTTCCAGGGGATCCGGATCGCAGTCCGGCGGGGGCGTTTTGCAGTTCTTCCTCCAGCAGGTTGCGATAGATGCGGGGCAGGCGAGCGGTCATGCTGTTGGATTCGATGCCGTAGCCCAGGCTCGTCCAGGTGCCGGACAGTCGGCGCAGGACATCCTCTAGGCGACCCTCCCGCAGGGCCACCGAGAGGTCAAACCCCCAGGCCCGTTCGTCCTGCAACCAGCGATAGACCACCAAGTCTTGGGACTCGGGATCGAAGCTATATTCACCCCACACGGTATACCAGGCGGGGGGGCGGGGGTGATACTTCTCGGCCTTTTCCTTCCAGGTTTGGGTCAGGAACTGGTACCGTCCGGCGGCGGTGGTGCAGTTGCCCGTATTGGGGCCAGCGGTAATTGGCACACAAATATTCGGGTGGCGATCGCCTGGGGAAAAGGACTCGCCCCCGTAGAGGACGGTATAGGGATAGCTCGTGTTCGACTCGGCGGCGGAAATGGTGCGCATCAAGGCCCGCAGGTAGGGATCGCCGCCTTCCATAGCCAGGGGTTCGGGATGGCTGACCCACACCACCTCTTGGATTTTGCGCAGGGAGGGGGTGGGAATGGCCCGCAGCCCCAGCCAACCCAGGATGACCAACAGAAGCAGGGTGATCGTCACCGAACCTCCCGGTTGGCGCTTTTTGCGGCGTCTCACCCGCCGCTGGGGCAGGGGTGAGGGAGGCGTGCTGTGGGAGGAAGAGAGAGTCACAGGGAGGGGCCAAGGAACGAAATACCGCTAATACTAGCGCATCGCGCTCAAGCCGTGACGGCTGGGGAACGGGTGGGGTGAAGGGATCGAGAAGTCGCCTACCATAGGGTTAGCGGCGGCCCTGGGGCTGCCCCGCCCCGCCCATCTGGCCTGATGGGGACGGGCTCATCTTGCTCCTGACGGATACCCCCTGACGCTATGGCTATCGTGATGCCGCTTTCTGATCGATTTTCGGTTCCTGGTCTATGGTTCTGCCGCCGCGTCTGGCCTGCGGTGATCCGGGTGGGGGTGCTGATGGTGCTGTGTGGGCTGCTCTGGGGCTGTGGCTGGGGGCGTCCGGCCCCGCCCCGGGCGGTGGTGGCGGAGGCCGTGGCCCAAAAGGTGGCCCAAACCCAGGTGGCCCTTCAGCAGCAGTTGGGGGGGGTAGTCGCCCCAGGATCCGTGGATTTCCCCCAGGCCAGCGGCATCCATGTCACCGGGCACCGTTGGATCACCCTCAACCACCAGCCGACCGTGGCGGTGAACGGCACCTACCACCTCAAGGGCGGTGGCCTAGCCTGGGGCCAACAGCGCCAAACTCGGCCCTTTAGCCTCTACCTGCGCCCCACGGAGGGGGATCAATGGGTGGCGGTGGATCCGCCCACGATTCCAGAGGGTGGGCCTGGGATCGACTGATCCTAGCCGGGATCATCTTCAAAGCGGTAGCCCACTCCGGTGACGGTTTTCACATGGACGGGCTGGGAGGAGTCGGGCTCAATTTTTTTGCGGAGGCGCGCAATGTGGGTATCGACCACCCGCTCATCGCCGAAGAAATCATCACCCCAGAGTTTCTCAATCAGGTGTTGGCGGCTCCAAACGCGGCCCGGGTAGCTCAGGAAGGTGGCCAGCAGATCAAATTCTAGGGGGGTGAGGTCAAGATCTGAAGCCCCCTCGGCCCCGTGGCGCTGGGCCACGCGCTGGGTCAGATCCAACCGGAAGTGGGCCGTTTGGTAGGTTTGACCGGTGGCCTCCGCCCCATGGCGCAAACTCCGGCGCAGCAAGGCCCGCACCCGGGCCACCAGTTCCCGAGGGCTAAAGGGTTTCACCATATAATCATCGGCCCCGGTGGACAGGCCAATGATGCGGTCGAGTTCTTCTCCCCTGGCGGTCAACATGAGAATGTAGGGATCCTTGGCCCCTGGCCCCTGGCGAATGCGGGCGCACACCTCCAGGCCATCCAGCTTGGGGATCATGACATCCAAAATGATCAAATCGGGCTGGAGGGTTTGCTGGTAGCGCAGGGCGGTTTCGCCGTCTTCGCACACCTCGCAGGTAAAGCCCTCTTTTTCTAAATACAGGCGGATCAGACGGGCAATGTCGGCCTCATCCTCCACAATCAAAATCAACATCCCGTTCCCCCTCAGCCTTGATCGCCACGTTGACCTGAATTGATTGTCCCAGAACGGCGACCTTGCACTAGCATTAGCATACCCAGAAGGCCCCTGCTGTCTAGGGCATTCCCCGGTCAAGGCCCTGGGATATGCGCCCCATGGTTGATGCCCCACGGGATGTCGGGAGTCACGATCAGCGGGTGTCCTGTCCCTGTGGGATTGATGTCAACCCTTCGCCCCCTTGGTGATGCTATGGTCTCCATCCCGATCTCCATCCCGGTCTCCGGTCTGACCAGTTTGGCCAGCCTCAACCAGGCCCTGGCCCTGCACCTGCGCCAAAGCCCTCTGCACCCTGGGCTAACGGTGATTGGCCAGGAACACCAGGGGCGGCTTCTGCTGCTGGCCCAGCACCGCGCCCCGGTAGCCCAAGACCTCGCGGCCCTGTTCAAAGCCCTAGAACGATTGCTCTACACCGTCTTGAGCACCGTACCCCTAGAGGATTCTCCCTGGGAAGGCCAGGTCGCCATCCCGGTGCGGCTGTATCTCAAACTCAAGGGGGAGGATCGGCCCTACGCCATGCACACCTTCACCTGGCGCTTAGCGGAGACCGCCGCCATCCTCTTTCCCACGGCCCCGGAGTCTGCCGAGATCGAGACCGCTGATCGGCCCGATGCGCCAGATCTCGATTCCCAAGATTCCCAAGATTCCCAAGATCCCCCAGCGACCCAGGCTGATCAGGCATCGCCAGGGGCCGAAGTCGGCCCAGATTCCCCCGCGCCGCCCACGGTTCCCCCCGCTCCTTCCGAAGCCTCGGTGGAGCCACCTCCCCCCGACCTGGCCGAGGAAGCGCCTGATCCTGACGATCCCGATTCCCTGGCCCTGGCCCTGTGGGGAGACCCCCGCGAGGCCCCGCCCCCGGGGATGGATGCCCCTCGCCCCAAGCTTCTGGATACCCTATCCCAAGGGCTACGCGACTACTGGAGCTACGGCGTTGTGGGGGCCATGGTGGTGACGAGCGGGCTGTTTGCCCTGGCCCTGACGCGGCCCTGTGTGGTGGGGCGCTGCGATCGCCTCGCCCAGGCCCAGGCTCACTACAATCAGGCCCAGGAAACCCTCTCGTTCTCCCCCAGCACAACGGATTTAGAAGCGGCGCAGGTCTCCCTTCAGCAGGCCATCGACCGCCTCGCCCCGATTCCCTCCTGGTCGGGGGCCTACGACGCGGCCCAGGTGGATTTGCAGCGCTATCGCCAGGAGGGGCGGGCGGTGCAGGCGATTTTGCGAGCCCAGGCCATCGCCGCCAGAGCCGCCGACCTGAGCCAAAACCCACCCCACACCGTGGAGCGCTGGGTGACGATTCATCAGTTGTGGCGGCAGGCCATTGACCAACTGGAAACCGTGCCCGACACCAGCCCCGCCTTTGACTATGCCCAGAAAAAACGCAGTGAATATCGGGCGAACCACAGTGCCATCGGGCGGCGCGTTGTGGCCGAAGAAGAGTCCGAAGCCAACTTTAATACCGCCTTGCAAACCGGGCTCTTGGCCCAGCAGCGGATGGAAACCGCCAACTCCCTCGCGGGTTGGCAACTGGCGGTCAAGGAATGGCAAGCCGCCATTAAGGGCCTGTCCCTCATTCCCCGGGGCACGCTGATCTATGAGCAAGCCCAGGCCCAAATGCGGGACTATCAACAGCACCTCCATCGCGCCACCAACCAAAGCCACCTGGAAACCGTCGGCACCCACAACTATGACCAGGCGATGCGAGCCGCCCGCACCGCCTCCGCCTATGAGGCTCAGGGCCAGTGGTCTTTGGCCGTCAGCCACTGGCAGCGGGCCGTGGCCAGTGCCCAGCAAATCCCCCCGGAAACCCTGCTCTCGGACGCGGGGGCGCTGCTGCTCGAAACCTATGAACCGGCCCTGCGAAATGCCCAAAATCGACTGCAAGGGGCCGTGGCCATCCAAAGCCTGACCACCACCTTGGGCACCCTCTGCTCCGAGGTCGGCGGATCCTGCACCGTGCGGGAAGAACCCAACCAGGTCAGGATTACCCTGGCCACCCCCGCCGCCAACGCCCTGCGTCAAGCCATTACGCCCCCCGCCGCCAATGGCACCTTTGGCTTTACCCAGACCCTCACGCCCCAAACCCAATCCCTGATTGAACAGGTGACCACCCTCAGCCATCAAATCAACCGCCCGGTGGCCATCTACGACGGCCAGGGCAGCTTTGTGGCCCGCTATCGGCCCGATGTGGGGGGCTTTGTGCGGAATTGATCCGCGTCGCGGCATGGGCGAAATTCAGCCTGAATCGCCCCTTTCTCCCGCCATCTCGAAACCTGTTTTTCGGAAATCGTCATGGGAAGCTTTCCCTCGGCAGGCTGGCAGGCTCGACTACACTAGTTTGTGCCCTCTTCCATCGCTAATCCTGACTTCCATGACAATCTACGACTGCATCATTGTTGGTGCTGGCCCAGCGGGTTCCACAGCGGCCTACCACCTCAGCCGCGCGGGCCACCAAGTCCTGCTTCTCGAAGCCGCTACCCTACCCCGCTATAAACCCTGCGGTGGTGGCGTATCGCCCCAGGTGGCGGAATGGTTCGATTTCGACTTCACTCCGGCCATTTCCATCAAGGCGCGCAAACTGCGTTATACCCTCAATCTCCAAGATCCGGTGGAGGTGGAACTACCCGAGGATCGTGCCGTCTGGATGGTGCGGCGCGATCAGTTTGATCACTTCATTGTGCAGCAGGCCCAGCGACAAGGGGCGACCCTCTGGGACGGCACCAAGGCCAAGAGCATCGAAGCCAAGGGCGATACCTGGCAGGTCGAGACCAGCCAAGGCCCGGTGGAAGGCCGCTTCCTGATTGCCGCCGACGGGGCCAGGGGATCGATGGCGAAATGGCTTGGATTTACCCAACGGCGCTATCGATTGGCCGCCGCCATTGAGATTGAGCCTCGCCTGGACATGCCCGATGAGCCCGTTGTCCACTTCGACTTGGGTATGCTGAAGCAGGGCTATGTGTGGAATTTTCCCAAGGCGGATGGCTACTCCATTGGGGGCGGGGTTTTTCGCTCCGGCGACCAACGACGACAGGACTTACGCGGCCCCGTGGCTGACTATGCCGCCGAATTTGACGTCGATGCCAAGGCCGTACAGCCCTTTGGACACCCAATTTTCATCTGGGATGGCCCCCAACCCCTGCACACCCACCGCGCCCTCCTCGCCGGAGAAGCCGCCTGCGTGGTCGATCCCTTTACCGCCGAGGGGATCCGTCCATCCATATTCAGCGGCGTTAAAGCCGCCGACGCCATTTCCCAAGCCCTCCAAGGCGACGATGGGGCGATCCCCCGCTATAGCGAGGTGATGAACCGCGAATGGGGCGAAGAAATGCGCTGGGCCAGACGCCTTGCCCAGGTGGTCTACCAGGCTCCTGGTTTGGCCTACCGCCTAGGGGTCAAACGCCCCTCCAGTTCCCTCACCATGACCAAAATCTTTACGGGGGAAATCCGCTACGCCGATGTGGTTCAGCGAGCCGTTGATCGCTTGCTGCATCCGTCTTTCTGATCTCAGTCGATCAACCTCCGTTCGGGTTCAGCCAAGGGCTTCAATCGCTAGAAACCCGCTTCCGGCTTCGACGCTGACCCACCCTAACGGGGCGCTAGCGTGTCTCCGAGCCCAGGCGGTCAACGGTAGCCAATCACGCCTTGAAGGGGCTTTAATAATTCCCCTTCAAAGGGTTTGCCCTTCAGCATCCGCTCCCAATAGAGGCGGGGAAGCATATATTTCTTCACTAGCCACATGCTCCAGCGTTCCTTGGTGGGGTCAATCAAAAAGCTGGATAGGGGGCGGTTGTTGTAGTCAAACTCGGCCATGATGGTGCTGTGGTAGCCCGTGATCAGGGGGCAGCAGGTGTAGCCGTTGTAGGTGCTTTGGGGCGCTTGGTTCTGAAGGGCGGCCAGCAGGTTGGCCACGAGGGTTGGCGCTTCTCCCCGCACGGCGGCGGCGGTTTTGGAGGTGGGCAGCGACGAGGCATCGCCAATGGAAAAGACGTTGGGGTAGCGGTTGTGGCGCAGGGTGTCTTTGTTCACATCCACCCAGCCACCCGGATTGTTGGGCACCGCCAGGGGGCTGTTTTTGACAAAATCCGGGGCGCTCATGGGCGGCACGACGTGGATCATGTCGTAGGGGATAACCACCTGGCGGGTTTCGCCGTTTTCGGTGACATCAAACACGGCTTCCTTCGCCTCACCCCGAATTTCCACCAGGTTGTGGTGAAAGCGGGGTTCAATGCCGCGCCGCGCCACCACTTTATCCAAGGAATCTGAGTAGGCTTTGACCGCAAACATCGACGCCCCAGCGGTGCAAAACAACACCCGACTATTCACCCCAACGCCGCTGCGTTGTTTGAAGGAATCATCGGCCAGATACATGATTTTTTGAGGCGCACCCCCGCATTTAATCGGCGTGTTGGGATAGGTGAAAATGGCCGTGCCGCCCGTGAAATCCTGCTGAATCAACTGGCGCGTGTAGAGGGTGAGATCGCGGCGATAGTTGCTGGTCACGCCATTTTTGCCAAGGGCTTCCGGCAGACCCTTAATTTTGTGCCAATCGATCTGAATGCCGGGGCACACCACCAGATAATCGTACTGAATGGGCAAGCCGCCCTGGGTGATCACCCGGTTGTTGTCGGGGTCGAGGGTTACTACTGCATCCTGAATCCAGGTGCTGCCCTTGGGAATGAGGGATTTTTCGTCGCGGGTGGTGTCCTCCAGCCGAAACACGCCCCCACCCACCAGCGTCCAGCCCGGTTGGTAGTGGTGCTGCGCCGAGGGCTCGATGATGGCAATATCTAGCCCAGGGTTGCGATCCAGCAGTTGGGCGGTGATGGTAATGCCCGCCGCGCCGCCGCCGACAACGACGATTTGATGGCGTCGGGCTGTGCGGGAACTGCTGGAGCCGGGGTTAGCCATTGGCGAAGTAGCCGCGTCGGTGGAAAGGGTCATGGTGTCAGCGGGATGAAGAAAACGGGGACTGGGGGTAGGGAATCGAAAAAGATAGCAATGGCAAATCTAATCGATTAGGGCTCATTATAGGAAGCGGCCCTAGCCCCACAGAAGGGGCCAAGGCGAAAGAAATTCTTAAGCTTGGGGCGCAGCCCACGGCCCCATCTAGGCTTCCCCAACGCCCCTAAGCCTTACAATCAAGGGGATTTTCCCTGGGATCGATCCGCCCCATGACCACCGCTCCCCGTCGCAACCTCTACCGGCTAGAACGGCTGCCCGCCCAAATTCCCCAGGCAGCGGTGCCCTACCTGTTTTTGTTGCCCGCCCTGGTGGCGCTCACGATTTCTGTCTTCTGGCCAGCCCTGCGGGCCTTTTACCTCAGCTTTACCAGTTTCGGCCTAGATCTGACGGCAGCGCCCACCTGGGTAGGATTGGCCAACCTGAAGCGGCTGATGGCTGATCGAGTGTTCTGGCAGACGGTGCGCAACAGCCTGGTGTACCTGCTGGGGGTGGTGCCGGTGCTCACCTTTGCCCCCCTGGGGCTGGCGATTTTGGTGAACCGGCAACTGCGGGGCATTCACTGGCTGCGGGTGGCCTACTATTCGCCCGTAGTGGTGTCGATGGTGGTGGCGGGCATTGCTTGGCGCTGGCTCTATGCCGAAAATGGCCTGTTTAACCAACTGTTGCAGGCGACGGGATTGTTTCCCCAGGGCATCCCCTGGCTCACCAGCCCCAGGTTGGCCCTAGGGAGCGTGATGCTGGTGACGATTTGGAAGGGCATGGGCTACTACATGGTGATTTACCTGGCGGGGCTGCAAGGCATTCCCCAGGATCTCTATGAGGCAGCGGCCATTGACGGATCCGACGGCTGGCGACGCCACTGGGACATCACCCTGCCCCTGATGCGGCCCTACCTGTGGCTGGTGGCGATTATCTCCGCCATTGCCGCCACCAAGGTATTTGAGGAGGTCTACATCATGACCCAGGGTGGCCCCCGCAATAGCTCTAAAACCGTGGTCTACTACATCTATGAGCAAGCCTTTGAAAAGCTAGAAATCAGCTATGCCTGCGCCGTTGGCCTCATCCTGTTTCTGGCAATTTTAGCCCTTTCTGCCCTGCGGCTGGCCTTGGGCAACCAGGATGTGACGCCCCTGGGCTAGGCGGGTCTCCCGCCATCTCCCATGGCCAGGAGGGTCAGGAGACCTGCCCCCGACAGGATGCCAGGGGGGTGGGGCGTGGTTGCCGCGCCCGGTGCAGAGGCTTTTGGCCGTCAACCCTGTAGAGTAGTCACGGTGACTACGGAATGGTGTTATGACAACGGACAAAAATTTGTTTACTCCCATTCAATTGGGGCGCTACGAACTGCCGAACCGCATTGTGATGGCTCCCCTCACCCGCAACCGAGCGGGGGCGGGGAACGTTCCCCAGGCGTTGAATGCGCTGCACTACCAGCAACGAGCCTCGGCGGGGCTGATGATTACGGAAGCCAGCCAGGTTTCGCCCCAGGGGGTAGGCTATCCGGCCACACCGGGGATCCATACCGCCGAGCAGGTGGAGGGCTGGCAGGCCGTTACCCAGGCGGTGCATGAAAAGGGCGGACGCATCTTTCTCCAACTGTGGCACGTAGGCCGTATTTCCCACCCTTCCCTTCAGCCCGATGGTGCCCTACCCGTGGCCCCCAGCGCCATTCAGCCCAAGGGTGACGCCATGACCTATGAGGGGATGCAGCCCTTTGTCACCCCTCACGCCCTGGAACTAGCGGAAATTCCCGGCATTATTGAGCAGTTTCGCCAGGGGGCCAAAAATGCCCTGGAGGCGGGGTTTGATGGTGTAGAAGTGCATGGTGCGAACGGCTACCTGCTGGATCAATTTTTGCGGGACGGCACCAACCATCGCACCGATGCCTACGGCGGTTCCCTGGAAAATCGGGCGCGTCTGCTGCTGGAAGTGACCCAGGCAGTGGTGGAGGTGTGGGGGAGCGATCGCGTCGGGGTGCGGCTTTCCCCCAGCAGCACCTTTAACGACATGGCGGATTCCGACCCCAAAACCACCTTTGGCTATACGATCCAGGCGCTCAATGCCTTCAACCTGGCCTATCTGCATTTGCTAGAACCCAGCGAAGCCGACCGGCGCTACGGCGGCACCGCCATCCCCACCCGCGAGTTTCGGCCCCTGTATGACGGCACGCTGATGGTGAACTGGGACTATGACCAAGCCTCTGGCCACCAAGCCATTGCCGAGGGCCATGCTGATTTGGTCTCCTACGGCAAGCTGTTCATTGCCAATCCCGATTTGCCCCGACGCTTCAAGGAAAACGCCCCCCTCAACGCCCCCAACCCCAATACCTTCTACGGCGGCGGGGCTGAGGGCTACACCGACTACCCCAGCCTCGACTAACCCCAGTTCGGGGTAAGCCAAAGACGGCAATCTCTAGACGCCTACTTCTGGCTTGCGCGGTAGCCCTCACCCTAAATCCCTCTCCTCAAAGGAGAGGGACTTTGAACGTTTCTAGATCCCCTCTCCTCGGGGGAGAGGGGCTGGGGGTGTAGCTTGCTTCCCGTCAGGGTGGGCCAAGGGGGACTTTAGGGATCTACTGAGTCTGCATCTAACGAGCCTGGGCGATGGCCTGGAGGAAGGGTTGTTTTTGATCCTCGCTGAGGAAAGACGCCCGGAAGGAATTTTGGGCCAGGGTGATCAAATCCTCATCGGTGAGGGGCAAAGCAGCGGTGAGGGCGGCCAGGTTTTCAGCCATGTAGCCCCCAAAGTAGGCGGGGTCGTCGGAGTTGACCGTCACGCACAGGCCCAGATCCAGCAGGTGCTTGAGGTTGTGGTGCTCCATGGTGTCAAACACGCGGAGCTTGACGTTAGACAGGGGGCACACCGTCAGGGGGATTTGGTGATCCACGAGGAAATCCACCAGGGCCGGATCCTCCACACAGCGCACCCCGTGGTCAATGCGGGAGACCTTCAGGAGTTTCAGCGCTTCCCAGATGTATTCCGGTGGGCCTTCTTCCCCGGCATGGGCCACGGTGAGCCAGCCCTCCGCCCGAGCCCGATCAAAGACCGCTTGGAACTTAGACGGCGGCTGCCCGCGCTCGGAGGAATCGAGCCCCACCGCCAGGAACTGATCGCCGTAGGGTAGGGCGGCTTCTAGGGTGTCCATGGCCGCTTCCGCACTGAGGTGGCGCAAAAAGCAGGGAATCAACCCCGAGGAAATCCCCCAGCGCTGCCGCCCATCCCGCAGCGCTTGGGTGAGGCCCTCCATCACCACCGGGAAGGGAATCCCCCGGTCGGTGTGGGTTTGGGGATCGAAGAAAATTTCGGTGTGGCGCACGGATTGGGCCGCGCATTTTTCCAGGTAGGCCCAGGTGAGGTCGTAGAAATCCTGCTCCGTTTGCAGCACCTGCGCCCCGGCATAGTACAAATCCAAAAACGCCTGAAGGTTCTCAAACTGGTAGGCCGCTCGCACCGCCTCCACCGAGTCGTAGGGCAGGGCAAGACCATGGCGCTGGGCCAGGGCAAACATCATCTCCGGTTCGAGGGATCCTTCGATGTGAATATGGAGTTCGGCCTTGGGCAGAGTGAGCAGAGGGTTAGTCATGGCACGTACACAACTAGAACATCGCACTGAAGGCTTGTCGTTGGCGTTAGCAAGCCGCTGAAGGGGGCACGGCTAGGCCGCCGGGGGGCCTACTCTACTACTATTCTCGCTAAGTTCTGGGGGATAGTGTCTTGTGCGAGGATATCTTAGCCTTTGGCCACCCTGAGGCCGGGACCAGGGCGACGGCGACGGCGGGGCCACCAGCGAGATCGCCTTCCGGGAAGAAATGTAGCTCTGTATACAATGCTCCGCTAACCAGCACCCTATAACAGGTCAGGAACATGCGCCATCGCTAGAGCGCCTGAGGGGCTTCAGCAATGGCGTATCCATGGATCCCAGACCTCGGCTGCCTAGGCTAGGGATGGGATTGTTCACGCAGGAGAACAGCGGATGCAAGAGGTTCAAATCGTCTCTATTCCCTCCCGAGGGGAGGTGCCTGCTGATCTTCAAGCCGAGGCGAAGGGGGTATCCCTGCGGGATGTGACCAAGCGCTACGGCCAGTTTACGGCGGTTCAAAACATCACCCTAGATATCCCGGCGGGTTCCTATACCTGTCTGCTGGGGCCAAGTGGCTGCGGTAAAACCACCACCATGCGGATGATCGCAGGGCATGAGGAGATTAGCGAGGGCGATATTTACATTGGCGATCTGCGCGTCAACGGTCTGCCAGCCACCCAGCGCAATACCGCCATGATGTTCCAGAACTATGCCCTATTCCCCCACAAAACGGTGTGGGACAACGTCGATTTTGGCCTCAAGATGCGTAGGCTCTCCCTGCAAGACCGTCGAACCAGGGTCGGGGAAATTCTGGAGATTGTGGGGCTGAGCCAGTTCAGCGATCGCAAACCGGCCATGCTCAGTGGCGGGCAGCAGCAGCGGGTGGCCCTCGCCCGTGCCCTCGTCACTCGCCCCCAGGTGTTGATGCTGGATGAACCCCTCAGCGCCCTCGACGAAAACCTGCGGGTCAAAACCCGAGGAGAACTGCGCAAGCTCCAGCGCCAGTTTGGCATGACCTTCATCCAAGTCACCCACAACCAGGACGAAGCCTACGCCCTCTCGGATCGGATTGTGGTGATGGATCACGGGCGGGTTGATCAGGTGGGTAATCCAGCGGAGATTTTCTCGCGCCCCTCCTCCCAGTTCGTGGCCAACTTCACCGGAGACAACAACATTTTCCGGGGCACCGTCACCCAGGCCAACGCCGAGGATCAACGCCTTCAGATCAACGTGCCCGATCTGGGGGAACTGGGCTGCCAGGGGGACTACGCCGTGGTGGGCAGCGAAGCGGCCTGCTGCGTCCGATCTGACCTGGTTCACCTGCGTTCCCTGGCCGAGGCCGACGCCCATCCAGCGACAGCGGCCATCAACCGCGTCACCGCCCGCATCACCGCCATTGAGTTCACGGGTTACATCACCCGCGTAACCCTCGCCCTAGAGCGCAGCGGGCAAGAGGTGCTCCACAAAGCCCGCACCCCCGACTGGGTGCAGACCTCCTTCCAGGAAGGGCAGGTGGTCGCCCTCGATTGGGCCGTTGCCGATGCCGTGTTCTTGGCCCACTAGGGTGTTGTCCGCCTCGGTTCGCCCGCATTGGCCCGATCCCTGGCCGATCCCTGGCCTATCAGTGTTCCCCTCCCACCGTTCGTTTAGCCCGTTGTTTCATCAAGTTGTTTCGTAAGACTGTAAATCATGGGTAAGTTTTCTCGTCGTCAAGTCATCCGCACGGGTCTCGCCGCTGGCGCATTTCTCACAGCCACTCGCTGTGCTGCCCCATCGGGGACACCCAACAACCCCGCCCCCGGCCCCCAAGTGAACGCTAACAACGCCAAAGATGTCACCCTACGGCTGATTGGCACCGGGGTTTCCCAGATTAACGAAATTCGCGACAAGGCCCAGGAAGATCTTGGCTTCAAGATTGAAATGCGCGCCCTCAGCACCGAAGAAAATAACCAAATTGCCATCACCCAGCCCGGTCAATACGACATTTTTGACGGCGAATACTTTAGCCTGCCGCTGGTGATCCCCTCCGGCAACCTTCAGCCCATCGACATTAAGCGCGTCACCAACTACGACAAGATTGTTTCCTTCTTTAGAACAGGGGAATTCAAGGGAATGCCCGTCGAGGAATCCCAGGGCACAGCCCCCTTTAAGGTGCAATATCTAACCGGGCCAGACTCCAAGGAATTTGCCTCGGAGCCCACGGATTTCGCCACCATGATTCCCTTTCAGTACAATGCCGACACCCTCGGCTATCGGCCCGATCTGGTGGGGCGGGAAATCAAGAGCTGGGGTGAGCTGTTTAACCCTGAGTTCAAGGGCAAAACCTCGATTCTAGACATTCCCCAAATCGGCATCATGGATGCGGCCATGGTCTCCGAAGCCCTGGGCCTCATGACCTTTGCCGACAAGGGAAATATGACTCGGGCCGAAATCGACCAAATCATTGCTATCCTCAAGGAACAAAAGGCCAACGGACAATTTCGGGCCTTCTGGAAAACCTTTGATGAATCCGTCAACCTCATGAGTTCCGGCGAAGTGGTGTTGCAATCCATGTGGTCGCCCGCCGTCACCGCCGTCCAGTCCCAGGGCATTGAATGTATCTATGCGCCCCTAGATGAGGGCTATCGCGGCTGGGGCGGCGGCATTGGTCTGTCCAAAAACCTTGAGGGGATGGAACTGGACGCCGCCTATGAATACATGAACTGGATGCTCGATGGCTGGGTGGGGGCTTTCCTCGGTCGCCAGGGCTACTACAGTGCCGCTCCCGAAACCGCGAAGGCCTTTATGACCCCCGCTGAGTGGGACTTCTGGTACGAAGGGAAACCCGCCGCCGAAGACATCGTCGATCCCTTTGGCAAAACCCTCGCCAAAGCGGGCACCGTTCGCGATGGCGGCTCCTTCGATGATCGCTTCGGCAACATCGTCTGCTGGAACTCCACCATGGAAGAAAACACCTACCTAGTGCAGAAATGGAATGAGTTTATTGCGTCCTAAGGTCGGCCTAGGCGATGGAGAATAGCGCCTACCAGGCCTAGGCGTAAAGCCTTCCCAACGAGTCTTTCTAGGGAAGGCTTTACGATCCCTGTCGTGGCTTTCTCATCCATACCCTACGCTATCGCATGTCACGGTTGAATTGGCGGAATCTTCAGCAGAGCTATGTCCCAAGCCTGGAAAACGTTAAAGCCCTACGCCTTGATTACACCCCAAACATTAGTCTTCCTAATGTTCTTGCTGTTTCCCATTGTGATGATTGGGGTGGTGAGCTTCTGGGAATTCACGGGCTATTCGATGGTGCCAGCTTTCACCCTAGATAACTACATTGGTATTTTCACCTCCAGCGTCACGATCAAAACCTATCTAAATACCTTCAAGTTCCTAGGATTAACCTGGTTATTTACCCTGCTGATTGGCTATCCCGTCGCCTATTTTCTTGCCTTCCATGTGCCAAAACTACAATGGCAAATTCTGCTGTTCCTCCTTTGCACAATTCCCTTTTGGACCTCCAACATCATTCGCATGATTTCCTGGCTTCCTTTGCTGGGTCGGCAGGGGCTCGTGAACCAAGGGTTGCAAAATCTGGGACTGATTCAGGAGCCCCTAGAGTTTCTCCTCTATTCTGACTTTGCCGTGGTATTGGGCATGGTGCATTTGTATATCATCTTTATGATTGCACCCATTTTTAATAGTCTCATGCGCATTGATCGCACCCTGATTACCGCAGCGGAGGATTTAGGCGCTTCGGGCCTAGAAATTTTTCAGGAAGTGATCTTGCCCCTGTCTGCCCCTGGAATTGCCATTGGATCTATCTTCATCGTGACGCTGATTATGGGGGAATTTGTGACCGTTCGCCTGATGGGGGGAGGGCAGGCGGCTTCGGTGGGCAAGCTGATTCAAACTCAAATTGGGAGCCTGCAATATCCCCTGGCCGCCGCCAATGCCATCCTTTTGCTCATCGTAACGCTGCTGATCGTGATCTCGATTCTGCGGGTGTTAGATATCCGCAAGGAGCTATAGAAAGCTAGTGGACTGACAAAAGACTCTGCACCGGGCGCGGAAACCCCGCCCCTAGGGCATTGGTTCCACGTAGGGGTCAGGGCTCCTGACCCTTCCACAGGTACGGGGTCTAGCCCATTTTTCAGTCCCCCTGTATAGGAAGATTAAAAGCTAGGGATACCATCCAGATTCGGTCTATTTATTTCGGTCTATTTATTGTGATGTTAACGTTGGGAAACCATGAAACGTCGTCCCCTCTCGTTCTACCTGCTACTAGCGTTCTTCTGCTTATTTGTGCTGTTTCTCTATGGCCCTATGATTACCATTTTCATCCTGTCTTTGCAGGGGCCAGATGGAACCCTCACGTTCCCGGTGCGGAGTTTTGGCTTTTATTGGCTGGGGCAGGTTTTCAAGGAGCAACGGGTCGGCAACTTTGTGGAGCCTTTCTTCCGATCCCTCACCTTGGGCCTCGTGACCATGGCCATTACGGTGGTGTGTTCGGTGTTGGCTAGCATGGGTTTTCGGCAGCGATTCCGGGGATCGACGGTGATTTTTTACCTCACGGTTGCCAGTTTAATTGTGCCCAGCATCCTCATCTCCCTCGGCATTGGCGTCGTGTTTCAGGTGTTGGGTTGGCCAACGAATTGGTTCTCCTCCGGCTTAGGAGCCCATCTCACTTGGACGCTGCCCGTCGCCTTTTTGATTATGCTAGGCATTTTTAATCGGTTTAACCCTTCCTACGAAGAGGCTGCTCGGGATTTAGGGGCCAGCGATGTTAAGACCTTTTGGGACATTGTCCTGCCTTTAATTGCCCCCAGTTTATTAGGGGTAGGCTTGCTCACCTTTACCCTCTCCTACGACGAATTTACCCGCACTTCCCTGGTTTCGGGGCAACGCAACACGCTGCCCCTAGAGATCTTCGGCATGACGACGAACGTCACCTCCCCAGCCCTCTATGCCCTGGGCACCCTGACCACCCTGTTCTCGGCTTCCATGATTTTGATCGCCTACTTTGCCTACCGCACCTTGGCCCAACGTCAGCGATCATAATCTCGGAGGGTCGCTGGAGATCGCTCAGCCGCCAGGGTTTCCATGTAAGATGAGAGCAACGGTTACATCCCTTTACACGCCCTGCTCCCTTCGTTGTCCTTGGCCCTATGTCGTTCTTTCGGTCTTACCTTGCGCCCCTGCTGATTGTGCTGATCTTTGCCGTGGCCATGTTGGCGGTCAGCGCCCGCATCTTCCTGCCCAGCGACATGATGGCTCCGGCTCCCATGGAAGACACGGTGTCTGCGGTTTCCAGCCCCCCCCTAGCCTCCAGGGATGGGCTCGCCCCTGACCTGTCGGATTTGATCCACGGCCCTGCGGCCTACCAGGTTGAAGGCTAGGCCAGGGCTAATCCAGGGTTTCCACCACGTCGTCCCAACGCATACTAAAGGGCGGTAGCCAGCCCCGCATGTAGTAATACATGGAGGCCAGCAGTTCTTCCCAGTAGCGGGTGGTGATCCGCAAGGCGGCCACATTCGGCACGAGGTCAGACAACCGAGCCAGGGTGCCATCGGTGCGGCTGCGAGGGGCACCATAGAGTTCCGTCGGCCATGCCACGATCTGTAGGCCGTCATTTTCAAAGGCGAGGGCGGCGCGGCGCATGGACAGCGCTGGTGTCACCAAAATCACCCGGTTGGCCGTCCGGTTATCCCGTTCAGCACGCAGATCTCCCCGACCCAGGGGGGTGAACAGTTGTCGGTCGGTCAAAAAGTTTTTTTGATCCTCCACCGCGCCGCGTATATCCATGCCGGTGCGGATGATGCGGATGCTGTCGTCGGGAATGCCGCGATTGATCAGCCGTTGCCGAATCGATTCATCGAGCTGTTGGCCCAGATCGCTGTTGCCATCCCTAGCCCCCGCCGTGACCGTCACCAGGGGCGATGCTGCGACCACACGGCCATAGACATCCGCCGCACTGTTCAAGCGGGAGACCAAAATGGGGTCTAAGGACACCTCTGCATCGCTTTGGCTGGGCAACTGATTCGAGGCGCGGTAGGCGTCGGCATTGTCGCCAACGATGACCATCGCCCTAGCCAATTCCAGGGGCACCGCATCGGTGGCGGCACAAAGGTCACTGCTACAGAGGGTGCGTTGGTTGTCGTAGGCCCGCTGCACCGAGGCCTCCGCCTGCACCGACAGCCCCCGCGCCACCAGGGGCGTACTGCTCACCCACAGCACGGCCAACGCCGCTACCACCAGCTTGCCCTCCACCTTCTTCAGCCCCTTGCCCAGGGACAGCATCAGCATGGTGATGGCGGATCCGAGGGGGGTGAGCGGCAGGGCAATCAACGCCCAAAAGGTTCCCACCGTGCGGTCGTTGGGATCGATAAACGCCGCCAACACCACCAGCAAAATCAGCCCTCCCCCCAGCCAGGTCAGCCACTTTTCCGGGATCAATTTCTTCACGGCCCACCACAGACCATAGCCAATGGCCAGCCATAGCAACAGTCGGGTGAGCAGATTGAGCATGTCTCTAGGGGGGCACGAGGGGGCAGGAAAGGGCAAATTGCCTTCCTGATAATACTGAGGATTCAAGGTTTTGGGCCGTTGATGCCCCGGCTCCCCCTAGGCCAAGCCAGACAGGGGAAAGGCCCGATCTTGGTTGCTTTCCACCTCGGCATTGATGGCGCGACGGTAGGTATCGACGATGTGGTTGGGCAAAATGTCGCCGCCCTGGCTGAGGAAAGCCCATTCTTCCCCAATGTGGACAAATTCCGCCTGTAGTTTGGTGGGGGGCATGGTGGGGATAGGGTCGGCGAGGTTGGTAATGCGGTAGCTGTTGGGCAAAATTTGGGCATAGCTGCGGGAAAATTCGGGGTTGCCCACCCTGGGCGTGGCGTAGACGTAGACCTGAAGCTGGGGCTGGAGTTCGGGGACGGCGAGGGCAATGTCGAGGGCCAAAATCGTCGCGAGGGCGGCTCCCAAACTGTGGCCCGACACATAGCAGGGCTTGTTGGGGTTAATTTGCCGCACCGCATCCACCGCCAGGGGATTGATAATGCCATCGGCAATCCGGCGAAACCCGGTATGGATACGCCCGAGGGAGACCTGGGTGTTGGGGTTGATGTAGTCTTGCTGCACCGCGTAGACATTGCCGATCCATTCGGAGGTGCGCTGGGTGCCACGAAACACCAGGATGCTGTCCTCGTCCGATTCCAACAAAAACCCGAAAAATACCTCAATCCGGCGACCCACGCTGACGGCGGTGGTGACGCCCGTGCGGATGGCGTCTTCGGTTTGGGAGAGGTTGTCCTCGAGGGCGGTGGGATTATGAATCAGGGTGGGATCGTCGATCAACTCCTGGGGCACCTGGATTTCCACGGTGTCGTTGACCTGGCGTTCCTGGCCCCGAAAGTTGGCCACCAGGCGGTACTTGTCCAAACTTGAGTCGTAGTCCAACAACTGCTGAAGATTGCCATCGTAGGTGGGGTCGTTGCGCCCGGTGATGTATTGCTGGGTGGCAAGGCGGCTCAGCAAAATCAGCCGCTTGGACATCTCCCGGTTGTAGGGCATGGGCGGGGCCGGAAACACCGCCGAGGCCTGAATGGCCTGAAATTCCTCCACCATGCGGGTGTCGCCCGTCATCGCCGCCTGGATGATGTCGTTGGGGTCATAGAACTGGGTCGCGTAGGCGTCAAGCATGGCCTGTCGCTCGGCGGCTCGCTGTCGGCGGATGGACTCGGTGCCCAAGGTGGCCGCACTGCCCGCCGCGACACCGCCCAGCAAAAAGTGACGACGATTGATTTTGTCTGTATTGAAATCCATCGAACAACTCCGGCAGGGACGTAAGGGGAACAGGGAAACCAGGGAAAATTCAGGGTTGAGCAGGGGGCTAGGGTGAGGGTTCGGAATCCGTGGGCGGCAGCAGGTTAGGGAAGGCGCGGCGGAGGGCGACTAGGTCGGGCCGCTGGGGGCTGGTGTAGAACTGGTTGGTGGATTGTCCGGCGATCCAGGTGGCGGTGGAAAATCCGGCAGCAACGGCAAAGGCTCCGGCGTAGGGCAGGATCACCCCTAGGGCAATCAGCGTGCCCCAGGCCAACAGGCCAGCCACTACCGCCCCCACAAAGCCGAAGAAGTTGCCTAAAATCGCCAGGGCATCCTGACCTTGGGGTTGGCCCCACTGGTTTCGGATGTCCCAGATCATCTTCAAAATAAGGGCCAGGACGACGAGGAATTTGACTTCCAAACTGCCCCCGCCTCGAATGGGAACGAGCCCCACTATGGCGGTGGCCATGCAGTAGTCGATAATCAGGCGGCGCACTTGGCCTTCGCGGTAAATCATCGCCACCATGCCTGTGAGGGTGGAGTTGACGGTTTCGGGGGGGAGGGCTTGCAGGGGTTGCCGTTCTAGGCGTCTGGCCAGGGCGGGTTCGATCCCAAAGGCGGATCGAATTTGGGCCAGGGCGGCGGCTTCCTGGCGAGTGATGCCCTGGGAACGCAGAATCCCGTAGGCGGCTTGATACACCTGCTGCTGTTGGTTTGGGGTGGTGATGTGGGGGAGGTGTTCTGCCAAATTAGGGTGATGGTTTAGCAACCCTTCTGGCGTCAGGTCTGGGGGCCAGGGTTGGAAGGTGGTCAGCGCCTTAAGGAAGGCGTCTAACTCCAGCGGGGTCGGGGGGCCATTTAGATTGGCTAGGGCCGCAAGGGCGTAGAGGCAGGCCCGTTGTTCCCGATCTTCCTTTTCGAGATCGCGGTTATCTGGGGCGTTCTCATCCAGCCCGTCTTGGCCCAGGTTGTCTGGGGTTAAACCATCGTTATTGTGGGGCATCATGGCAACACCTCAGTGGAGGGGAACGTAGGATCAGTTTTGGGGGCAAGGCGATTCAGGCGGGGCATTCGGTCATAGCCGCCGAGGGTGAAGAGCCAGATCACGACTACGGCCCAATGCACCCACACGACCAGCCATAGGGATCCCGTGACCCAATAGAGCGCGGCCAGCAACAGCCCCAGCCAGCCAGTCAGGGTCAGGAAACGACGGTCTTGCAGGGTTTCCTTCGCCCCTCGATCCAGGGTGTGGCCTAGGACATAGTGGTACAGCACAAACAGGGTCACACTCAGCACCGACCACAGCAGCCAGCGCCACCCGGGCACCCCCTCCATGGGGTGGGGCAGCAGGGCCACCCGGAAGATCAGTTCCTCCACCAGACAGGGCACAAACCAGAGCCTTACCCCAGCCAAGAGGGTATACACCGGGGACTGCATGGCGTTTCGGCCCACCAGGAACCCCGTGCGACGGCCAAAGGGTAGGGCCACGGATCCATACAGCCCCAGTCCTAGGAGGCTGAGCAAAATCGTGGCGGGCTGAGGCCAGGTGACAAAGGCATCAGCGAACCGCTGGGCCACGGTGCCGAGGACGGGAATGCCGCCCATCAGCCCCGTGGGGGGAATCGGCTCAATGCGGGGATCGTCGCCGCCTGCCATGTTGGTGCGCAAAAACCAAAGCTGGCCACCGTGGCGCAAAAACACCCGGGCCACCGCATCATGGCCCCAGCGCGGCATCATCGACTGCCAACTCAGGACACCGCTAAAGATGCCGCGATTGCTGGAGAACACCCCCGTCGCATCGATGCCCGCCAGGGTATCGGCGTTGCTTTGCCAGTCAGGCCGGATGACGCCGTAGGGGGTGAGCAGGGCTTCGAGGTCTTCCCCGAGGGCCACGAATTCCAGGGCGCGGCGGGCTTCGGGGCTATGGGGATGTTGGCGCACCCAGTCTACAATCTGCGGGTTTTGCTCAATCTGCCGCCGGACCTGCTGCATGGCAATGAAAAGGGCTTGGTTAGAATCCTGAACGCAGGAGGTCGCAGGCGTTACCCCCGAAAATCCGGTGCCGTCTCCGGTGCGGTAGCGGGCCATCATCACCTGGGTTTGAATCAGCAGTTCGCGAAACAGCGACACCGTCACATCGCCCATCTGGAAGGGGGTAATGAAGGAATCCAGCTTCACCACAATGTCCGACACCGGACGCAGCCCCAGCCAGCCCCGCTGCATGTCGCCCATGTAGTCGGCCCAGTCGTGGGTGCCGGAGATGATGCCGCCACCGTTGTGGGCATAGACCTGCTGATACTGCACCGCAAACTGAAGCTCGTTGGTGATGGGTTCCCGCACTACACGGGTTAAACCGTAGGAAAAGTGGCCTGTGATCGTGCCCAGGGGGGCAAATTCGTGGTTTTCGCCACCAATGCCGCCAAATAGGTGAACCAGCAGGCCATAGTCCCCTTCCTGCCACTGGGCGAGGGCCGCATCGGCGCTGCCGCCATTAGGGCTAACCAACACCCGCTGAAGGGTGCCCTTGCGCTGGGGTGTCTCTCGCCAGTTGCCCTGGTTGATGTACTTTAGCCCCGGATCTCGCCCCAAAATCACCTGGTCGGGTTGAAGCTGAAACAGCGCTCTCGGCTTGAGGGCCTGCACCGTAAACATCCCGGCCCCATCCCGCGCCCCATAGATATACCAGCCCTCTCGGCCAGCGGGGGAGTTCAAAATATCCCGAATATTGGAGAAAAACCGCTCACTCCGGGCCATGGGCTGCTGGGGGATCCGCACCGTGTCAATGGGGCCAGTGAAATCCTGGGTGGCGGGGTCGTAGAACTGCACCCGGAAAAATTCCGTTGGGCAGGGTGCAGGGCCAGGGCATTCCGTCGGTAGGGGCGCGTTCACCGACCCATCTGGCTCCAGCAGCTTCACTAGGCCATACTCCCGCCCGGTAATCTGAATCGGCTCTAGGGTGGTCCGCAGTACGGTTTTGCCGTTTTCCAGCCCCCGATCTGGATCGACGAGGCGCACCATAACATCATCCTGGGGACGCGCCCCCGCCAGGGACTGCATCGGCCCCACCTGTTTGCGCCCGTTCAGCCGGATCGGAACCAGGTTGCCATCCTCCCAAAACCGTTCCGCCCCTGGGGTGAACTGAATATCCGTCGTCACCGATTGCAGGTAGCGGGTGTTTTCTTCCCCCGGCTGCCAGGTTAGCTTCACCACCTGCCCCACCAGGGCTGGATCCGCCCCATGCATCACCTCAAACCAAGCCCAGTCCCCCGGATCGGCGGCGTATTCCTCCTCGCTGGGCAATATCAGTCGTCCGACCCAGTTCCCATTCGGGCGCAGCATCGGCGACGTGGGCAGGGACGTCAGGGGATAATGCTCCACCCGGTTGAAGGGCTGGGCCTGGGCCAGTTCGTAGTTGGATAGGGGGATCGGCCTTGGGCTGAGGCCGACGGGTGCCGCTTGATCCTGCCCCCAGACCGCCGCTCCGAATAGGGTGAAACAGGCCACCATGAGAGCCAGGGCCAGCCACCGCCGCCCACCGCGCCGCCACCACCCTAGGGCACGACCCATCGATCCACTAGATCCACGACCCATAGTTCTCCCGATCGATCTCCCTAAAGGCCCAGGGCCAAAAACACTACGGTTCGCCATCGATAACTCAGCATTCAGAATGGCGCTATTTTATGGGTATTTACGGGTCATTCAACCCCAGTTATGCAGATCTTGATATTCGATTGCGGTGGATCACTATGCCGACAAGGTTGACGGCTACTCAGCCGGTTCACGCTGGCGCAGCTTCCACACGATGCTAGAGGCCAGGTTTGTGACCACATGGGCGACGATGGGCACCAGCAAATTCCCGGTGGCCACGGCGCTGAGGGCCAGCACTACGCCAATCAGCGTAGCCCACAGCACGTAGGGCCACTGCTGCACCGTGCTGAGGTGCAACACCCCAAAGCTGGCTCCCGACACCACAATGCCTAGCCCATTCAGCCCAATGGCGGGCAGCATCACCCCTCGAAACAGCAGTTCTTCGCTGAGGCCGGGAAGCAGCGCCAACCACAGCAAATCTGGCCAATGCAGAGGCTTCAGGACAAGGGCCAGGTACTCATCGGCACTGCGGCGATAGGGGCTCCACCGTTCGTACACTACCGCGCTGGCCAGGGCAAAGCCAGCCCCCAAGGCCACCCCCAGTCCGGCATCGCGCCACCCCAGGGTGACGGGAATCTGGCGGCCCGGTTCAAAATAGAGCCACACCTTGGCAATGACCAACAGCACCACCGCCGTAATGCCCATCGCCACCAACACCTGGGCACGGGTCAACGGTTCCATAGAGGGAGCGGGGGGCGGCGTCACAGGGCGATCGCGGGAACGGCACTGCTATTCTAGCGGAGGGTCAACGGTAGGGATACCTGGCCGGGAAACCCCACAATGAATCGCGCCCTAGCTGGGGTGGGGAATAGGCATGGACAACGACGTGAAACCTGGGCCAACCATCGATAGCCGCAACCTGGACATCTTGATTTTGTCCAATGGGCCAGGGGAAATTTCCACCTGGGTGCGGCCCGTGGTGCAGGCGCTGCGGGCACAGGCCGAAGGAACTTGGCACCTCCGCATTTCCGTGGTGTTGTCCCCCTGTAGCAATGCCTCCGGGCGCGAGGCGGCGATGGCGGCGCAAATTCCAGGGGTGGATCGGGTGCAGGGGGCGGCTCATTTTTTCCCGTTTTTGCTGATGGGTAAAACCGCTGAACCCTGGGACTGGTGGCCCCAGGGCGTGGTACTGTTCCTCGGCGGCGATCAGGTCTACCCGGTGATTTTGGGCCGACGGCTGGGCTACGGCACCGTCATCTATGCGGAATGGGAGGGACGCTGGCATCGCTGGGTGGATCGCATGGCCTGTATGACCCCTGGGATTGTGGAGGCCGCGCCCGCCGCCTTGCGCCACCGCTGCGAGGTGATTGGCGACCTGATGGCCGATGTCGCCACCTCCCGCGACGAGGAAATGGCCATGCGCCAAGCCCTCGGTTTGCGCCCCGCAGACACCCTGGTGGGCCTGATGCCCGGATCCAAGGCCAACAAGCTGAGTGTGGGGATGCCGTTTTTATTGGCCACCGCCGAAGCCATCCAGCGCCAGTATCCCCAGGCCCAGTTTGTGATTCCCCTTGCCCCCCTGCTCACCCCCGAGGCCCTGGCTCGGTTTGCCGATGCGGGCCAAAACCCCGACACCCAACTGTTTGAGGGCACCACCACCGCCACCCTCGTCTCCGCCCCAGCGGCCCTCCCTGTACTGCGCACCGCCAGCGGCCTCGAGATTACCCTCTGGCCCCACCACCCCGCCTACGACTTAATGGCCCAATGCCAGTTATGCCTCACCACCGTGGGGGCCAACACCGCTGAACTGGGGGCCTTGGGGGTGCCAATGATCGTGCTGATCCCCACCCAAAAGCTCTCGGTCATGAAGTCCTGGGACGGTATTCCGGGGTTGCTGGCCAACCTGCCCCTGGTGGGAGATGCCTTTGCCCAGGCCATTAACCGGATCATTCTGCGTCGAATTTATCAGGAGGGCCGCCTGTTTGCATGGCCGAACCTGTGGGCCAAGGCGGAAATCGTACCAGAGCTGATTGGCCCCCTTCAGCCCCAGGCCGTGGCCGACCAAGCCGTGGGCTACCTCACCCAGCCTGACCGCCTAGCGACCCTGCGGGAAAACCTCCGCGCCGTGCGTGGCCCCGCCGGAGCCTCCGCCCGCCTCGCCGCCATCGTGCTGACCGTGGCCCAGGATCGCCAGCCGGGATAACGCGGGCATCGTGGGATCCTCGGCCAAACTTGGCCGTTTGCCCTGGTAACTTGGCCGTTCGCCCTGGTAACTTGGCCGTTCGCCCTGAGCTGGTCGAAGGGTGAAAAGGCAAGGCTTCGACTGTTCGACAGGCTCACAGATCAGCCTGAACGGTATGGGTGACAAGGCTTCAACAAGCTCAGCCTGAACGGTATAGGTGAAAAGGCTTCGACTGTTCGACATGCTCACAGATCAGCCTGAGCAGTATAGGTGACAAGGCTTTGACTGTTCGACAGGCTCACCGATCAGCCTGAGCGGTTTTTTATTCATCCGCCTAGGCATACTGAGAATTGCTGATATCTGAGGTAGGGGAAATCGGTGGGCGAGGTGGTTGTGTTATTGGCGGTGGGCACCTTTGCCGGGGTGCTGGCGGGTTTTCTGGGCATTGGCGGCGGCACGGTGATGGTGCCGGTGATGGTGGCCCTGGGGCTGTCGGGGGTGGAGGCGGTGGGCACCAGCACCCTGGCGATTTTGATTATTGCCCTGGGGGGAAGCCTGCAAAATTGGCGCATGGGTTTTCTCAATACCCAAAACGTGCTGAGGCTGGGCCTGCCCTCGGTGGGAACGGCCTGGGTGGGAACGGCCTTGGCCAGCTACAGCCCGGAATACCTGCTCCTAGGGGTTTTCGGCCTTTTCCTACTGGTCAACATTTACCTCATTGGCCTCAAAAAACGCGTGGTGGCCCAGGCAACCTTACAGGACGTGGAATCCTTGGAGCAGGCCACCACCCCACCGACCGCCGCCCAGCCCATGTCCCCCGTGCTAGCCCGGGTGCTGATTGGGGGCATCGCGGGCTTTCTGGCAGGATTATTTGGCGTGGGCGGCGGCGTGGTCATGGTGCCCCTCCAAATTGGGCTGCTGCGGGAACCCATTAAAGTGGCGATTCAAACCAGTCTGGGGGCCATTGTGATCACGGCCCTGTCGGCCTGCGGTTGGCATGTCCTCCAGGGCAATGTGGTGCCGCTCACGGGGGCGTTGTTGGGCCTGGGGGGGCTTGTCGGCGTCCAGGGCAGCACCCGCTATCTGCCCAAATTGCCCGATCCCATCGTCACCCTGATGTTTCGCGCCCTACTGGCCATTTTTTCCCTGTTTTTCATGTATCGATCCTGGACAAGCTTTGCAGGATCCTGAGGGCAATGCGCAGTCTGACTAGGCTGATGAAGACAATACCGTTCAGGCTGAGCCGTGAGCCTGTCGAACAGTCGAAGCCTTGCCTTGTCACCCTTCGACAAGCTCAGGGCGAACGGCCAAGTTAGCAGGGCGAACGGTCAATTTACCAAAATGAGAATTGCTGGCCCCCTGAGGGCAAGGCGGCGGCAAGGCGTAACCTAAGCTACAGCTTGGGGGTGCAACCAGCCAGTAAAGATGGAGACTATCTACCCCTTGGGAGGCTTCACCCGTGCTATTCGACGCCTACGATCCCGGCAACTTCTACGATGAACTGTTTGTCGGCCAGGGCCAGCCTCGCCCCGAAGCAGACCTGCTGATTAAGCGGGTGAATGCCATGTCGCTGGTAGAGTTGCAGCAGCGGCAGGAGGCCGTCCAAAAGACCCTGTTTAAGCTGGGCGTCACCTTCAACGTCTATAGCGACACCCAGGGCACCGAGCGGATTTTTCCCTTCGATGTCATTCCCCGCATCGTTCCAGGCCATGAGTGGGAGTGGCTGGAAAAGGGCTTGAAGCAGCGCATCTACGCCCTCAACTGCTTCATTCACGATGTCTATAACGAGCAGAAAATCCTGAAGGATGGGGTGATTCCGCGCCATGTGGTAGAAAGCGCCCCCGGCTTTTTAGAACCCTGTATGGGGCTGCAACCGCCCAACAATATCTGGTGCCACATCACCGGAACGGATCTCGTGCGCGATCAGGACGGCACCTGGTATGTCCTCGAAGACAATATGCGCTGTCCCTCCGGCGTGTCCTACGTGCTCGAAAATCGGCGGGTGATGAAAACCACCTTCCCCCACCTGTTCTCGGCCATGGACATTGCAGCGGTGGATGACTACGCCAGCCAGCTCCTAGAAACCCTGCTGAACCTGGTACCGGAGACCCTGATTAACCCCCGGGTGGCCGTGCTGACGCCGGGGATGTACAACTCCGCCTACTTCGAGCACTCCTTTTTGGCCCAGCAAATTGGGGCGGAACTGGTGGAGGGCCGCGATCTCGTGGTCTCCGATGGCTACCTAAAAATGCGCACCACCAAGGGGCTGGAGCGGGTGGATGTGGTCTATCGCCGCATCGATGATGACTTTATCGATCCCCAAGCCTTCCGGCCCGATTCCCTGCTGGGGGTGCCCGGTCTGATGGAGGTCTACCGCGCCGGACGGGTGGCCATTGCCAATGCCCTCGGTACCGGCGTCGCCGACGATAAGCTGGTCTACGCCTACGTGCCCCAGATGATCCGCTACTACCTTGGCGAAGACCAAATCATCCCCAACGTGCCCACCTTTTTGTGCGAAGACCCCACCCAACAAGCCCATGTTCTCGACCACCTAGACCAACTGGTGGTGAAGGCCACCAATGCCTCCGGCGGCTACGGGATGATCGTTGGCCCCCACGCCACCGAGGCAGAACGGCTGGAATTTGCCGACCGCATCCGCGCTAACCCCAGGGGCTACATTGCCCAGCCCACCCTTTGCCTCTCCCGCGTCCCCACCCTAATTGACGGCGGCTTTGAGGGCTGCCACGTCGATCTGCGGCCCTATATTCTCTACGGAAAGGATATCTACGTGAACCCCGGTGGCCTCACCCGCGTCGCCCTCAAGCGCGGTTCCCTAGTGGTCAACTCCTCCCAGGGCGGTGGCAGCAAAGACACCTGGGTGGTGCGTTCCATGAAGGCCAATGCCCCCCAAGGCCAGTCCCAAGGCCAGTCCTAGGGCGGATAATGGCCGTAGGGATCGTCTGTTAACCTGCCCCGAGGGGAAAGCCCTGGCCCACATCCTCGAAGCATGGGGCCGCGCCGCCGCAGACTATCCGCATAGGCTCCATGCCAATGGGGTCCCGTGAATTATTCTAGATTCGCTAAGATCGAGCTATCCCGTTTTCTCCTCGCTCCATGCAAGCCCAACCGTCCAGAGAACCCACCATCGCCGATGTGCTGACCGAGATCCAGTCCGTCAAAGGCGAGCTGCAAGCCTTCAAGGCCGATGTTGACCAGCGCTTTGAACAGGTGGATAAGCGCTTTGAACAGGTGGATAAGCGCTTTGAACAGTTTGACCAACGCCTAGAAAAGTTGGACTACAAGTTCGATACCTACGAACAGGCCTCAGACAAGCTCCTACGCATTGCCACCACCATCATCGTGGCGGCGGCAACGGTTGCGGTCTTGCCCGCCGCCCTACAAGCCTTTGGGCCGCTGATTACGCAACTGATTTTGTCGAATCAGTAGGACAGGAAAAATCGGGATGGGGGTTAGATCAGGGTTAGGCAGGCTTGGGCAATGGCCCATTCTTCCTGGGTGTGGATGACGAGGACACGGACGGCGGAGTCTGGGGCGGCGATGTCTTGATCGGCGGCGGATCGGGTAGGGTTGTCTTGAAGGTTGAGGCCCAGGAAGGCGAAGGGTTCGCAGGCGTTTTGCCACACGAGGGCGCTGTTTTCGCCGATGCCAGCGGTAAAGACGAGGGCATCCAGGCCACCGAGGCTGGCCAGCATGGATCCGATTTCGCGGCGCAGGTGGTGGAGGAACATGTCAACGGCAAGTTTGGCCCGGTCGTTGCCCTGTGCCATAGCGTCGATCACCCGGCGCAGGTCGTTGGAAACGCCGGAAATGCCCTTGAGACCGGATTCTTTATTCAGCAGTTGATCCAGGGCATCACCGCTGTAGCCTTCCTGGCGGATCAGGTGAATGAGGATACCCGGATCCACGCTGCCGGATCGACTGCCCATCATTAGCCCCTCCAAAGGCGTGAAGCCCATGGTGGTGTCGATGCTGTGGCCGTTTTGCACGGCTGCTAGGGAACAGCCATTGCCGAGGTGACAGGTGATCAACTTCAGATCGGCTAGGTCTCGTCCCAACAGATGGGCGGCGCGTTGGGCGACATAGCGATGGCTGGTGCCGTGGAAGCCGTAGCGCTGGATGCCCTGCTCTATCCAGGCGTAGGGGCCGGGATAGGCGGCAGCGGCGGTGGGCATTCGGGCATGGAAGGCGGTGTCGAACACGGCAACTTGGGGGATGTCACCCAGGATGGTCTCCATGGCTTCGATACCCTGCAAATTGGCGGGGTTGTGGGCCGGGGCCAAGGGAATCAGCCGTTGGATGGCGGCTTTCACATCGCCATCGATGCGCACGCTATCGACGTAATCTCGTCCGCCATGAACCACCCGGTGCCCCACGCCGTCAATGTCACTGAGGTGGGCGAGGACTTGGGTTTCCCCCTCTACCAAGGTTTTCAGCATGGCGGCAATGCCCTCGGCCTTGTCGGTGATCGATAGCGACTGGTGGAGGGAGGATCCCGCTTCCGTTGTGGCGGACAGTTCTACCTGCCCCTCGGCATGGGTCCAATCTAAGGCCGCTCGCCAGATGGGGCTGGGGGCAAGGCCGGGGGCAGATCTCTGGGTGAGATCAAACAGACAACTTTTGTGACTGCTAGAACCAGCGTTGAGCACCAGGATTTTCATGGCCTATACCTTAAACCCGGCCTGGGACTGGACATATTCCTTGAGTTCAATGGGCACGGGTTCGGCCTGCCAAATTTTGCGACAGTAGTCGCGGATGGATCGATCGCTGGAAAACTTGCCCATGCGCACGGCGTTGATGATAGACATACGCGACCAAGCCTCTGGATCTTGGTAGGCGGCATCGGCCCGATCCTGGGCGTCCACGTAACTTTGGTAATCCGCCAACAGCAGGTAGGGATCGCCATAGAGGAGGTTATCGGTGAGGGGCTTGAACAGACCGCCATCCCCCTTGGCAAAGAAGCCGGAATTGATCAGGTCGATGGTTTGCTTCAAGCGGGGGTTGCCCTGGTAGTAGTCCCAGGGGTTGTAGCCGTTGGTCTTGAGGTCGTGGACTTGGTCGGCGGTGAGCCCAAAGAGGAAGAAGTTTTCATCGCCAACGAGTTCGCGAATTTCCACATTGGCCCCGTCCAACGTGCCGATAGTGAGGGCACCGTTCATGGAAAATTTCATGTTCCCGGTGCCAGAGGCTTCCTTGCCAGCGGTGGAAATTTGCTCAGATAAGTCCGCCGCTGGATAAACCCGCTGGCCAAAGGTGACGTTGTAGTCGGGCAAAAAGACCACCTTGAGCCGATCTTCAATGGTGGGGTCGTTGTTGATCACATCCCCCACGGCGGTGATGAATTTGATCATCAGCTTGGCCATAAAGTAGCCCGGAGCCGCCTTACCGCCAAAGATGAAGGTACGGGGAATCACATCCAGGTGGGGGTTCTGCTTGATGCGCTCGTAGAGGGTGATGATGTGCAGCACGTTGAGGTGCTGGCGCTTGTATTCGTGGATGCGCTTCACCTGCACATCAAACATGGAGTCGGGGTTGACGGTAATGCCCGTGCGTTGGCCGATGTATTCCGCCAAATCCTGCTTAATATCGTGCTTAATCTCCTGCCAGTATTCTCGGAATCCGGCATCATCGGCGTAGCCTTCGATTTGGCGCAGTTTCTCCATATCTTGCAGCCAGCCATCGCCCACTTTTTCGGTATAGAGGGCGGCGAGGCGAGGGTTGGCTAGGGCAATCCAGCGACGGGGGGTGACGCCATTGGTGACGTTACGAATTTTGCCGGGGAACATCTCATGGAAATCCTTGAGGATGGTCTGCTTCACCAGTTCCGTATGCAGCGCCGCCACACCGTTGATCGCATAGCTCCCCAGGCTGGCCAGGTTGGCCATCCGCACATAGCGATGGCCCGACTCATCAATCAGCGATAGGCTGGCTAACTTGGCCGGATCATTGAGGTAATGCACCCGCACCTGATCCATAAAGTGCTGGTTGATTTCGTAGATGATTTCCAAATGGCGCGGCAACATGCCCCCAAACAGGGAAATCGACCATTTTTCAAGGGCTTCGGGCAACAGGGTGTGGTTAGTGTAGGCGAAGGTGTGGCGGGTCACGTTCCAGGCTTCGTCCCAGCCCATGCCGTGCTCATCCAGCAACAGGCGCATCAGTTCCGCCACCCCCACAGCGGGGTGGGTATCGTTGAGTTGGGCGGTAAATTTCTCGTGGAAGGTGTTGAGGGTGCAACCTGCCCCTAGGTGAATCCGAATCATGTCTTGCAGGGCACAGGAGACGAAGAAAAACTGCTGCTCTAGGCGGAGTTGCTTCCCTTCGATCTGCTCGTCGTTGGGGTACAGCACCTTGGAAATGTTTTCCGACATCACCTTGCTGTTAACGGCCCCGTAGTAGTCGCCCACATTAAAAGACTGAAAATCAAAGGATTCCACGGCATCCGCCTTCCACAGGCGCAGGGTGTTGACGGTGTTGACCCGATAGCCAGGAATGGGGGTGTCGTAGGGGATGCCCTTCACCTGCTTGGCGGGCAGCCAGCGCTTGCGGAAGCGGCCATCGGAATCGACATAGCCCTCGGTGTGGCCCCCAAAGCCCACGGTCACGGCGGATTCGGGATGGGCAATTTCCCAAGGGTTGCCGTATTGCAGCCACTTGTCGGTGCTTTCTACCTGCCAGCCGTCACGAATTTGCTGGTCAAAAATGCCAAACTCGTAGCGAATGCCGTAGCCAATGGCAGGAATTTGCAAACTGGCCATAGACTCCATATAGCAAGCCGCCAAGCGCCCGAGGCCGCCATTCCCCAGCCCCGGTTCCTCCTCATGGGCAGCGAGTTCGGCAAAATCTAGCCCCGACTCCTGCACCGCCTGCTTCACGGGTTCCTCAATGCCGAGGTTGATCAGGTTGCGGCCCAGGTGTGGCCCCAGCAGAAACTCCGCCGATAGGTACGTCACCACCCGCACCTCCGGGCGCAGGTAGTTGCGGCTCGTATTCAGCCAGCGCTGCATCATCCGATCCCGTACGGTATAGGCCAGGGCGAGGTAAAAGTCGTTTTTGCTGGCTATTTCCGGCCATTTTCCCTGGATGTAGTACAGGTTATCGGCAAAGGCACGGCGCAGGGTTTCGACGCTCAAGCCAGTGCGATCGTCTTCAACATCAACCGTGGGGCAATAGGGAGGGATCGTCATGGCGTGACTCCTGAACAGGGGCAGAACCTAGGTTTTCTGATGTCTACGGTGTCTATCGTTACTGTAAGGGCGCTAGGTTATGAAATGGTTTAGGCCCAGAAAGGTTTAAGGTTTAAGGCTCAGAAGGCGGTCGGGGCACTGGGCTGCTAAAGTGAGAGACGTTCTAGCATCCTCGCTCCCCCAGTACCCTGGGTAACGAGCCATCCAGGATCATAGGTCAGGATCATCGGTTTAGAGACCCGTACCGGGCACTATCCCCGCATTCCATCAACGGTGAGGACGGTTATCCATGGGCAAGCAGCGCCGAGGGACAAGCATCATCTCCCGACTCACCGCCCGGTCTGGTGACCGACCCGGGCGACGAGACTCCCCCTGGGGAAACCTTCTCCTGGGCTTAGCGGTGCTGGGCGGCGTGGGCGGGGTTGCCGCCCCGGCCCTCGCCCTGTTTACCTCCGTGGGGGAGGAGGGCATTGATGCCCGCCGACTCCACGACGCCCCCTACCACCTCACGGGCGAAAAGATTGCCATTGGCCAGGTGGAAATTGGCCGTCCGGGGCAGTTTGGGCTTGATAAACGAACGCCTTCGTTGCCCCCGGTGGCGGTGTGGCGGGTGTTGCAGCTCGACCAATGGGCTACCGCCAACGACTTTGTGGATGGCCATGCCGCCAATGTGGCCAGTGTCATGATCAGCCAAGATAAAACCCTGACCGGGGTTGCGCCCGAGGCGTTACTCTACTCGGGAGCCGTGGGCGACCTAGACGGCAGCCGCAGTGCCCAGCCGGAGGAATGCCTGGTGTCCCAGGCGGTGGCCGAGCAAAATAGTGGCGATGTGCGGGCCTTGAACTTCAGCTTTGGCGAGCCCCTCAGCCGCGATCCTCGCCCGAACCCGGTGCTGGATGGCAATGCCCTACTCACCCAATGCATCGATTGGCTGTCGCGGCGGCATGGGGCGGTCTATGTGATTGCTGGCAACCAGGGGCGGGGCGGCATTCCCATCCCCACAGATCATTTCAATGGCCTAAACGTGGCCTATTCCCGCCGCGATGCCGAGGGGCGGTTCACCCGGCTGGATCCCGCCAACCTCGGCAGCGAACCCACAATCCGATCCCCCCGTTCGCCCAACCCCGAAACCAACGTGGGGGCGCGGCGATCCATCACCCTAGTGGCCCCGGGCAGCGAGATTGAAATGTTCGATCCCGATGGCCAGCGCACCATCTCCAGCGGCACCAGCTTTGCCGCCCCCCATGTGGTCGGCACCCTTGCCCTCATGCAGCAGTTGGTGGATCGCCAAATTCGGGCAGGGCTGGCCCATTGGTCGGTGGCCGGACGGCACCCCATGGTCATGAAAGCCGTGTTGATGAACTCCGCTGACAAGCTAGAGGACAACGGCGATGGTCTACGCCTGGGCATGGCCCGCACCCTGGTGGATCGGAGTAACCAGCCCTGGACGGCCTCCGATGCCTACCGCGATCCCAAAATTCCCCTCCACAGCGACCTCGGGACGGGCCACCTGAATGCCTATCGCGCCTATCAGCAGCTTTTGCCCGGGGCCTTTGGGCCAGGGGAGGCTATCCCCGCCGTGGGCTGGAATTTGGGAGAACTCAGGCGATCTGACGTGCATGACTATGTCTTTACCGCACCGATTCAGGGCGGCAGCTACCTCTCAGCTACCCTAGCCTGGGAGCGGGTGGTAGACTTGCTTGATCGCAACGGCAATGGCCGCTACGACCTCGGAGAAAGCTTCCAAGACCAGGGATTGAACGACCTCAACCTGTACTTGATGCCCGCCGACAGCGATGATATCCGCCAAAGCCTGTGGTCGTCCGTGAGCGAGGTGGACAGTGTCGAGCACATTTTCTACCAGGTTCCTGAAACGGGCTACTACAAGCTGCGAGTCATCTACCAGCGCCAGGTTCACAATCAACCCACTCAACCCTACGGTCTCGCCTGGTGGGCGGTGTCGGCTCCCTAGCGGATGGCCGGGGTGGAGGGAGATCGGAACCAGGGCTAGTGGTCTTCGACTCGCTTCGGTATGATTCGGCTCTATGCACCGGTGACGGCCTGGAGGTGCCGCCCATGGTTGGGGTTTTAGGATGAAACAACGCGCCCTTCGCAATCGAACGCTGACCTGTTCCGAGCAAGAATTGCAAGCCCTGAGTTCCAGGTTACGATCCCTAAAGAATGCCGTTTCCCTGGAGGAGGTTACGGGCCGCATTATTCATCAAGATTTTTTTGAAGTCGCGCCCTACTTGCCGAAGAACTGTGTAGATCTCTTAATTCTAGATCCTCCCTATAATTTGTCGAAAAACTATCATGGCTATGCCTTTAAAGCGAAGGGCAAAAATCAGTATCAAGACTGGTTTCAATCTATCCTAGATCTCATTCAACCCCTGCTTCAATCCACGGCCACGGTCTACGTCTGTGCCGACTGGAAAACCTCTATCCTCATCGCCCCCCTCCTTGAAAAAGCTTTTCACGTCCGCAATCGGATTACCTGGGAGCGAGAAAAGGGCCGAGGTTCACCCTCAAACTGGAAAAATAACACCGAAGATATTTGGTTCTGCACCGTCTCGGACAACTATATCTTTAATGTCGATGCCGTCAAGCACAAGCGTAGGGTAAGAGCGCCTTACCGACACCAAAATGGTGATCCCAAGGATTGGATCGAGGAAGAAAACGGCAATTTTCGCTTTACCCATCCTTCTAATGTGTGGACGGATCTTAGCGTTCCCTTTTGGTCGATGCCCGAAAATACCGATCACCCAACCCAAAAACCCGAGAAACTGATCGCCAAACTGATCCTCGCTAGCTCAAAACCTGGCGATCTGGTGCTTGATCCTTTTTTAGGCAGCGGCACAACGGCAGTGGTCGCAAAGAAGTTAACCCGTCATTTTATCGGGATCGAGGTGAACCAAGAATATTGTGCCTGGGCGCTGAAACGGCTTCAGCGGGCCGAAGAAGATACCGCCATTCAAGGCTATGTCGATGGCATCTTCTGGGAACGCAATACCCTCCATCCCCCCGTCCAGCGCCATCGGCCCCCAGGCCTTTAGGCCTGTCTAGAATACCCCAGGACAAAATCCGCCAGGATAGGAACCAGACGGAGGCCCAGCAATTCTCATTTTGGCAAATTGACCGTTCACCCTGAGCCTGTCGAAGGGTGAAAAGGCTTCGACAGGCTCAGCCTGAGCGGTATTTTATTCGCCAGCCTAGTCATACTGAGAATTGCTGGTTTGGCCCACAGGGGCTTGTCAATTTGTAAACTTAAGCGATCATGACGTTGTCC
>JAYKHF010000081.1:0-2709 GCA_035285305.1 Leptolyngbya sp.
ATGTCGATTATGAGCGCTTGCCCGAATCCTCAGAGGCCTTGATTCACATCGCCATGATTCGCCTCATGCTACGGAGACTTGCGTGAAGCGTTTCATACCCCGTCTCCGTGTTTTCAAATATCCTCTAATCAGTTCCAGCAGGTGATTGCCGCTCCGCTCAATGATTTGCAGGGCATGCTGTTGTTCCGGGGTAATGGGGCCAAAGGTTAAATCCTGCATCCCCTCCGTCATGCCCAACACCGCATTCAGGGGCGTTCGTAGCTCGTGGCTCATGGTGGCCAGAAATTCATCCTTCAGCCGAGTGGCGCGGGCCAGTTCTTGGTTCGAGATGGCCAACTGCTGGTTCCGTTCACTCAGTTGCTGCTGGGCTTGCTGTCGTTCGGCCAGCTCCCGCTGAATTTGCCCAAACAGGCTGGCCTGGTAAATGGCAATGGCGAGTTGGTTGGCCAAATGCTGGGCCAGCGCCACATCCGCCTCCGACCACTGGCGGGGGCCATCGCACTGATGAATGCACAGCAAGCCCCAGAGTTGATCCCCTGAGATCAGGGGCACCACCAGGCTAGCCCGCACCTGAAACCCCAGCAGCACCGAATGTTCGTCGGCATCGAGGGGCAGCAGATCGGGGATCGCCACAAAGGCATCGCCCTGGTAGAGCGGGTGATAGACGGATCGCTGGCGGTAGTCGGGCACCGGCACCGCCAAAATGGAGGGCAACCCCAGGCTCACGGATTCCGCCACAAATTGCCCAGTCTGAGCACTGCCATTGTCATCAAACCGAAAAATACCCACCCGATCCGCCGCCAACACCTGGCGAATCTCGGGACAGGCGGTGTCAAAGATGGTCTGCAACTCCAGGGATTGACGAATCCGCTGGGTAATTTCTCGAAGCACCTGCTCCTGTTCGGCCCGCCGTCGTTCCCGCTGCTCGGACAACACCCGGTCGGTAATATCCCGGGCGGCAGAGTAGATAAAGTTCCCCTGAGGAGCCGACCGCCACTCAATCCAGCGGTATTGCCCATCCCGGCAGCGGTAGCGGTTGACAAAGTTCATCGTGATGCCGCCCCGATCCAGTCGATTGATTTCTTGCAGGGTGTTCTCTAGGTCGTCAGGGTGCACAAAGGTTAGAAACTCGCGTCCCTCCAAGTCCGCTAGGGGGTAGCCCAGCACCTGTTCCCACTGCTGGTTCAGGCGCACAAACCGACCGTCGAGGCTGGCGATGCAGAGTAGATCGATGGCCACGGAAAAGAACCCATCCAACTCCTCGGTTTTGGCCGCCAGGGAGGTTTCCATGCGCTTGCGGTCGGTGATATCCGTCAGCATCAGGGTCATCCCCGTGCAAGTGACCTCCTGATCCACCATGGGGCTCACGGAGGCCAACATCACCCGCTGGGTGCCATCGGATCGGCGCAGGGGCAGTTCATAATGGTCGCTTTGCCCCTGCCGATGGTGCTGAAGGTGGGCTTCTAGGGTTGGGTGGTCGGCCTGATCCACAAACTGAAACAGGGATTGCCCCACCAGCGCCCCATGGTCAACCCCGAGGCTTTGGGCCAGGGCCAGATTGCCCATCAGGGTGCGCCCCTCGGCATCAATCACCCAAATGCCCTCACTGGCCGTATCGACAATTTGGCGATATTGAGCTTCGCTTTGGCGCAGGGCTTGCTCCATCGCCTTGCGCTCGCGGATATCCCGAAAAAGACCCTGGATAATCGGTCGATCCGGCAAGGAAATCACCGAGGCACTGATATCCACGGGCACCACCTGGCCATCGCGCCGCCGAAAGTTGACATCCAGCACCTGACACACCTGCTGATTGGCTAACTGTTCAAAGGCGCTGCGGATCCTCGGCATATCCTCCGGGGGATGCAACTGGGTAAAGTGCATCGTGGCGAGTTCCGCCGTGGTGTACCCCAGCAATTTTTCGGCCTGACGGTTGACCTCTAGAATGTTCCCCTCCAGGTCGGCAATCATGATCGCGTCGCTCGCCCGATCCATCAGGGCTTGGTAGCGGGTTTCCCGATCCTGGAGCACCGAGACGCGGGGAGACTCTGAAGCCGCCTGAACCTCAGCGACGGCCATCGCCGCCACACTTTCGGCCCCCACCAGGCCCACCAAGCGATCCTGGTCATCCACCACCGGAATCGGCTGTCCTGCCCCCAGGGCGATCACGATCTCAGGCCAGTCGGGTAGGGCCGACTCCCGCCACAGCATCGTGGCTGGGGTCATCACCTGTTCTACGGGGCACTGTTCGAGGGGGAGGGCCAAGGGTGGATCTTGGGTCAACAGGCACAACCCATCCATCGCCGTCAACAGCCCCCGCACCCGTTGATCGCCATCGACCACCACCAGACAACGGGTGCGCAGGGCATGACGCCAGTCCTGCGCCGTTTCCGGGGCCAAGGCCGCCGCCTGAGCCCGGGCCAAGGTCGCCAAGGCCACCTGCACCGAAACCGTGCCCTCCACCGTCAGCGGAGCCGCCACCACAGCCTGGTGTTTTGACAGAGGTAAACAAGGATCAGACATAACTGAAGTTAGGGGGATCGCCCTCACGGCTATACCTTAGCAGGGTTCACCCAAACCCCTGCGGACAACGTCATGATCGCTTAAGTTTACAAATTGACAAGCCCCTGTGGGCCAAACCAGCAATTCTCAGTATGACTAGGCTGGCGAATAAAATACCGCTCAGGCTGAGCCTGTCGAAGCCTTTTCACC
>JAYKHF010000082.1:0-8225 GCA_035285305.1 Leptolyngbya sp.
CTGGTTGACTGACAAAAGATTCTGCATCGGGCGCGAAAACCGCGCCCCTACCGTATTGGGTTCATGTAGGGGGCAGGTCTCCTGACCCTTTGACGGACGTGGCTTCTCGCAAGTTTTGTCAGTCCTCCAGCATGAGAACTGCTGGAGGACTGGGGGCCGTCATACATTAAGAAAAGTGAAACAAATACTCGGAAATAAATAATCCTACTGTAATCTTAGGCGGACTGTATTTTTATGCCTTAATCCTCATCTCACTCCATTCATTTCAAAGAATCGTGGGAAATGGTAATCAATGGGGTGGGTTGCCCCATATTATTCCATAGCGTAAAGGCATATTGACAACCGCAAGGTGTCGTACTTTTGGTCATTGTTGAGGAGAAGATAAGCCATGACAACCAACGACGGAAATGACGCCAGCAAGAAGATAGCCGCAGGTATTTGCGGAATCCTGCTAGGAAGTCTAGGAGTTCATAAGTTTGTCCTTGGCTATTCCACCGAAGGACTGATCATGCTCTTGGTTACCCTTTTAACCTGTTTTATGGCCTCCCCTATCATGGGAATTATTGGCTTGATTGAGGGCATCATCTATTTAACCAAAACAGATGAAGAATTTATTCAAACCTATGTTGCTTCCAAGAAGGGATGGTTTTAGGCGACTTTGCCATCGTGTCCTATGATTCCAGCCTCCGGTGATTCTGTGTCAAGGCGATCACTGAAATTTCGTTGCTTAGCCTTTGGGTTTAGTGTTGCAACCCTAACGGGAACCTATCTTTACAATCAAGGCTATCAACTTAATTATGAATGTCCTATTCGTCACTTTACGGGTATTCCTTGTCCTAGCTGTGGCATGACGCGTTCACTCATGGCTGCGATGAGAGGCGATTGGATTGCTTCGGTTGACTACCATTTCTTCGGGCCTTTTTTGCTCCTTGTTTTATTAGTCGTTGCCCTAGGTGTACCCCTAGAGTGGTTGACCCGGCGATCTTTTTTTTCAGTTAAGACTTCGGCTTTCCTGCATCGTCGCTTTATCACCTGGTTTCTGCTCATCTTGATGGGCTACCATGGATCCCGCTTAATTCAGATGCATCAACAGGGCTTGCTGATGAATAGCTTTATTGAGTCCCCCCTAGGGCGGTATCTCTTCAGTGGATGAGCAGAATGAAAATAAAATTTGCTTTTTTTCTAATCCTAGGATTGGCCTATGCCTACACTTTATCGAGTCTACCGCTTCCCTTTTTAGTGAGAAACTATCTAGCGATTGTCCCTTTTCAAATCTCAGCGCTAGTTTATTTTGTATATTGGCAGGCCGTTCAGCCGAGCAATCGTTCCTAGCGGTACTGAATCTGGGTATTCCCTAATTCTAAATCGGTTTCACTCCTAGATCGAGGTCTCTACCCGACCCGTCTCGGTTCAATTCCTCTCAACGTAATGCTAGGGAGTGTGATTCCTGGGCCGCGCCGTGGTTCAGGAATCACACCGTGCGTCCCCCGATGGACTCCCAAGAGTGTTACCATGTATGTGTTCAGTTTTCGGTAGATTACGCTTGTTTCATTTCGATTTCGATTTCCGACGCAGGTTCTTCTCCGTTTACTCGATACATTCGTTCAATCTGGAGAGAATCCGATGTCTATTTATGTTGGTAATTTGTCCTACGACGTCACCCGCGAAGACCTAGAGCGCGTCTTCAACGAGTATGGCGAAGTCAGCCGGGTGAGCCTGCCCATCGACCGGGAAACCGGGCGTCCCCGTGGGTTTGCCTTTGTGGATATGACCGCCGAAGCCCAGGAAGATACCGTGATTGAAGCCCTGGATGGGGCTGAGTGGATGGGTCGCGAAATGCGGGTGAACAAAGCTCGCCCCCGCGACGATAACCGGGCTGCCAGCGGGAACGGTGGCGGTGGTCAGTATCGTCGTACCAGCTTCTAGGGTTTTCCCTGAAACCCTCAAAACGGTCTGAGGGATGGATTCCCTAGACCATGAACCTTAAGGCTCTGCTTCGCAGGGCCTTTTTTATCGGCCCGATGGGCTGGCCTTGGGCCATTTCAGGTGAGGGTAGTGGAGGGCGAGGGCCTGTTTGAGGTGGGCGGGGGTGAGGCGGGGGGCTTGGGCTTGGCGGGCGAGGGCCGCTGCCGCTTGGGCCAGGGCTTGGATATCGCCGCCGCTGAGGGGCAGTTGGGCCAGGGTACTCCGGGTCAGGCTGCGGTGGAGGGGGAGATCTGGGGGCAGGGCTTGTTTCCAGAGGGCCTTGCGGGTGGAGCTAGGGGGCATGGGCAGGGCCAGTACCCCGTCGCATCGCTGTCGCCAGGAGAGCTTGACGCTGTATAGGGGGTTGGCCGCGAAGAGGGTGAGACCCGGTTGGCATTGGCGGTGGGTGAGCCATTGCTCGACCAGGGCGGGTTCTAGGCTGGGGGTACGGCCTAGCCAGAACTGGGCCTGTTGCAGGAGCAATAGGCCGGGGGGCAGGGTGGCAAGGCGATCAAAGAGGGTGTCGTAGTCGGCTTCGGTGATGGCCGCCAGATTCAGCACCGTGAGCGGCAGGCCTAGGCGGTGGGCGACCCAGCGGGCGGTTTGGGTTTTGCCCGTGCCCTTTGGCCCCGTGAGCAAGACCAGGGGATGGGCCGGGGGAGACTGGCGGGAAGATTGAGCCAAGGCGCAGAGGGTGTCGAGTTGGGCCATCAGGGAGGCTGGCAGCCACAGGGGCGGCGGACTGGGCGAGGGAGGGCTGGTGTGCAGTAGCGACGGCGGTTTGAGCCAAGCCTGGATCTGGCTGGGGTCAGGGTTTTCTGCCAGGAGATAGGTGGTGAGGGGTTCAGCTAGGCGCAGGTGTCGGCTGAGGAGGGTGGTGTCGTCGGTGCTGGCCCATTCCACCAGACCTAAGCTGACGAGGCGACCACTGGGCGCAATCAGCGGACGGGCCTGTCGCCATTCTTGGTCATTGCGGCAGAGCAGGCGCAGGCAAAGATCCACGGTGGGTAAGTCCCACTCCGATTCATCATGCTGATATTGCAGGTAGCCATAGAGCCGCCCAAAGCGTGGGTTAATTTCCGGGGCGAGGGCCATCAACAGGACGTTCTTTTCAAAGGTACTCAACTGGAGTTGATCCCGCAGTTGGGGGAGGGCCAGGGCAATGCCCTGTTGCAGACTGGCTTGGATCCGGGCTTCCAGGTGTTGGGTGTAGTGGGGGGGGCGGTGTTGGGTGCCCTTGGGCGGGCGAGCATGGTCGTAACCGGGCTGGCCGTTGAGGGAGACAATGCCCTTCCACCAATGGCTGGTCACCCGATCCTGATCGGAGAGGGAAACGTTATCCACCGCTTCGATGTCCCGTTTTTGGCGGGAGACCGCCACCATCAGCAGCCGATCTAGCCAAGCCAGTTCGGTTTTGAGGTAGGCCCAATTGTCGGTGAAGGGATGCACCTCATGGGGTGGAGACATGGCCAAGGACTCGGATAAATTCTAGGGGTAGGCCGTCGGCATCGGCGAGGAAGGCCACCTCGTAGACGAGATCGGCAATGATTTGTTGCTGGGGCTCCAGAAGTACCCTAAGCATACCCGTTACGGCCCTGTCTCGCGCAGGGTCGTTACCCTCGGGCGCGGAGGCCGCTGCCGCATCCTCGGCGGCAAACGACTGTCGCAGTTCCGCCAGCCAAGTCGGCAAACTCTCCACCCGATCCGTTAGGTCAAAGGAGAGGTGGTAGTAGCCCGTGTAGTGTTCATCGTGGAAGGCATCGGCGGCGGGGCGGGGCTCTGGAATTTGGATCAGTTCAATCCGGCCCCCGAGCCCCTCCATCCAGCAGGCCAGGGTCATCCCCGTGGTAAAGCGTTCCTGCACGGTAAAGCCCAGCCGTTCATAGAAGGCGATGGCTCGGTGAATATCGGCGGTACGAATCGAGGCGTGATGCAGCATAGCGGCTTGAAGCGGTTAGGACAGACACACTATTTCAGGGGCCACCAAGACACCTTATCTCGGGTGGCCCCATAGACCTCCTTCAGCCCCTCGGGATCCACCACCTTCACCAGGTCATGGGCAGATTCCGTGGGCTTCTCGGCCTTGAGGTAGCCCGCCTTGGTCAACCCCTTGAGCACCTGCTCCACGGTGCGATGGTTGAGCTGACAGGCGCGGGCAATCAGGTCGATGGGCAAATCAAAGACGTATTCTTGGGTGTGGCCCTGGGGCTGGGATCCCAGGCTGCGCTCTTGAAAAATCAAGGCCCGCAGCACCGCCGCCACCGCCTGGGGCGGGTAGGTGCTGCAATTGAGCAGGTGATACTGAAACTTTTCGCGTAGTTCAAACAGGAGGGTGTAGCGCCCCCGGAAAAGGTCGTTCTGGTCGTAGAGATCCTGTACCACCTGGGCCGGAACCTTGATCACATTGGTGGTTTTGTAGGCTTCCACCAAGCTCGGGAATGCCCGGGCCGCCGCCCCAAAGCCCACGGGCAAGCAGCGCATACCAAAGCAACCGCCGGGGTAGGTGATGGCCATCACCCGGTCGAGGGGGGTGCTGTGCATAATCACCGGGCCGCCATCCATCACCACATAGAGATAATCCTGCCAAATGTGGGGGCGAAAGGCCGTATAGACCGGGCGATTGGAGTAAAGCTTTTCAGGGACGAGGGTCGTGGGGTCGATCTGGCTGAGCACTGGATCGGCGGCCAGCCCACGAAACAGGAAACTTTGCGTGACCAATCGATCGACCGGATTCACCGCCAAGCCGGGGTCTTTTACCTTTGCCATGGGCGAATGTGCATGTCTTACTCTGCCATTGTGCCCTGAAACCAGCCCCATGCCCCAAGGAAGCGTTTTCCGGCATAATGAGATTTCGATTGAAGTTTAATTCAATTCAGAACAGATTTGAGATGAAAAGTGCTCGTCCCCTAGTCTCCGCCCCCGCCCGTGGGAACCCACCCCGGCCCCCGAGGTCGCGCCGTCGATGGCCCCTGCCGATCTCCTGGCGCTGGTTGGGGGGCGGCCTTTTGGCCATGGTTCTCCTCGGCGGACTGCTGTCTACGACCGCCCTGGGCTGGCCGGGTTGGCTGGCCCTGGCGATCACCGTGGGAGCGTTTGTGCTGAATGCCCTCACTAGCTTGGCGGCGGAGGCGGTTTTTTTGGGGGCGCTGGCGGTACTGATGCTGAGCGGCGTGTTAGATACGGCCACGGCCTTAGCGGGCTTTAGCAACCCCGGCATGATTACCGTCGGCGTCCTCTACATCGTGGTGGCGGGGCTCCAGCAGACGGGCGGGCTGGATGTGGTGACGCGGTTGGTGTTGGGGATGCCCCAGGGGCCAACCCAGGCCTTAATTCGGCTGGTAGTGCCCGTGGTGGGTCTGAGTGCCTTTCTCAACAACACGCCGATTGTGGCCCTGTTTATTCCGGCGGTAAGCGACTGGTGTCGCAAGCTGCGCATGAGTCCCTCCAAGCTGATGATGCCCCTCAGCTATGCTGCCATCATGGGCGGCATGTGTACCCTGATTGGCACCAGCACCAACCTCGTGGTCAACGGCTTGTTAATCGCCGAAACCGATCTGCCGGGGCTGCGCATGTTTGACATTACCCCCGTGGGGATACCCTGCGCGGTGGCGGGGGGCCTGCTGTTGATGGTGGCCCAGCGCTGGCTGTTGCCCGTCCGCAAACCCGCCATCACCGAAACCGACGACCCCCGGGAATACACCGTGGAAATGGTGGTCGAAGACCATAGCCCCCTGGCCGGGAAAACCGTGGAACAGGCCGGACTGCGCCATTTGCCAGGGCTGTTTTTGACGGAAATTCAGCGGGGGGAACAACTGCTAACGGTGGTGAACCCCCACGAGGTACTGCGCGATCACGACCAGCTTGTCTTCGTGGGCATGGTCGATTCCATCGTGGATCTAAACCAAATTCGCGGTCTACAACCCGCCACGGATCAGGTCTTTAAGCTCGATTCACCGCGAGAGGAACGCTCCCTCATTGAGGCGGTGGTGTCGAATACCTGTCCCCTGGTGGGGATCACCATTCGCCAGGGGCAATTCCGCCGCCGCTATGGGGCGGTGGTGTTGGCGGTGGGTCGCAACGGCGAACGGCTCCCCGGCAAAATTGGGGATATCTGCCTACGCCCTGGGGATACCCTGCTGCTGGAGGCCCATCCCTCCTTTTTAGAGGAACGTCGCGCCAGTCGAGACTTTTACCTCGTCAGCCCCGTCCCCAACTCCGACCCCCTGCGCCACAATAAAGCCCCCATCGCCTTTGCTATTTTGCTGATGATGGTCGTCCTAGCCACCTTTGGCTGGCTGGATATGCTCCATGCGGCATCCCTGGCGGCGGTGCTGATGATTGTGACCGGGTGCTGCTCCTTTCAGCAGGGCTTCCGGGCCATAGATTGGTCGGTGCTGCTGGTGGTCGCCGCCGCCCTGAGCCTGGGCAAAGCCCTAGAGGTGACGGGGGCCGCTGAGGCGTTCTCCCTGGCACTGCTGGGGCTGGCGGGGAATAATCCCTGGGTGGCCCTCGCCGTCATCTATGCCATCACCACCCTGCTCACCGAGGTCATCACCAACAACGCCGCCGCCGCTGTGGTGTTCCCCATTGCCCTCTCCCTCTCGCAAAATCTGGGGGTTAGCTTCTTACCCTTTGTGGTGGCGATCATGATCGGCGCTTCCGCCAGCTTTAGCACCCCCATCGGCTATCAAACCAACCTCATGGTCTATGGCCCCGGCGGCTACAAATTCACCGACTTTATGCGGGTCGGCATTCCCTTCAACCTGCTGTTCTGGGGGTTGACGGTGCTGCTTGCGCCCCGGGTTTTCCCTTTCTAAGCCCGGGCGACCTGGGCACCCTGGGTGTCTAGGCTCAGTACCTTAGCCGTCACGCTCTGCCCCAGGGCTTGCCACGCCGAGGCCATCGCCTCACCCACCGGGGCAGCCTGGGCGGCGGGGGCGAGGGCCAGCAGGGTTGGCCCCGCACCGCTAATCACCAGGCCGTAGGCTCCAGCGGCTTGGGCCGCTTGGGACACCTCGGCGTAGCCCGGAATTAGGGCTTGGCGGTAGGGTTGGTGGATACGGTCTTGCAGCGCCCCCCGCAGCCAGTCGGCGTTGCCACTGTCCAATCCCCGCAGCAGCAGCCCCAGGTGGGCGGTGTTGAAAATGGCATCGGCGCGGCTATAGGTGGCGGGCAAAACGCGGCGAGCCTCGGCGGTGGAGAGTTCAAAATCAGGAATCACCACCACTGGGGTGACATCGCCATGCCAGGGCACCGGGCAGAGGATCGCCTGGTCATCCTCCCCCGTGGCGGCAAGCTGACAGCCCCCCACCAGGGCCGGCACCACGTTATCCGGATGGCCCTCCAGGGCAATGGCCATCGCCGCTAGGGTGGCCTGATCCACAGGATCCTCCGCCAGGGCGTTGGCCCCCAACAGGCCCCCAACAATGGCCGTGGAGGAACTGCCCAGCCCCCGGGCGAGGGGCACGTCTAGGTCAATCTCAAGGGCCACGGCGGGAACCGCTAACCCACGCTGCCGAAAGTAGGCCCCAAAGGCTTGGTAGGCCAGGTTCGAGGCATCGGTACTCACCCGGTCGGCCTCTTGGCCTTGCACCGTAATCACCACCGTATCCGCCGGTTGATCTAGGGCCGTAAACGTGAAGCGGTTGTAGATCGTCAGGGCCGCCCCCAAACAATCAAACCCTGGGCCAAGGTTGGCGGTGGTACCCGGTACAGTAACGGTGACAGGGGTGGTCACAGGGCAGTCTCCCATCGCTAGAACGTCGCTAAAACTCTTGACAAGGTCAGGATGGTAGCACTTTTTGGCTCGTCCTTAGCTGGATCCTTCAAGTGAGCGCAGCCTAGGGTTCTAGACAAAAATCCCATCGCGTCAAATCCCTCCCCTAGGCCCGTACAATATAGGATGGACTTTTTACAGGACGTTCAAGGAGAGCAGCCATGCCACAGGCCGTAGGATCCCTGGAGACCAGAGGATTTCCCCCAGTTTTAGCCGCCGCCGATGCCATGGTGAAGGCCGGCAGGGTCACGCTAATCGGCTACATTCGGGCCGGGAGTGCCCGCTTTGTGGTGAATATTCGCGGCGATGTGTCTGAGGTCAAAGCGGCCATGGCCGCAGGCGTGGAAGCGGCGGAAAATACCCCTGGCGGCATCTTAGAAACCTGGGTCATCATCCCCCGCCCCCACGAAAACGTGGTCGCCGTCCTGCCCATCGACTTTAACGAAGAGGTAGAAATCTACCGTCAGGCCGTGGAAATGCCCAT
>JAYKHF010000083.1:0-5917 GCA_035285305.1 Leptolyngbya sp.
GTTGGTGGCGGTGAAGCCAGCCCATCGCCATCGCGCCGCCCCCCCCAACGGCCCCTAGCAGACAAGCTAAAAAGCCACTCAGCAGCACCCCCGGCCAACCCAGCCACGCCCCCAGCAGCGCCGCCAGCTTGGCATCGCCGCCGCCCATGGCGGTTTGCCCCATGGCCAGGGAGGCCACCAGGGTGATGATCTCGAACACCCAGAGGCCCACTACCATGCCGAGGACGCCCTGCATCAACCCGGCGACGGCGGTCTGCCATGCCCCGGTGGTTAGCAGGGGGATGGTGGCCTGGGCCAGCAGCCCCAAGACCAGACCGCTTTGGGTGAGGGGGTTGGGCAGGGTGAGGGTATCGAAATCAATGAAGGCCAGGGCCACCAACCAGCTCAGTAGTGCCCAGTAGGCCAGAGTGACCCAGGCTACCCCTCCCTGCCAGAAAGCGGCTAGAAACAGGGTCGCGGTGAGGGTTTCGATCAGGGGATAGCGGACGGCAATGGGAGCCCGACAGTAGCGGCATTTTCCCCGCAGCCAAAGCCAGCCCAGGATAGGCACATTGTCGTAGGGCTTGAGGGGCGTGTGGCACTTCGGGCAGCGAGAGGGCGGATACAGCAGCGACAACCCCGCCGGGAGGCGATAGATCACCACATTGAGGAAACTCCCCACCGCTGCCCCCAGCATCCACACCAGCCCCCCGACTACCAGGTTTTCCATTGGGTTTCCTCTCCACCGCGCCTAGGCTGTTTCACTATACCGCCCTGGATCGGTCTCAGGTCGACCTAGGCGACGCCCCAGGGGCAGGGCAGATTCGCTACCATAGCGCTGAACCAGATGAGGATAGCCATGAAGGTCAAGCCCGTCGTCATAGTGGGAACGGTAATCTTGGTGGGGCTGGCGGCGGGGGCCGGAGCCGGAGCAGCCTACTATTGGCGGCAAGCGACCGCGCTGCCCCCAGCCATGCAGGTGGCCGAGGCTACCCCGACCCTGCCGACCACCCCCCGGCCCAACCCCAGCGCTGAAGCCGTTCTGGCCCAAAAATTGGCTACGGGGGACGGGGTGAGCCGCGAGGGCCATAACCGGGTGGCCATCACCCTCACGGAAACCGAGATGAATCAGATCATCCTCGACGGTCTGGCCCAGGTGCCGGAAGCCCAATCGTTGCTGCAATCGGCCCAGGGCATCACCACCACGATCCAAGGCCAGCGAGTGCGGAGCGGCATCACCCTCAACCCAGCGGACTTGCCCACCGACAATCTTCCCCCCCAGGCCCAACGTGCCCTTGGCATGGCCACGTTATTGGGCAACCAGTCCCTCTACGTCGGCCTTGAGGGCAGTCCCAGGGTAGACAATGGGCAGCTAGTGCTGGGGAGCGATACTCAAATTCAGGTGGGGCGGATTAACCTCACCCTGGAAGACGTGGAGCGGATCACGGGCCTGGGGGTTGATCAGATTAATCAGGTGGTCAAGGTCACGCTGCCCCAAACGGGACTAACCCTCGACGGCCTTGAGTTTTCCGAAGGAACGGCCATCCTGCGCGGATCCCTGCCCTAGGGCTCCCCCATGCCGTAAGGTAAAAGCAAGGGACTATAGCGCTCGGATGGGCCGTGACGATGAACTACCTTGTTGCCGTGTTGGACAATCGCCTGAAGGCGGAGGAAGCCTACGCTGCCTTGGAGGCGGCCAAGGTACCCCCGAACAGCCTGGATATTCTGGGGCGAGGCTTTAAATCCGCCGATGAGTACGGCCTGATTGACCCCGCCGACCAAGCCTGGAAGCAAATTCGGCTGATGATGGTGTGGCTGGTGCCCTTTGGCTTTGGGGCAGGGCTGGTGTTTAACCTGATCACCGGGCTAGACACCTTTGCCTGGACCGGGCGTCTGGGAAATCAGGTGCTTGGCGGTCTGCTGGGGGCGGTTTCTGGGGCGATGGGAGCCTTCTTTATTGGCGGCGGCGTGGGCTTGGCGGTGGGGGGTGGCGATGCCCTGTCCTATCGCAACAGCCTGTCCGCCGGAAAATTTCTGGTGGTGGTTCGCGGTTCCGAAGCCTTGATTCGTCAGGCCACTCCCATCCTGCGGCGCTTTCGGCCTGAGGCCATCCAGGGCTATAGCGCCCGCGACTAGCCTGCTGTTCCATCCGCCTTAGCCTCCCGTGGGCCAGCCGATCCGATCCGGAAGTGGATACAGAAGTGGATACAATGGCGGCAAACCTTGATCCTAAGATCCGTTCCTAGGAATTGTCCCTGCAAGAGGGGGGCTCGATATCGCCTATGCTGGCCAGTGCTTTGCTTCAGTTCACGCCACTGCGGGCCAACCTCACCGCCGAGCGCGAGGATCTCCGGCGGGCCGTGGGGCAACAGTTGCGATCCTACCGAGAGGGACTATCGGTACTATCGGCAGCGGGTTCCCTGCCGCGCCCGCGCCCCATCCCCCTCACCTACCAGGTCTGGCGCTTGCAGTATGCCCAGTCGGCCACCCAAATTCTGTCCTCGGAAATGGCGATTACCGACTTTTTTCAGCGAGACGGCATCGATGGGCGGCTGCTGATTCTGGGCGAACCCGGCATGGGCAAAACCCACACCCTGCTGGCCATGGGTGAACACCTGCTGGATCGCACCGCCCAGGCTGGCCCCATCCCCGTTTTGGTGGATCTCTCGGCCTGGGCGGGGGAACCCCTCGAACCCTGGCTGGTGGCCTACCTTTGGGAGGGGTATCGCCTTTGTCAGCCCGTGGCTACCCAGTGGCTTCAGTCGGCCCAGTTCACCCTGCTGCTGGATGGGTTTGATCATCTCTCCCCGGCCCAGCAACGCGCCTGCGCCAAGGAAATCAATACCCTCCTGCGCAGTAATGCCAATCAAACCGCGCTGCTGTGCTGCCGCCGCCAAGTGTTGGAGACCAGCGGCATCGGCTTTGACGATTCCTTCAATGGCGGGCTATTCATCCAGCCCCTGCCAGCCCAGCAGGTGAAGGACTATCTCTTTGCCCAGGGTTGCGAGGATCTCTGGCCCCAGGTCAAGGCGAGTAAGGCCCTGCAACCCCTGGGGCGCTTTCCGCTCTATCTCACCCTGTTCGTGGCCTTGAATGCCCACACCAACCTCTCGGCCATCGCCGGGAAGGAAGCCCTGGTGCAGGCCTTTCTCCACCATGCCCTCGATCACCGCCCCCACCCGGCCACGCCAGAGGAACGGGCGACCCTGCGCTGGATCGCCACCCAGAGCGCCCATCGGCCTAGGGCGATGAGGATCGACCAGCTAGGGCTCACCTGGCTCCCCGAATCCCAACGGTTGATCTATCGCGGACTGTTGGGGCTGGCGTTTTTGCTGATCTTTACCCTGGTGGGCGGTAGCCCCGGCCTGGGGCTGGCCTGGGGTCTGGCCTTCTCTCAGCTCGACCTGGAAAGCTTTCCCTATATCCACCGTAGTTTGGCCCTGGCCTCCTGGCGCGGACTGGTGGGCCTCGTGCTGGTCTGCACCCTGCCCGCCCTGGGGCTGGGGTTGGGCATGGGCGGGCTGGGGGTCTTACTCTTGGCTCGATTTAACTTGGCCCTACCGGCCTTTGGTTGGGGTGGCCTGGTGGGGGTCATCCTGGGCTGGGGGCTGGGGGTTGGGGTTGGGCTAGGGGGTGGTTTGCCTCGGGGTATCCAAACTCGGCAGCACCCGAATCAGGATGGGATCATGGCCCTGCGCAACGGCGTGATTCTCTTTGGCGGGCTGGCCCTGGTTCTCGGGCTAGTGTTGGTGGTGCCAGCGGTGGTCATGGGCCAGCCACCCCTCACCCTGATCTCGCTGCCTCGGCTACGGGTCATCCTGGCGGCCTTGATCAGCGCCTACCTTTGGTTTTCCGGTGCCCTCCAACAGGGGATCCTGCGGCTGCTGTTGACCCGCGCCCCCTCCCACCTGCCCTGGGCCTTAACGCCCTGGCTCCAGCGCTGGGTGCAGCGACGGGTGCTGGTGCAGGCCAGCGGTGACTACAGCTTTGTGCACGACATCCTACGGGAGGCGTTGACCCAGGATTAGGATGGCCCCAGCCTAGCGACGACGGGGGCCGGGGTAGCGACTTTCGGTGCGGCGAAACAACCCCCGCAAGGATAGACGGCTGGGGGTTTGGCGAAGTTGGCGGCTAAATTGCTGAATCGGGGCAGGCAGTTCCACCGGGGTGGGTTCGCCACCGGGGGACACCCACCAGGTAGCCACCACGCCCCCCGCCATCCCGGCCACCAGCCCCAACAAGATGCTGGGAATGGGGCCATAGCCCAGCACCAGAAACAGCAACAAAAAGAGCAGCCAGATTTTGAGGGTGGGTGGCCCCATTTGATGACCCATGGCGCAGATCCTCGGGTTGACGAATTATGCCCCAACTATAGCGGCGATCTGATCAGACACATCACCCGTGGTATCCACGGTTTTCACCCAGGGTTGTTCGGCCTCGGTGAAGGGTTCCATCACCTGCTGCTGGAGAACCGCGACATTGGCATCGGCAATGTCACCAGACCGCTGCCGCACCCGGTCTTCTAACAGGGCCAATGGGGCAGTGCAGTGCAGAATGTGAGCCGCGAGGCCCGCCGCCTGAGCCTTGGTGAGCGCCGCCTGACGCAGGGCTTGACGGTCGTACTTGGCATCGAGGATCACCGTGAACCCGGCCTGGGCGAGGGTCAGGCCCAAATCCAGCAGGCGGTCGTAGGTGTTTTGGGTCATCTCGGGGCTATAAAGGCTTTGATCCCCCCGTTCTAGCAGCGGTACCCCGGCCAGGTGCTTGCGGACGGCATCGGAACGCAGGTGGAGGGCTCCGGTTTGGCGAGCCACGGCGCGGGCGGTGGTGGATTTGCCGGAGCCGGAGAGCCCCGCCATTAGGTATAGTTGGCCCGTTTGCGGTTGCACCACGTCCCAGGCCAAGCGGTAGTAGGCGGCGGCGGTGTCGCTGGCCTGGGCCTTGGCGGTGGCGTCAATGGCGGGATCGTCCAGCAAAAACGAAGTCACCTTGGCCCGCACGTAGGCTTGGCGGCTGATGTAGAGGGGCAGCAACGGCAACCCTTCCCAGTCTCCGGTTTGCTCCACGTAGTGATTCAAAAAGGCCGTCGCGAGAGGACGGCAATCCTTCGCTAGCAAATCCATCACCACAAAGCCCACGTCGTACATCACATCGACGTAGCGGAAGGGCTCGTTAAATTCAATGCAGTCGAACAGGTAGAGATGGTTCTGCCAATAGCAGAGATTGTTCAGGTGCAGGTCGCCGTGGCAGGCCCGAATCCGCTGTTGGTCAATCCGCTGCTGAAAGCGATCGGCCTGGGTGGCAAAGATGTGGTCGGTGGCGGCTTGGGTTTGGTCAAGCTGGGCTTGGGTTTGCGGCCCACCCACATAGCCCTGGGTTTGGGCATAGTTTTCATCGAAGGCTTGGCGAATTTGGGCCACGGTGCCAAAACGGCGGATGTGGTCGTTGGTTTCTGCCGCTTGGTGAAACGCGGCCACGGTTTCCGCCAGGGTGCGAATTAACTCCTCCGTCAGTTCGCCCCGTTCGTAGAGGGCGCTGAGCAGGGTGTCTTGGGGAAATTGCACCATTTTGACGGCATACTCCACCGCCGGATCGCCGCCTAGGTGGTAGGTGTCCCCGGCCTGACCAATGGGCACCACCTCCAGGTACAACGCTGCCGCTGTGCGCTGGTTGAGCCGCAGTTCTTCTGCACAAAAATGCCGCCGCTGATCCAGGGTGGAATAGTCTAAAAAGCCGAAATTCACCGGCTTTTTCACCTTATAGGCATAGTCCCCGGTCAGCAGCACGTAGGACACATGGGTCTGCATTAGCCGAATGGGCTCCACCACCGGATGGGGGTAAAAACCGGGCTGGCACATCTGCTGAATGAGGGCGGGCAGGGTGGTATCGGTCATGGGTTGATCGTGGGGAATAGACAGCGGAGGCGATACGGACGGTC
>JAYKHF010000084.1:0-13981 GCA_035285305.1 Leptolyngbya sp.
TCGCTGATCAGCGACACCGCCCGCCCTTCGTTGCCCGCCCGTCCGGTGCGACCAATGCGGTGCACATAGTCTTCGGCCACGTTGGGCAGTTCAAAGTTCACCACGTAGGGCAGTTGGTCAATATCAATGCCGCGAGAGGCCACATCGGTGGCCACCAGCACCCGCACCCGACCGGATTTGAAGTCTTGCAGCGCCTTGGCTCGCGCCGCCTGGGTTTTGTTGCCGTGGATGGCGGCGGTGCGTAGACCGTCCTTGGCCAGTTGCTCCGCCAAACGGTTGGCCCCGTGCTTAGTACGGGTAAAGACGAGCACCTGTTTCCAATCGTGGAAGCCGATCATGTGGGAGAGCAACTCCCGCTTGCGGTGGCGATCCACGGGGTGAACCACCTGTTCCACCCGCTCTGCCGTGGTGTTGCGGGGGGCCACTTCAATTTTCACCGGGTCGTTCAGCAGGGTGCTGGCCAATTGCTGGATAGGCCGGGAGAAGGTGGCGGAAAACATCAGGGTTTGGCGCGTTTCCGGCAGCAGGCCCATGATTTTGCGGATGTCGTGGATGAAGCCCATGTCGAGCATCCGGTCGCACTCATCCAGCACCAGAATTTCCACGTGGCTGAGATCCACCGTGCGCTGATTCACGTGATCCAACAGGCGACCGGGGGTGGCAATCAGAATATCCACTCCCTGGCGCAGTTGCTTGAATTGGGGGCCGATTTTCACGCCGCCGTAGACGATGGCGGTGCGCAGGGGCAGATACTTGCCGTAGGTCTTGACGCTGTCGCCCACCTGGGCCGCCAGTTCGCGGGTGGGGGTGAGGATGAGGGCGCGGGGGGCGCGGCGACCGTTGCCCGTAGCGCTGGTGAGCCGCTGCAACAGCGGCAGGGTGAAGCTGGCGGTTTTGCCCGTTCCCGTTTGGGCACTGGCCAGCAAATCTTGGCTCTGCAACACGGCGGGGATCGCCTGCTGCTGAATCGGGGTGGGTTCGGTATAACCCTGATCCGCGACAGCACGAAGTAGTCCGGTTGAAAGACCGAGGGATTCAAACGTCATGAAAGTGATAGCTCCGAGTGGTGCCCCTAATCCCAAAGCGATTCCCTGGGCCCAGCCTAAGAGCAGTGAACAGTTGTCAAAAGAATGGCTAAAAAACGAGCGAATCTAGCAAATCTCGCTGCCAGCACAGACCGGATGGACTGGCGAAGCTTCATCCTAACAGAGAATCGCGCCCGCCGCCGGAAAGATATTCACCGGCCCCGCTTATCCTGTTGTCCTGGCTGGTTTTTGCGAGGGTCATCTCCCCTAAGCCTGAATAACTGACAAAAGAGTCTGTATCGGGCGCGAAAACCACGCCCCTACGGCATGGGTTCCCCGTAGGGGGCAGGTCTCCTGACCCCTCGACGGATAGGGGTTCTAGCCAGTTTTGTCAGTCAATCAGCCCCTAAGCTCGGGATCACCCGGTTTGCCCTGGAGATAGCCAAGGGGGTAGTTCTAGATTAGGTTTGTGATCTAGGAATCTGAAATCTAGTCGTTTGTCAGGGTTACGTTTTAGGGTCGCAGATCTGCTCAAAGCCCTAATGCTGAGTCTTGACATTGCACTAGGAAAACGCCGTTCCTCGGCACCCATGACGATAGCAAATTTTCCCTAGCAGAACCCCTATGACAACCGCATTCAAAACAATTTTGGTCACGGGCGGGGCGGGCTACATTGGCAGCCATGCGGTCTATGCCCTTCAGCAAGCGGGCTACCCCGTGGTGATCCTAGACAACCTCGTCTACGGCCATCGCGATGTGGTGGATCAGGTCTTGCGGGTGCCGCTGATTGAGGGCAGCACCCTCGATAAAGCCCTGCTGCGGGAGATTTTCGCCCAGTACGACATCGGGGCGGTGATGCACTTTGCGGCCTATACCTACGTGGGCGAGTCGGTCACCGATCCGCGCAAGTACTACGACAGCAACGTGGTGGGCACCCTGACCCTGCTGGACGCCATGGTGGAAGCGGGGGTGAAGGCCTTGGTGTTTTCCTCCACCTGCGCCACCTATGGCCCCCCCCAGGCGCTGCCCCTCACCGAAGACCATCCCCAAGACCCGATCAACCCCTACGGCCAAACCAAGCGGATGGTGGAGCAAATTTTGACCGACTATGACCGGGCCTACGATCTGCGGTCGGTGCGGTTTCGCTATTTCAACGCGGCGGGAGCCCATCCCAACGGCCTGCTGGGGGAAGACCACAGCCCCGAAAGCCACCTGATTCCCCTGGTGTTGCAGACGGCCCTGGGGCTACGGGATCACATCGCCATCTACGGCACCGACTACCCCACTGCCGACGGCACCTGCATTCGCGACTATATCCATGTGTGCGACCTGGCCGAGGCCCACCTTTTGGGGCTGCAATACCTGCTGGAGGGTGGCCCTAGCGCCGTGTTTAACCTGGGCAACGGACGGGGGTTTTCCGTGCGGGAGGTGATTGATGCCGCCCAGCGGATCACCGGGCGACCCATTCCCGTCATCGAGGCGGAACGGCGGGCGGGGGATGCCTCGGAACTGGTGGGCAGTAGCCAAAAGGCCCGCGACGTTCTAGGCTGGGATCCCAAATATGGCGACATCGACACCATCCTGGCCCACGCTTGGCAGTGGCACCAGCGGCGACATGGGACTACCGTCCCCACGCCCTAACCTACTTCCTAACCCTGGATCGCGACTCCTATCGATACCCCTAGATCGATGAAAACCCTGGTAATTGGCTACGGCAATACCCTGCGCGGCGATGATGGCCTGGGCTATCGGGTGGCGGAAGCGGTGGAATCCTGGGGCATGGACAACCTAGAAGCCTACCCCTGCCACCAACTCACCCCAGACCTGTCTGCCCTGCTGGCGGATCAGGAACGGGTGTTTTTTGTCGATGCCAGCCTACCCCAAAACCCCCACAGCCCCCTAGTCCTGACTCGACTCCAGATCACACCAATGCCGACGCCCACCTTCACCGGGCACCACAGCCACCCCCTCGATCTCCTGGCCCTCACCCAGCAACTCTACGGCCACACCCCCCTGGCCTACACCCTCCTGCTGCCCACCTGGGCCATGGGCTATGGCGAGGATCTATCCCCCGTGGCGGAGCGCGGCCTGGGGCAAGCCCTGCGCTGGCTGCAAGAACTCATCATGCCCTGCGGCGCAGCCTAGACCCAGGGAAAAATTGGCCTATGCTATACCTAATTCAGCCCCGCCAGGGAAGAGGATGCCCTGGGATCACCCTAGGGCCAGGGAAGCCGAAGGAGGTCGTTTGATCTGGAATCAACCGCCGAAAATTGTCCGGCTGAATTTGCTGGATACGGACTACGCCAAAATGGTGGCGGGGGAGGCGATCCCCGATGCCAAGAAGCAGCGCCTTGCCCAGGAAAGCTACGATTTTGACCAACTGGGCCAGCGCATTGCCCGCTATCGCTACGGTGGGATGGATCAACAAGGCCGCGATGACGTGCTCTGCACCATTGCCACCACCGCCGGATTGTTTACCCTAGCCGACCTGGAAGACATTAACGACCGTCTGCGCTACACAGGCCGTTTTTACCTCACTCCGGGCGAACGTCAGCAGGTGATCAACTGGCTGCTGGATGAACTCGGCGTTGACCTCCACGGCGATCCCGAGTAGGGGGTGGCCACGGGAGACTTAATCAGGAATCCACACCTCCGGGCTACCAGACACGCTCACGCCCCCGGTTTTGGAGAATCGAATCACCACAATTTGGGAATTGTCTCGGCCAATATCCAGATATCCCCTAGCCCAACGATCCGATTGCACCACCCCCGTCACCTCTAGGCGGTAGCCACCGGGCCGCAGATACACGGTGTGCTGACGGTTGAAGTTGTGGGGTCGATACAGCAACCGCCCATCCAAATACACCGCCCCCCAGTCCGTCCCGAGGGCTTCAAATTCTACCCGCACCCGGCTTTCGGGCGGTTGCGGATAGGGCTGGGGCCAGGGATAGGGCCAGGGAGATGGAGACTCGATGATGATGATGCGATTGGCCAAGGGCAGACTGGGATCCGTCTGGGGCGGCACCGCCAGCCCCAGGCCCAGGCTCGCCACTAGTCCTAGGCTGGGTAAACCAAGCTGATAGTTCATGGGGGGGATCTCGAATGGATCGTCGGGCATGGGGGACAACCCAGAAACCGTTGGGGAGTGCCGTTCTGGGGGCTAGCCTGCTTTCTTGGAAAAGTTGACTAGAATTTAAGGTGACTCGCGTTTTTCGGTCGCCATACCCGATCAGACTCCAACTCCCATCCCAAAGTTGCCCCATCGGCCCTGGCTGTCTTGGCCGCTGGGAACTCACGAGGATCTGGGGTCTCCTGTTCTATTGTGTTGTAGAGGATACGGCTTTGAGTAATACCAGCAACTTCCGTGAGGCCATTCAAAAGGCCCAAGGCCAAGCCCTCGTTGGCCCCAATGTGATCAAAAATGCCCTGCCCTTTGTCGGTGGCGGATTAGTGCTCACCGCCCTCGGATCCTTTGGCGGGCTGAGTGTGATGGCCAGCAACCCCACCGTCTTTATGCCCACCTTCTGGGTCGCCTTTATCGCCCAGATCGCCCTATTCTTTGTAGCCAGCACCATTGCCAACCAAGGGAAAAACAGCACCGCCCTGCCCCTGCTCGCCACCTACAGCCTGCTGACGGGCTACACCCTCAGCGGTCTACTCGCCTTGGCCCTCGGCACCGCTGGGGTGGGCATCACCGGGATTGGCGCAGCGGCCCTGGCCTGTGGGGTGGTGTTTATTGCGGCTCGACAAATTGGATCCAACCTCTCCGAGGAAGACGGGTTTGCCCTCACCAAAACCATCGGTATCGGCGTAGTGGCCATCCTGATTGCGGTGGTGGGGCAGTTCCTTTTTGCCCTCTTCGGCGGCGGCGTGCCCCAGTTTTTGGACATTGCCATTTCCGCCTTTGGGGTATTGGTGTTTGTGGGCGCTTCCGTGGTGGATTTCTTCATCCTGCCCCGCACCTACAAAGATGAGCAATATCTCTCCGCCGCCCTGTCGATGTACCTCACCTACATCAACCTCTTTGTGTTTATCCTGCGCCTCCTGATCGCCATTAATCGCGACTAGGTGATTTTACTTAAGACAAGGAAGATAATGCCCCTGGCGCGGCCCTATCCTGAGATGGTGTCGCGCCAGGGTTGTGTTTGAACAGATGGCCGATCACGGGGTAGACACAGCCCGCTGAACGGCCCTCGCGGGGGCCATCCATCCACAGCCCAGGACGAGGGGAAGGGCCTGGGTTTCGGGGATGGGCTTTCTCCGGCGGAGGGGCGACGCCAGCGACGGGCTCAGCCTGAACGAATCTTACTCACAAGGAGGATCGCTAAATCCTACTAAGCCCTACGAAATCCTACTTTTATTAGGCCAGAGAGGCGGCTTCGTTCTCGGCCTCTCGTAGTAATATTTCTTACATGTTAAAAGTCAGCTTTTGCCCTAAGGTACCAGAAAGGTTATGTTCAAAGCAGTTCCATCGCCTAGCTTAGGCGCATCCTCCCAAACTTTGGCCCTTTTTTGAGTTAGATGTTTCTCCCCTAGGCAACGTCCTGACGCCAAGATCTGAGTTTTCACCCTAGGGGTTATCCCCAGTCATGAGGCACTGATTATTTCCCTGCATCAGAGCATCGATCACCAGCCCATGTCCCCAGAATCTAGCCTGTCCGATCAACTCGCAGCGGCCCAAGATCACATTCGGCACCTTTCTGAGCAATTAGCGGCTGAGCGCGAAGCCGCCCAGCAAGCCCACGCGCAGTGGCAACGGCAGCTTGATCAACAGCAGCAGCACATCGCCCAACTCACGGCCCAGGTCAAGGCATCGGAGACCACCACCCACGGCCAGACCGATCAGGCCCACCTCCTCTGGGAGATAACGCAACAGATCCGGCAAGCCCTCGACGTCGATGTGGTGCTGGAGACCGGGGTTGACCAGGTGCGCCAGTTCTTTGGGGTAGATCGGGCTGTGGTCTACCGATTTTTGTCGGATTGGAGCGGCGATTTTGTCGCAGAGTCGGTGACCGGCCCCTGGGTCAAGATCCTCAGCCCGGAGATGCATCCGGTGTGGGCCGATACCTGCCTCCAGGAGAATCAGGGCAGTCGGTTCCAAAACCAGGAACTGTTGGCGGTGCCCGATATCTATCAAGCGGGCTTTCAGCCCTGCCATGTGGAGGTCTTGGAGCGGCTTCAGGCCAAAGCCTTCGTCGTTGCCCCCATTTTTGCCGGAGACCGGCTCTGGGGGCTGTTGGCCATCTATCAAAACACCGCCCCCCGATCCTGGCAGGAAGAAGATCTGACGGTGTTGCAGCAGGTGGCGGGGCAGTTGGGCATTGCCCTGCATCAAGCGAGCCTGTACGAGCAGATCCAGGCTGAGTTGCATCAGCGGCAACAAACCGAGGCGGTTTTGCGCGGCCAACTGGGGGCCATTGAAGCGGCGGTGGATGGGATCGCACTGCTGCAAGGGGGGCGATTTATCTACCTCAACCCAGCCCATGGGCGGCTGTTTGGCTACGAGGCAACCACCGAACTAATCGGCCAAAGCTGGCACAAGCTCCATTCTCCTGAGGTGATCGCCCAGATGGATCAGGAGATGCAGCCGACGTTAAGGCGGGAGAAATGCTGGCAAGGGGAGGTTTTGGCCAAGCGGCGAGACGGTAGCAGCTTTCTAGAATTTCTGTCGCTGACGCTGTTGGATGACGACGTGGTGGTTGCCATTTGCCGGGACATCACCCAGGAAAAACAATCCACCCAGGCTTTCCAAGATCAGCAGCGGTTCATTAATCAAGCCATCCAGACCAATCCAGACCTGCTGGTGTTTCTGTTCGATGTGCCCAGCCAGAGCCTACTGTTTGTCAGTGAGTCGGTAGCGCAGTTATTAGCCTATACCGCCGATGACATCCTCGCCATGGGGGCCAACATCGTCTTAAGGATGATGCATCCTGACGATCAGCCTCGGTTTGCCGCGTACCTTGACCAACTCGATCACAGCCAGCCGGGAGAAACCCTCCCCTTTGAATGTCGAGTACACCACCGCGATGGCCGATGGCTAGACGTATTGCTGCGGGGCAGCGTCCATACCCGCGATGATCAGGGCCATCTTCAACAGTTTTTAGGCTCGGTCACCAACATCACTAGCCGCAGACTAGCCGAAGCCAATCTCCAGGCGTCCGAAGTCCGCTTTGAGGCGATCGCGAACCTGGTTCCCGATTTCCTCTGGGAAAGCGCCCCCGATTGTTCCAATACCTGGTGTAACCAGCGCTGGCTAGACTACACCGGGCAAACCCTTGAGCAAGCCTTGGGCCACGGCTGGTTAGAGGCCGTTCATCCCGAGGATCGCGCTGGATCGGTGCTGGTGCAGCAAGAGGCCGTCAAAACGGGAGAATTCCGGCATGGAGAGCGTCGCGTCCGTCGCCATGATGGCGAATACCGTTGGTTTGTCTCCAATATTTTCCCGGTCAAAAATGCAGCGGGTGAGGTGATCAAGCTGTATGGGGCCGTCACCGACGTCCACGAAACCCGCATGGCCCTAGAGGCGTCACAGCTATCGGCGGAAATTAACGCGTTCCGGGTCAAGCTGTCCGATGCCCTGCGATCCCTCACCCCTCCGTTCTGCATGGCCTCGGAGGCCTGTCGGTTGCTGGGCGAACAGCTAGGGGCGGATCGGGTGTTCTACATGGCCATCGATGAGGCCGCAGACATCGCTCACATTGAGGGCGAGTATCGGCGCGACGATGCGGTGGCCCTGGTGGGTCAATATCCCCTGGCCGACTATCGCTGGAGCCTGCCGTACCTACGCCAGGGCGAAACCATCGTGCTGGCCAATACCCAAACGACCCCCACCCTCTCCCAGGCCGAACAGGCTAGGCTCAAGGACACCCAACTCCTTGGACTGCTGGCCATCCCGCTGATTCACGATGAGACCTTGGTGGGCACCCTCGTGGCCACCAAGGCGGTGGCCCATGAATGGACAGCGGCAGAGGTGATCTTGGTGAGCGCCGCCGCCGAACGACTATGGGCCGCGATCGAGCGGGCCGCCGCCGAAGCCGCCGTGAAAGACCTGTCGGAACGCCTAGCCCTAGCCCTAAAAGCGGGGGCCATTGGCACCTGGGATTGGGATGGCGTGAATGAGGTGCTCTGGGATGAGCCCATGTATAGCCTCTACGGGCTGTCCCAGCAGGAAGACCGGGCCATCTATCCGACCTGGCGCAATAGCCTCCACCCCGACGACCGCGACCGGGTGGAGGCGCTGTTGCAGGCGGCGGTGCGGGGCGAGGCCATCTACGACACCGAATTTCGCATTCTGCGCCCCACCGGAGAACAGCGCTGGATTCATGCCATGGCCCAAGTGCAGGCGAGTTCCCAAGGCAACCTCATCCGGGTTGTGGGCATTAACCAAGACATCACCGAACGGAAAGCCGCTGAAGCCGCCCTGCAAGAACAAACCAATCGCCTCACCTTGGCCCTAGAGGCGGGAGCCTTTGGCGTGGCAGAGTGGGATTTCGTCAATCCGCCCAAGTGGGATAAGCAGGTCTATAAAATCTACGGCCTGGAAAACCTAGGCCGACCGGTCACCTATCAAGACTGGTACGATCACCTGCATCCCGACGATGCCAGCCAGGTAGAAGCAACGCTCACCGATGCCTCGGAGGTGCGAAGCGTGATCACCGCCGAATTTCGGATTGTGCGCCCCGATGGCGAACTGCGCTGGGTGCAAGCCTTTGCCAAGACCCAGCACGACGCGGAGGGCAATCCCCTGCGGATAGTCACCATCAACCAGGATATTACCGAGCGGAAACAGACCGAAGCTGACCTGAAATCGCAGACGGATCGTCTCAGCCTTGCCCTAGAAGCAGGGGCCTTTGGCACCTGGGAATGGGATTTTGTCCATGCCCCCGTCTGGGATGATCGGATGTATGAAATCCACGGGCTGCAACATCTGGGCCGACCAGTCACCTACCAAGACTGGCGTGATCTCGCCCATCCAGACGATGTGACTCAGCTTGAGATCGCGTTAGAACAGTCGATCAAAAACGGACTCCCCCTCAGCAGCGCCGAAATTCGCATCTGCCGACCCGATGGCGAACACCGCTGGATGGAGATTTTTGCCCAAGTGCAGCGGGATGCTGGCGGCATCCCGGTGCGGATGGTGGGCATCAACAAAGACATTACGATCCGCAAGCAGGCCGAGGCGGAGCGCAAGGCCAACGAAATCACCCTACGGCGCACCAATGCCGAACTCGAACGCGCCACCCGCCTCAAGGACGAATTCCTGGCCAACATGAGCCATGAACTGCGCACCCCCCTCAACGCGATCCTGGGCATGACCGAAGGGCTACAAGAAGAGGTTTTCGGCCCCCTCAGCGAACGCCAGCAGCGCAGCCTAGACACGATTGAACGCAGCAGCAGCCACCTCCTCTCGCTCATTAACGACATTCTTGACCTCTCGAAAATTGAGGCGGGCCAGCTTGACCTAGACTTCAGCCCCGTCAATGTGGGCCTGCTGTGCCGAGCTAGCATCACCTTTATCAAGCAGCAGGCCCACAAAAAGCATCAGCAACTTAACACCCTCATCCCTGACTATTTGCCCAATCTCTACGGCGACGACCGCCGCCTGCGCCAGGTCTTGATTAATCTGCTCACCAACGCCGTCAAATTTACCCCCGAAGGCGGCCAGATTACCCTCACGGCAAGCTATAGCGCCCTCTCCCACGACGATGCCCAAACCTGGGTCTTAGCTCATCCCCAGGCCAACCCCAGCGACACCCTAGGACGGCTATCGATCGCCATCACCGATACCGGCATTGGCATCAGCCTCGACGATGCTCAACGGCTCTTCCAGCCCTTTATGCAGGTGAACACCGCCCTCAACCGCCAGCACGAAGGCACCGGTCTCGGCCTCGCCCTGGTGAAACGCATCGTAGAAGCCCACGGCGGCGAAGTAACCCTCACCAGCGAGACGGGGCAGGGCAGTTGCTTCACCGTGCAATTCCCCATTATTGCCATCCCTGGAGACGCCTCCCTCAGCCTGGGTGCCCCCGCCTTTGTCGATGCCACCGCCTCGGCAGATCTCGCCAGCGCCCCCCTAATTTTGCTGGCCGAAGACAGCGAGGCGAACATCAACACCACCAGAGCCTACCTGGAGGCCAAAGGCTACCAAATCATCGTGGCCCACAACGGCCTAGAAGCCGTCCATCTGGCCGCCTCCGCCCTGCCCGATATCATCCTGATGGACATCCAAATGCCCCACCTCGACGGGCTAGAGGCCATCCGCCAAGTGCGCCAAAACCCCGCCCTCGCCACGGTGCCCATCATCGCCCTCACCGCCCTCGCCATGCCCAAGGATGAGGAACGCTGCCTAGCGGCTGGGGCCAACTACTACCTCAGTAAACCCATCCGCCTCAAACAACTCGCCCAAGTGATCGAAACGCTCGCGGAGGGGACGGGCAATCCAGGCCGGGGGCGCGGGCGGATCGACGGGGCCTGAGCCCGAGGTACTGGTGAGCGTTGGAGATGTGTCGGGCAATTAGGGGTGCTAGACTTTGGCAAGGGTTTCAGCCGTAGATCCTAGACGGTTTCGGGGATGGCGGCTGGGGCCACAGGATTGACGTAGGACGTTTTGATGGCACCCAAACCCAAACCCCCAGATCTTCCGGTGATTGGCACGGTGAAAGGGCCGGGGGAGACGGGCAATCAGTATTTGTTCATCACCGCCGACCATCGCCAGGTGAAGATTGGCGAGTTTGTTTACTATCGGGTGGATATCGCCGATGTGCCCCAGGCCGAGATTTTGGGCAAAATTTCGGCCCTGAGCCTGATCGATCACCTGCCCGACCGTCTCTTTGCCGACCCCGACATCAACCCAGAGGCGATCGCCGCCCTGGTGGGGTTTGCCCATCCCAACCCAGAAGTCTATGAAGTGACCGTGGAGGTCGTGGGCTATTTCCATCCGGCCCTAGGCTTCATTAACCCCCGCATGGCCCCCGATCCTGGGGCGAAGGTTTTCCTGGCAGACGATGCCAGTTTACAGGCCATCATCAACAAAAAGCAGCCCCAGACCCCGGGGTCGGCCCACATTGGCTCGCTGCTGCTACGCCCCGGTGGACGGGTTCCCGTGGCGTTGGATGTGAAGGAACTGGTGAGCACCCACATGGCCATTTTGGCCGGGACGGGATCTGGCAAATCCTACACGGCGGGGGTGCTCATTGAGGAACTGATGAGCCCCTACAACCGGGCGGCGGTGCTGATTTTTGACCCCCACGGCGAGTATGGCACCCTGACGGATATGCGCGGCCACCCGGCCTTTGCCTCCGAGGACGGCTACAGCCCAGCGGTGAAAATCCTCACCCCCGACAACATCCGCATTCGCATGTCCTCCCTGGATTACTACGATATTTTGACCCTGCTGCCCGACATGAGCGATCGCCAGCAGGCCATCCTCAACAAAGCCTTTAGCCTGTTGAGCAAGCATAAACGGGGCGACCACCGCTGGGATGCCCAGGATTTAATCGCCGCTTGCTACGAGTCCGATCGCAGCACCGACGACGAAGGTAACGAAAAAACCGGATCCTCGGCCCCCGCCCTAGAGTGGAAATTGGGCAAGCTAGAGCGGTCGGATTATTTCCACCGGATGGAACACCTTGCGCCCAAGGACTTGTTTACCCCCGGCCAAGTCACCGTGCTGCAAATGAATGAAATTAGCCAGGAAGAACAGCAGGTGATCTGCGCCGCCGTGCTGCGTCAAAGCTACCAGGCCCGCATGAACACCGCCAAGGACAAAATCAACCCCGACGACGAAAACTATCTGCCCTACCCCGTGTTCATTTTGATCGAAGAAGCCCACCGCTTTGCCCCGGCCAATGATCCGGCTCGCTGCAAGCAAATTCTGCGCACCATCCTCAGCGAAGGACGCAAATTTGGCATGGGCGTTGGCCTCATTACCCAGCGCCCCGGCAAGCTCGATTCCGACGTGCTGTCTCAATGCATGAGCCAATTTTTGATGCGGATTGTCAACCCCGTAGACCAGGAAAGCCTGAAGTATGGCGTGGAGGCAGCGGGTCGAGATTTGCTGCAAGAACTGCCCGCCCTCACCAAGGGGCAGGTGATTGTGTCTGGGGCCTGTGTCAATACGCCGGTGCTCTGCCAGGTGCGCCAGCGCAAAACCAAGCACGGTGGCGAAACTATGGATGCCCCCACGGCATGGCTGGGCTATTTTCAATCTCACCGCAAACAGGCCCGCCAGATGGAAAAAGCCCCCCTCGCCAAACCCGGAAAAGCCGCCGAAACCTTTGGTGGGGTCAGCATTGAATAGCCGACCCCACGCTTCAGGGGCATCGGGCCAATGACCTTAACCCGAACGGAGGTTAGCCAACGTTTTCCATCACTTTGTATCTATCTGAGCCAATTCGGTGAATTTCCTCTAGGTTAGGGGAATGTTGGAGATAGTTCCTTCCCCCTTTGGATAGCGATGGCAACGCGATATTACCTATACGGCATTTTCCCGGCCCCTGGCCCCAAGGCGGTTTCGGTTACGGGATTAGACGACCAGCCCGTGGAGGCCTGGACATTGGACAACTTTACCTTTTTGTATTCCCAGGCCTGCCAGAAGCGCTACCTGGCCAGCCGCTACAATTTGCTGGCCCATGAGAAGGTGCTGGAATCGGCGATGCAGCAGGGCTTTCATACGTTGCTGCCGCTTCAGTTTGGGCTCACGGTCAGCGACTGGGATCAGGTGAAGGAAGATTTGCTGACCCCCTACCGCGCCATGCTCACCCAGCTCTTTCAACGGCTGGACGGCTGCCGCGAGGTGAGCGTGAAGGTGATGTGGGATGCCGCCAGGGAACTGGAGATGCTGATGACCGAAAACGACGACCTCCGTCACCAGCGCGACCAGCTTGAGGGCACCCAGCTCAGCATGGAGCAGGTAATTGCCATTGGCCAGCAAATTGAAGCGGCCCTGAACGAGCGGCAGGAACATATCGCCGATCAATTTCGCCAAGCCCTCAGCCCCTTGGCCAAGGACGCCATCGAAAACGACCCCATGACCGATACGATGATTTTTAACGTCGCCTACCTGATTCCTTGGGGGGCCGAATCGGCCTTTAGCCGCGCCCTCGATGAGGTGGACGCCACCTTTGGCGATCGCCTACGGGTGCGCTACAACAACTTCACGGCCCCCTACAACTTCGCCCAGCTTCAGTAGGCTCACCATCCTAGTGCAGCGTCAAGGTTAAGAATTAGGGCTTCGACAAGCTCAGCCCGAACGTGTCGTTTACGGTCGTCCTGAGCGGTGAGCGGTAAGCGGTGAGCGGTGAGCGGTGAGCGGTGAGCGGTAAGCGGTGAGCGGTAGGCGGTGAGCGGTAAGCGGTGAGCGGTAAGCGGTGCCCCGACGACCCACGCTGCACGCTGCACCCTGCACGCTGCACCTTCAACCACCAACTACCAACTACCAACTACGAACTACCAACCACCAACTACCAACCACCAACTACCAACCACCAACGTCTGTCGGTTTCTCGATCCGCCACCGCACGACGAACGGCACTTCGAGGTCGTTCTGCACCACGGCGTACATCCGGTCTTCGAGCACCAGCGGCCGCCCGAAGAGCCGACCGGGAAGCGCGACGCGGCCCAGGTAGCGGCCGACCGGATCGAAGACATCCAGGACGGGTCCCTCGTCGTCGGCCGTCACCGGGGTGACCCAGACGTACCCGGCCGCATCCACGACGAAGTCCACCGTCGCGGGCTTGGTCCCGGGGATTCTCGACCAGTCCACCTGGCCGCCTTCCCGGACGAACCACGCCAGCCGGGCCCGCGCGGCCTCCATGTCGGCATCGGTGACCGGCAGCGGCTCGAACGCGCGGGTGATCGTGCGGAGCGTGTCGCCGGCGGGTGAGAGCTCGAACAGCCGGTACTCGCCGGTGAACATCCCCCAGAAGGTCCCGGCGGGCGAGAGCTGCCAGGAGAAG
>JAYKHF010000085.1:0-18979 GCA_035285305.1 Leptolyngbya sp.
GCGGTAACGGGAGCGGCGGCGGCTGGAGCGGCCCCATCGGAGCCAGTCGGATTCATGGATTGGCTACTGAGGGTGACACAGCCCGCCAAGAGTCGGAAGGTAGACACCGCATTGTGGGGTTCCTCCATCAGCGTCTCGGTGAGCTGACGAATGGCGGAACGGGAGGTATTAAAGGCCATTTGATCGGTCATCAGCACCAGCAAAATCAAGCCTTGATCGAGCTTATAGATATAGACAAGCTGATGGGTAAATCGGAAGGAAAAGGTGTCAAACCCCGCAGGGATCGTCTCAATCACCTGCTGGATACCCTGGGCGAGGGCATCCTGCTGACCAATATTCAATTGAATATCGGGGCCGAAAAAGAACGGACGATTGCGGCCATCGATCAGGCCGATGCCCGACAATCCGGGCAAGTTCAGGAAGTTCTGGATCACCTGACGCTTCATAAATCCCTGGGGTCTCTTGGTTTTTTTTTCTGGGAGTGTCCCGAAACAAGTAATCTAGGGATGGCCACTTGATTGACCGTATCATTCCCCCTGGATGATCTTGATCATAGGGGAACAACAGCCCACGCACTGTACAATCCGTACCGATTTTTGGTTGGCTTTCCTCCACTCCTGACGTTAGGGTCAATGCCCATGTCTGACCTTCCTTTTACCCTCGACCAACTGCGTATCCTCAAGGCCATTGCGGCGGAGGGCAGTTTTAAGCGAGCGGCAGATAGTCTCTACGTGTCCCAGCCAGCGGTCAGCCTTCAGGTTCAAAACCTAGAGCGCCAGTTGGATGTCCCTCTGTTTGACCGAGGCGGTCGTCGGGCTCAACTGACCGAAGCCGGACATCTCCTGCTCAGTTACGGTGATCGTATTCTTAGCCTATGCCAAGAAACTTGTCGGGCGATTGAAGATTTACAAAACCTACAAGGAGGCACCCTCATTATTGGGGCCAGCCAAACCACGGGCACCTACCTACTGCCCCGCATGATTGGCCTGTTTCGCCAGAAGTATGCCGATGTGGCGGTACAACTCCATGTCCACTCCACCCGCCGCACCTCCTGGAGTGTTGCCAATGGGCAGATTGACTTGGCCATCATCGGCGGTGAAGTGCCGCCCGAATTGCAAGATTCCCTAGAACGCGTCCCCTATGCCGAGGACGAGCTCGCCTTGATTCTGCCCATGCATCATCCCCTCGCCGGTCAAGAGGTGATCCAGCGGGAGGATCTCTACAAACTGAACTTTATCGCCCTCGATTCCCAATCCACGATTCGCAAGGTCATCGATCAGGTGCTAACCCGCTGTGGCATTGAAACCCGTCGGCTGAAAATCGAAATGGAGTTGAACTCCATTGAGGCGATTAAAACAGCGGTACAGTCGGGCCTAGGGGCGGCCTTTGTGTCCAACTCCGCCATTGAAAAAGAGTTGCAAATGGGGGTGCTCCATCGGGCCAAAATCGATGCCGTGGTGGTGAATCGTACCCTATCGGTGATTTTCAACCCCAATCGCTACCGATCTAAGGCCGCCGCCGCCTTCACCGAGGAAATTCTGCCCCAGTTCACCAACCTGCCCCTCAACTTCAAGGCCATCAACGCCGAGAAGAACGGCAGCAAGTCCCCGGCCCTAGGCGAACTCTACAGCAATGGTGCTGCTAGCCCTCCGCCCTCCGCCTAACCCGTCCGACGGCAGGGCTAGGCTTCTTGGCGAAGGCTCATTTGGCTGGCGGGAATGGCAATCAACCCATCTTTGTAGATATGGATCAGTTTTCCCTGGCGCAGTTTTCCCATCAGCCGGGTCACGGTGACGCGGGTGGATCCAATGGCGCTGCCGATTTGGGCGTGGGTCAATGTCCAGGGGAGGTAGTAGCCCGACTCGCAGGGTTCGCCAAATTCCTCGATTAACAGGGTAATAAAGCCCAGGAGGCGATCAATGGTGCGCCGTTGCCCCAAGGTGGTGAGCCAGAGCAGTTTGCGCTGGTGCTGATAGCGGAAGGCATCGAGCACCTCGCGCCGAAAATGGGGCCAGTTGTCGAGGTCGCTCCAGTAGAGCCAAATGACGGTGGTGTTGTCGGTATGGGCAAAGCTCTGGAGGCTAAAGGGTGACTGGGCCACAATTTCAAAGGGTTGTCCGGCCCCCACAAACCCCAGGAAGGCTTCTTCATGGCCTGCCATCCCAATCCCACTGGCCCCGTCGTCATCCTCCGCATCGAGGTCGGAACTCACCTCACTCAGCAGTTGGCTGGCTCCCACCAGACGGACGGATCCCCGCTCCACCAGGTAGAGCAACCCCGGACGGGTGGGAATCCGTTCATCTTTATTAAACGCACGGGATCGGTAATGTTCCTGAGCCCAGTCAGTAATACGCTGCCAGGTGAGGAAGGGGCGGGCATGATCGGTTTGAGTCGGTAGCAGCATAGGATGACAGACAGGTGGAACGACAAACCTCAGCTAAAACGCAAGGCGAAAACCTAGGCAAAGGATACCAGGATCGCTATGACCACCCAGGGGCCATGGAAACCGCCCTGGCAACTCCGTAATATCCCTAAGTCTGTACGATGCTAGTCCGTACTATCGCTGAGGCCGCAGAGCAGGCCGCAGCGAGAAACAGCCTACACCGTGGCCGAGAAGACTACAGCATCCATCCTTACCGTTTACCAGAGCAACCCTCGGGGGCAGCTTCGGTAACTGCATTGTAAACCATCCCTAGCCTTCCCCAACGAGCTTTCCCCGTGTTTTTACGGAAGGCTGAAGTTATCAGGGCTAACCTAACCCAAGCTGGGCGGATAGGCCGAGCGGTTAGGCGGGAAAATCGTGGCTGAGAATCGCTTGCCCGCGCCGATAGATTTCTTCAGCGTATTCTGTCCAAGCCCCCTGGCCCCAATAGCGGAAGCAGCTTGTTTGTAGCAGTAGATGGTGCAACAACGCGTTGCGGTAGCGATACTGGCGCTCTAGTGGTTCAGCGGAGGCCGACTGACGGGCCATGGTGCGGTGAAACTGGGCGCTGAGGCGTTCCATTGGCCCCATGACGTTCTCGTAGCCGCGTACCCAACTGCGGTCGTTGGTCCAGGATCCGCCTTCCATCGAAAAGCGGCCATCTTCGGCGTGGAGTGCCTGAATCGCCGTGGCCATGGCCTCTGTTCCAACTTGGGCACCCATTTTTTGCCAGAGGCGATGCTGCCCCACCGCCTGACAGCGGGGGAACTGGGCAGAATCCACCCCCGCCGCCGCCAGCAGTTCTAGATATTCCGTGCCGTTGAAGGCCACCACGCCCCGCCGTCCACCGCCCTGTTCCCGCATTTCGTGCCAGGAACGCATGAAGGCGCTGGGGAATTCGTTCATCATCACGCCGCCGTTTTCACCATCGCTAATTTGCGTGACTAGGGGCGGCACGGTGGCAGCACCGAGGGGCTGGGGCCGCAGGGTTTTGGCTTCCCAGTAGGGCTGCATTTGGGCCACAAGCTTGGTGTCGGAACCTTGGGTTTTAATCAGAACGGTAATTTCCTCGACCTCCCCCTGGGCATTGCGGGCCACCAGACGGTGGGGCAGGTGGGGTTGGGTAATGCCGTGACCCTCCGGGGTTTCCACGGTATGTTCCTGCACCAACAGCCAGCGATAGCCGCAGTCCTTCAGGGTCTTCACAAAGGCGTAGAGCACGTCGGGATGGTTGGGGAGGTGCATCTCCGGCGGTGAAAACCCCCGCACTCGGCGCAGGGCGTCTAACCCAAAAATGGCGGCAAAATGGTGCTGCCAAGCCCGAATGTGTAGCTTCAAATCGGGAATCGGCGTGGAGGGCACCACCGCATGGCCCCAGCAGGTGCCCAGCCATTCTACGTAGGGCTGGTAGGCCGGATCGCAGGCCAGACGGCGCAGTTTCTCCAGGATATCCTGGCGGCCCATGTGCTGAAAGCCCCACAGCAGCGTACCAGAATAGTCCAGCATCACCCTGGGGTTGCAGCCTTGCTGGATCAAATCGGGAATAAAATCCCCCAGGCGGGCATAGCAGTAGGCAAAGGGGCCAGCGTTGTGGTTGTCGCCCTCAAAGGCGTGCTCGAACATGTATTGCAGGTGGTTGATCAGCTCGCCCTTGGCCCCCGCCGGAATGGTGGGCTGGTGCATGTGTAGGGCAATGGCAAACCCGGCAGAGACCTGATCCAACGAAAGATTGGTGCGGGGCAAAAACACGGGCGCATCCGAGGCCAAGGCGGCGTCCAGGTCGGCGTCCCAGCCGGACAGGATGGGCAGTCCATCCTGAAGGTGCGGAATCGGTGAGGGTAGCGTGGCGCTGGTCATAGGCAACTCTCCGGGGCATTCCCCGCTGGGACAAGGTGGAACTGTTCTGATTGTGGCGCAGCATGGCCGTTCTTCCGAGGGGGAAGGGCCTTACCCGCATGAATTTTAATGGTTTCTGTGGGCGTCAGGATCCCGTCTGAAGGATGGCGTGTCGTCGGTTTAGGCAGGCGTCATCCCTGCTGCCCGTGGCTCAGACAATTCCCCGATGCCCCCGCTAACGCTGGGCCGCGAGCCACGGCTTGAGGTCGCGCATGGCGGCACTGGAGTTGCGGTTGTAGGCCATGTGCATGCAGCGGGTGAGGATTGTGGGCAGATCAAAGTCTGGGAAAAATTGGCTGTGGCTCACTCGTTCATAGCCCCCTGCCTGAAACTGATACATCAAAAGCTGTTGCTGTTTGTAGAGCCAGATTTCCGGCACCCGAAAGGGTCGATAATCCTGCACATCCGAAAAGCTGGTGACATCCACGTCAATCACTAAATCCGGGGGCGGATCCTGCTGCCAATCAATTCTGGTTTTGCCCGATATGGCCCGCCAATTCTCAATGTAGAAGCAGTAGTCTGGCTCTAGACCGCTGGTTTCGGGTAGCGTCATCGTGACCGGGGTGAAGGCATCGTAGTCTTGTTCCCGATGATCGAGCAGGGCTTTGACAAGGTCGGCGATCAGGTTGGCATCGCGCCCGTGCCCAGGCCGGGGAGACATCAGCAGCACTTCTCCAGGACGATATTTCAATCGCGGCAGAGTGCCATCGCCCCGCTGGTCACACAGGCGTTGATACTCCGACCAAGTGGCGGGCAACCGCACCACCGCCCCCGCTGGCAACTGGATGCTTTCGGGCGAAACCAACGCAAACATCGTGGGCGCATCCCCAACGAACCTACCGCCATCCTAGCAACCACCAATCCGTAGGGGCGAGGTCACCTCGCCCCTACGATCCGCTGTCCCTCAGGTCGGCTTAACCCTCGGCCAGGGCTTTTTGGGTTTCTTCTTGGTCGAGCTTCAGCACAATCACGCCTAGGGGGGGCAGGGTGAGATCCAGGGAGAAGGGCCGATTGTGGAAGGCCCAGTCATCCGACCATTTGCCGCCGAGGTTGCCCATGTTGCTGCCGCCAAAGTCGCGGGCATCGCTGTTGAACAATTCCCGGTAATAGCCCTTTTCGGGCACGCCGATGCGGTAGTGGCTGTGGGGTTGGGGGGTGAAATTGCACACCACCACCACAAAGTCCCCCGTGCCCTTGTCGCGCCGCAGGAAGGACACCACGCTGTGGCGGTTGTCGCTGCAATCAATCCATTCAAACCCAGCCTGGTCGAAGTCTTGGGTGAACAGGGCGGGCTCGCTGCGGTAGAACTCGTTGAGCTTACCCATGAACTGCTTCAGGCTTTGGTGTGGCTCGTATTGCAGCAGGTGCCACTCCAGGTCGCCCCACACGTTCCACTCGCTCCACTGGCCAAATTCCATGCTCATAAAGAGCGTTTTTTTGCCGGGATGGGTGAACATGTAGGTGTAGAGGCAGCGCAGGTTGGCGAACTTCTGCCATTCATCCCCAGGCATTTTGCCCAGCATGTTGCTCTTGCCGTGAACCACCTCATCGTGGGAGAGGGCCAACATAAAGTTTTCGGTGAAGGCGTACCAAATGCTGAAGGTGACGTTGTTTTGGTGGAACTGCCGGAACCAGGGATCCATGTGGAAGTAGTCCAGCATGTCGTGCATCCAGCCCATGTTCCACTTCAGGTTGAAGCCCAAGCCGCCGACGTAGGTGGGCCAAGACACCATCGGCCAAGCGGTGGATTCTTCGGCAATGGAGAGCACGCCAGGGAAGTAGGTGAACAGCAGATGGTTTACTTGGCGCAAAAAGTCCGCCGCTTCGATGTGCTCATGGCCGCCGTACTCATTGGCCACCCATTCCCCATCTTTGCGGAAGTAGTTGAGGTAGAGCATGGAGGCCACCGCATCCACGCGGATTCCGTCGATGTGGTACTTCTCGAACCAAAAGATGGCGTTGGCCACCAGGAAGTTGCGCACCTCGTTGCGGCCATAGTTGAAGACCAGGGTGCCCCATTCCTTGTGTTCGCCCTTGCGGGGGTCGGCGTGTTCGTAGAGGTGGGTGCCGTCGAAGAAGGCTAGCCCGTGGCCGTCCTTGGGGAAGTGGCCAGGAACCCAGTCCACAATCACCCCAATGCCGTTGGCATGGCACTGATCGACAAAGTACATGAAGTCTTCCGGGCTACCGTAGCGGGAGGTGACGGCGTAGTAGCCCGTCACCTGGTAGCCCCAGGAGCCATCGAAGGGGTGCTCGGCCACGGGCAGTAGTTCGATGTGGGTGAAGCCCAGTTCCTTGACGTAGGGAATCAGTCGCGCCGCCAGTTCCCGGTAGGTGAGGAATCGCGCACCGGGTTTGAGTTCGGCAACGGTGACGACGGGTTCCGGGGTGCCATCGGGTAGCAGGGCCGGAGTGGCAGAGGATTCGTGCAGCCAGGATCCGAGGTGAACTTCGTAAATGGAAACGGGCTGAGTCAGCGGATCGGTTTGACGCCGCTTTTCCATCCAGTCGTCATCCTGCCAAGCGTAGCTGTCCAGGTCGGTGACGATGGAGGCCGTTTTAGGCCGAGTCTCCTGCTGGAAGCCGTAGGGGTCAGACTTCTCGTAGATGTGGCCATCATAGTTTTTGATTTCGTACTTGTAGTGGGTGCCCACCTCCAGTTCGGGGATGAACAGATCCCAGATGCCGTTAGACAGGCGGCGCATCTGGTGCTTGCGGCCATCCCAATAGTTGAAGTCGCCGAGGACAGACACATTGCGGGCGTTGGGTGCCCACACGGCAAAATACACCCCGGTGACGCCTTCCACTTCGGTGTAGTGGGCACCGAGCTTCTCGTAAATGCGGTGGTGGTTGCCCTCGCCAAACAGGTGAATGTCGAAGTCGGTAATGGCGCGGGTTTTGAAGGCGTAGGGGTCGTAGGTGACATGGACATGGCCGTCGCTGACGTATTTGAGCTGGTAGTTGGCCAAATCCTTCACTTCCAAAATGCATTCAAAGAAGTGGGGATTGTGGAAGCTCTCCATGGGCACTTCTTTGTGCTCCTCCGGCAGCACCACCCAAGCTTGATCGGCCTGGGGCAGATAGGCGCGGACAGCCCAGACGGTTTTGCCGTCCTGCTGCACCATGTGGGGGCCTAGCACCTCAAAGGGGTCGTGGTGCTGGTTCCAGACGATGCGGTCAATTTGCCCAGGATCAACGGTTACAGCCATGTTTTAAAGTCCACAGGTGATGATGACGCAGCCTGAGGTGCCCGATGCCCTAACCTTGTGCCCGTGCTGTCAGTACCGTGCGCTGTTAGGAGTGTACCCCGCGACCCGACGTTCTGGGATCAGCCTTGAACCCCGACGACCGTTTTCAGGGAGCGTTTCAGCCCTCAGATTGGCGTAAGTTTACTATCTGCGGAATAGATTAACAAAACTTAGTGATTTCCATCGGGAAATTTTCGAGATGGTTAGCGGGTTTTCGCCCTCGTCTTTTTTCTATCCCTAGGGAATAAAGGGCAGGATAGGCTTCACCACCCGGCGGAACTGAAGCAGCGCAATTAAGCCTGTGACCTCGGTACTCACTTGGGGGTTGCGATTGGGATCCTGAAGTTGCTCCATCAAGACGGCATATTCCGCCGCTGATAGGGGTTCTCCAGTGAGGGGGGATCGGGCCTCGGTAATGATTTCCGTGCGCAGGATTTCCTCGGGGGTGTCCTCCGGCGGGGGCAGGGCCAGGGCAGGGCTGGCCATCAGCAGACTGGCAAGGAGGGCAAGGCTAGGGATCTTAGACATGGCAAGGCTGGCGAGGGAAGGTGGGGATCGCGTAGCAAACGTTGGGTTGTGTTGAGCATAGCCAAGACCATCTTACGGTTTGTCCCAATCGAGGGATCGCCCCTCGGGGCCTGTGCTAAGGTTCAGGGACATGATTACCCCCGGAGGCCCTATGTTGCTGCGACCGATTGGTTCACTGATGACCCTCTTCGCGTTAACCACAGGTCTAGGGGTGGGTGTGGCCTCATTACCCGCGCAGGCCCAGCCAGTCATCATTGACACTGAGGATACGATTGTTCCGGCGGAATCGGTACACACCTTTGAAGGCCAAGCCGGACAGACGGTGACCATCATCATGGAAAGCGACGACTTTGATACGGTCTTGTCCCTGCAAACGGCCACCGGGGAAGAAATCGCCTTCAACGATGACTTTGGCGGCAGCCTCAACTCCCGCATTGTGGCCGAAATTCCCGCTGACGGCACCTACCGCATCGTCGCCCGATCCTACGCTGGCAACGGCGGCAATTTTAGCCTCGTGGTGCGGTCTGCCACCGACTATGAGGTCGCCCTAGCCAGGGCCGAAGCCCTCAACACCGAAGAACGCTATCGCGAGGCCATTGCGGCCTACACCGCCGCGATTGCCCTAGACCCCCAGCAGGCCATCGGCTACCTAGGCCGCGCCCAGGCTACCTTGGGCCAAGTTTACCTGGAGCAAGGAGGCCCCATTGAAGGCCCAGAGGATATTCCTGCCGCTGCCCGACAGGCCGTGATTGCTGACTTTGAGACAGCCGCAGATTTGATTGAGGCGGAAGGCAATGGAGAATGGGCCGCTGGGTTGCGGGAACAGGCGGCTTTCCTCCTGGAAATGGGGGCAGGGAATTAGCGCCGTCCCCCAGCCGTCCAGGAACCCATCCCTAGACGGTAGGGCCAACCTCCCGGGGGAACTCTATGGAAAACCGGTGGGCATAGGTGACGTCCGTCCGCCGTGGATCGGCAACCTTTGGGGGGCCAGCCCGTCTAGGCCTCTAGGTGAATGGTAGATACACCAAAGCTCATCCCTCGGAGAACCGGGGGATTTTTTTTGCCTTGATTCCCCGACTCCCGACTCCCGACTCCCGACCCCCGACTCCCCACTCCCCAAACAAAAAGAGAGCCGCCCGTAGACGACTCTCTCAAGCACCGATAGCCTTAGCGTCTAGTCAGACAGCTTGCGGTAGGGCACGGCGGTGGCGATGTTGATATCGCCCACGGAGACGCGAGCCGGAGCCGCACCCGTTGCGCCAATGTTGCGGGCCATGGACAGAAAGAGGCTGGGGTTGCCAGCGGTGGCTTTCTTGTCTTGGGGCACAAACCGCTTGACCTGGGACTGCCAGATAATTTGGGGGAAGCCCAGTTGGTTGCGGTGGTAGGCGTCGTAGCGGGGGTTGCTGATGTGGATGGGCAGATCGCCTTCACCCTTACCGGGCAGCACCCGACGACGCTGGTAGGGCACGGTGTTGTAGCCAAAGTTGCTCAGGTATTCTTCGCTATCGAGCAGGGTATCCACAAGCCCCTGGATGCCCTGGTTGGCGACGACGATAGACCAGGCAATCTTTTCGCGCTCGTTGTACACTTCGCGGCCCAGAATTTTTTGGACGCAGTGCTCAACAAACTTGTAGTTGCTGTTTTTGGCAAAGAAGCTGTTGTAGAAGGTGGGAGACAGCGCCAGACCCCGGATGAAGTCGCGCACGGTGATTTGCCCATTCCGCAGTTGAGACTCCAGGAAGATCTGACGATCACACTTGAAGGCATGGAAGAACATCTGCCGATAGGCCGCCTCGATCAGGGCGTCCATTCCGGTGCCGCTGTAGACATCGTCGGTGGAGAAAATCCGGGGCTGGCGATCGCCGCCCACGTCGATGTCGGCAACCCGCTGGTTTTGGCTGGACGGAGAATAGTTTAGTAACGGAAGAGACACGTTTGAATCTCCAGAATCTTAGGAAAATTTACAAACTTTGGAAATGATCATACGGGAATGCCTGTCGCCTACTGGGCCAACCTGAGAAAATCAACACAGTCCTTAACATTCCCAAAGTGGTTATCCCCTAAGGACTTGAGTCTTGTAGGTTGATGGAAGTTGAGGATGGCTGGGGTTGAAACCTGACCCCTCAGCCGCCCCTGGCCTTCCCCAGCGTCGATCCTAGCCCGATTACCCGAGAAACCCTCGGGCAGCCGGGACTGCTCTATCACCGTTGAGGGTTCTTTATCACAAGTTGGGTAATCAATTTACCCCAGGTTGAAAACTTAAATCAAGTATTCCTACAGCCGGGGTAGGCCATAACTTAAAGTTATGAATATATACAGATCTTCCAAAATAAACCTTATCCAATCGCTGGTACTATGCTAAGGCAAGAGGTAATCAAAAATACCTAACGCGCCTGGTGGGCAACTGTTTTAATGGTTGCCTCCTGTTTGCTGCCATCTCATTGTTATGGACATCTGGCTTGGGCTGGGCATGGGGTTTCCGAGGGTGAACCGGAGGAAATCAACTTGTCAGTGGCTGGGCCGCAGAGGTTCGCGTGAGAGATTTCTTAGATTCACAGGAAGGGAGATATGTCTTACTCTCAGACAACGACTCAGTCAAAAGCGGGCTATAGCGCCGGTGTAAAGGACTATAAGCTGACCTACTACACCCCCGACTACACCCCCAAAGATACCGATATCCTGGCGGCATTTCGGATGACCCCCCAGCCCGGTGTGCCCCCCGAAGAGTGCGCTGCTGCGGTTGCCGCTGAATCCTCTACGGGTACCTGGACCACCGTGTGGACTGACCTACTGACCGACATGGATCGGTACAAGGGTCGTTGCTACGACATCGAGCCGGTGCCCGGTGAAGATAACCAATACATTTGCTATGTGGCCTACCCCCTCGACCTGTTCGAGGAAGGTTCCGTCACCAACCTGCTGACCTCCCTGGTGGGTAACGTGTTCGGCTTCAAAGCCCTACGCGCCCTGCGCCTGGAAGACCTGCGGATTCCCGTCGCCTACCTGAAGACCTTCCAAGGCCCTCCCCACGGCATCCAAGTGGAGCGTGATCGCCTGAACAAGTATGGTCGTCCTCTGCTGGGCTGTACCATCAAGCCCAAGCTGGGTCTGTCTGCGAAGAACTATGGCCGCGCTGTGTATGAAGCCCTGCGCGGTGGTCTAGACTTCACCAAAGACGACGAAAACATCAACTCCCAGCCCTTCCAACGCTGGCGGGATCGCTTCCTGTTTGTGGCCGATGCCATCACCAAGGCCCAAGCCGAAACCGGGGAAATCAAAGGCCACTACCTGAACGTGACCTCCGCCACCTGCGAAGAAATGCTGAAGCGGGCCGAGTACGCCAAGGAACTCGACCAGCCCATCATCATGCACGACTTCCTCACCGCTGGCTTCACCGCCAACACCACCCTGTCCCACTGGTGTCGTGACAACGGCGTGCTGCTGCACATCCACCGCGCCATGCACGCGGTGATCGACCGTCAGAAGAACCACGGGATCCACTTCCGCGTGCTGTCGAAGTGTCTGCGGATGTCCGGTGGTGACCACATCCACACCGGTACCGTGGTCGGTAAGCTGGAAGGCGATCGCGCTGGCACCCTCGGCTTCGTAGACCTGCTGCGCGAAAACTACGTGGAGCGTGACCCCTCTCGCGGGGTGTACTTCACCCAAGATTGGGCCTCCATGGCTGGCGTGATGGCTGTGGCCTCCGGTGGTATCCACGTGTGGCACATGCCCGCTCTGGTGGAAATCTTCGGCGACGACTCCGTGCTTCAGTTCGGTGGTGGTACCCTCGGTCACCCCTGGGGTAACGCCCCCGGTGCAACCGCCAACCGCGTCGCTCTGGAAGCTTGCGTTCAGGCCCGTAACGAAGGCCGCGACCTGGCCCGCGAAGGTGGCGACATCATCCGCGAAGCGTGTAAGTGGTCTCCCGAACTGGCTGCCGCCTGCGAACTGTGGAAGGAAATCAAGTTCGAGTTCGACACCGTTGACACCATCTAAGGGCGCTTCGGCGGCGGGGGATGGGCTAGTTCCTAGGACTAGGGTCTTAAGAAACCTTAAGACTGCGGCCTAAGTTACCGAATCTATCTGGATTTCGGGCTTCAATCAGGTCTACCCACCCCCGGGCGGGGTCTAGGTCAACCGTTCGAGGAGACACCGATGGACCTCAAACAAGCGGCAAAGGACACCGCTAAGGTGCTGACCAGCTATCTGACCTTCCAGGCCGTGAAAACGGTGCTGAGTCAGCTTAAGGAAACCAACCCCGCCCAAGCCTATTGGCTCAATACCTTTTCCACCCAAGCAGCGCTCCAGGATGGGGAAGCCTACCTGACCGCGTTGATGACGGAAAAGCCTGACATGGCCATGCGGATCATGACCGTTCGGCAGCACATTGCAGAGGCAATCTGCGAGTTCCTGCCGGAAATGGTGATCGCCAACCTTCAGCAGGCCAATATGGAACACCGCCGCCAGCATTTAGAGCGCCTGACGCAACTGGGAGATGCCGAACATACGGTGGATTTGGACGCCCTCAGTACCGCTGAGGTGCCCCAGGAATCCAACCCCGATACCGGGGCAACCCCGGACTAGGATCCCCAGATCAGGCTAATCAACTCGTCGAACCATCGCCGTTAACCCTTTTGTTCACTCGCGGTCAGCATTGCCTGATCGCCGATTAGTAACCCAGCGAGGAACTATGAAAACTCTGCCTAAAGAGCGTCGTTACGAAACGATGTCCTACCTGCCCCCCCTGACCGATGCTCAAATCGAGCGTCAGGTGGCCTACATCCTGAAGATGGGCTTCATCCCCGCCGTGGAGTTCAACGAAGACTCCAACCCCGAAACCTACTACTGGACGATGTGGAAGCTGCCCCTGTTCAACGCCACCTCCACCCAGGAAGTGCTGAGCGAAGTGCAGGCTTGCCGCTCCGAGTACTCCAACTGCTTCATCCGCGTGGTCGGCTTCGACAACGTGAAGCAGTGCCAAGTCCTGAGCTTCATCGTGCACAAGCCCGGTGCTAGCACCTATCGCTACTAGGACATCTATCCCCTAGGGGATAAGGGCATCCATCCCCTAGGGGATACCGAATCAGCATACGGGGGTAAAGGGCTTCGGCGCTTTGCCCCCGTTCTGCGTTTTGGATACCGTGTTACGCCCAGTTCTTCGGACGGACATCCCGGGGGGCTGGGGTTTTGCGATAGGATCAGGGGCGCAGTCTTTTGAAACATGGGGAGCGACGGGATTGCCTACCCTAGGAGTCAACATTGATCACGTGGCCACGGTACGTCAGGCCCGCCGCACCGTGGAGCCCGACCCGGTAGCCGCAGCGGTGCTGGCCGAACTGGCTGGGGCTGACGGCATTACCGTCCACCTGCGGGAGGATCGCCGCCACATGCAGGATCGAGATGTGCGGTTGCTGCGCCAGACGGTGCGCACCCACCTCAACCTCGAAATGGCCGCCACCGATGAGATGGTCGCCATTGCCCTCGATCTCAAGCCCGACTATGTCACCCTTGTCCCTGAGCGGCGGGAGGAAGTGACCACGGAGGGCGGCCTGGATGTGGTGGGGCAGATCGACCGCATGGCCCAGGTCGTAGACAGCCTTCAGTCGGCCCAGATCCCCGTGAGCTTGTTCATTGATGCCGATGCCTCCCAAATCAATGCGTCGTCCCAGGTCAAAGCCCAGTTTATTGAACTCCACACTGGCCCCTACGCCGAAGCCCACGGGGAAGCCGAAGTGGCCGATCAACTGGCCATCCTGCAACGGGGGACGGCCCAAGCCCTGGATCTGGGCCTGCGGGTGAACGCTGGCCACGGCCTCACCTACTGGAATACCTACCCAGTGGCCTGTATTCCCGGCATGGAAGAACTCAACATTGGCCACAGCATTATTAGCCGCGCTGTTTTGGTGGGGCTAGAGCGGGCGGTGCGAGAGATGAAGCAGGTGATCCACGGCGTCCCGCTCAGCCTCTAGGCCCCTTGGTCTTGGCCTGGTGATGTTTTCTGCCATAGGTTTTCTCCGGTCGGGGGCAGAGCTAGGGCTAAAATGGGTTGGGGCTGGGGGAAGCTTTTCCCTGGGCAAACCACGGTGTCCACCCATCTTCAGGATGACGCGATAGTGATCGATTCAGCGTTGATCCAATCCCTTTCATCCCTGTCACGAAAGACCCACGGCTAGAGATCTTTAGGAGAACCCGATGACAACCCATTACTACGCTGTTGCCAGTGAAAAGTTTTTGCTGGAAGAAGAACCCTTCGAGGAAGTGCTGAAGGAACGCCGCCGCTACTATCAAGAGCAGGAACAGGCCCTAGACTTTTGGCTCGTCAAGGCTCCGGCGTTTCTAGAGGCACCGGAGATGGCTGAGGTCAAATCGCGCTGCCCCCAGCCCGCTGTGGCGGTGGTGTCCACCAACAAAACCTTTATCACCTGGCTGAAACTGCGCCTAGAATACGTGGCTACGGGCGAATTTGACGCCCCCTCGGCGACGATTCCCGATCCCCTCGCTTCGACAGCGGCCCTCTCCGCCTAGGCTATCTTTGCTTAGGTACCCTGAGGGGAACCCCCAGCCCTTCCCCTCGCCCTGGCCCCTAGGCCTGGGAGAATCAGCGGTTGAAACGGGCGGGTTTGGGATAGAATCGCTGGCAGATTGTGATGCACAGCAGCGCAACCCCAGCGACGCAATTCTAATAAGGCAAAGGCAATGAGTAACTGGTTTGGGCCATCCGTAGCCATGGCTTCCGGGTCTTTCCCCAGGACGATCCGACGAGGATGGGGGATAGTGACCCTAGGAATGTTTACTGTCCTGGGTTTGGGGGATATGGCCCAAGCCCAAGGGGTATTCCCGGCCTGCCCGCCGCCCCAGGTGAATGAGTATCTCCTCCTGGTGCGGGGGAACAATGAGGCGGAACGGAACCGGGTGCAAGATCTGCTGCCCTCGAGCAGTACGGTGATGGTCTGCAACTACCTCAGTGATACCGTTGTGCGGGCTGGAGGGTTTACCAGCCTTGAAAATGCCAACGCCTGGGCGCAGTACATGACTGAGGTTGAGGGTTTACAGGCGTTTGTGGCGCGGCCTGCCACAACGGGGACCATGCCTCCCCCCCCTTCGACGACGCCCACGCCAGCTAACCCCACGCCAGCCAGCCCCACGCCAGAAACACCCTCGGTGCCCCCGGCGGCAATGGTCACCCCCGTCGCCTATGCCCCGCAACCCCTCAACGCTGGGTTTGCGGTGCTCGTGGACTACCAATATCAGCCAGAGACGGCTCGATTGATCCAACGTCAGGTGGGTCAGGCGGTGGGGCTAGCGGTCTATCGACAACGCTCCTACCTCCTGATTGCCTATAGTCCTAATCTGGAAGGTGCCGCCACGACGCTGTCTGTGCTGGGGGGCTATGGGATTTCAGGCTTTATTGTGGATAGTAACGAAGTGGTGATGCTGACCCCAGCCATTGCGCTGATGAATTAATGCTGACGAATTAATGCTGACCCATTCATGGGGATTGCCCGGAGGCTAAAAGCCGTAGGCTGGGGCCGCTAACCAAGAGATGCAGACTCCGAGGATGGATCCCGCAATCACCTGAAACGGGGTGTGGCCGAGGAGTTCCTTCAGGCGATCTTCGTTAAATTCGGGCTTCTCCTGGAAGAGTTCATCGATGATTTGGTTCAGCACCCGGGCCTGTTTCCCGGCAGCTTGGCGCACTCCGGCGGCGTCGTACATCACAATAATGGCGAAGACGCAGGTGGCGGCAAAGAAAGGACTGGCCCAGCCTAGGGTTTGCCCCACACCACAGGCCAAGGCGGTGACGAGGGCCGAGTGGGAACTGGGCATACCCCCCGTTTCCACCATCACCTTGAGGTTGAGCTTGCGGTGGCGTACCAGCTCGATCATGGCCTTGAGAATTTGCGCCGTAATGCAGGCGACTAGAGCCACCAGCAGCACGTAGTTATTGAGAATATCGCTAAAATTTTCCATCGTCGGCATGGTGAATCCCTAATAGGTGCGGGCAACAATGTAGTCGGCAATGGCGCGGAGCGGCTGGTTGGCAGGCCCAAACCCATCGAGGGCGGCCTTGGCCTCGTCAATGAGTTTATCCGCCTGTCGTCGCGATTCCTCTAAACCCCAGAGGCTAGGATAGGTGGCTTTTTGGGCGGCTACATCCTTACCAATGGATTTGCCCAGGGTTTCGGCGGTGGAGGTGATATCGAGGATGTCGTCCACAATTTGGAAGGCAAGGCCGATGCGCTGGGCATAGTCCCGCAGATTTTGAACCTGCGCCTCGGTGGCCCCGGCCAGGATCGCCCCAGCGGTGACGGAAATTTCGAGCAGCGCCGCCGTTTTGTGGTTGTGGATGTAGTTCAGGGTTTCCAGGGTGGTGTCGGGGTTGCCTTCGCTTGCTAGGTCAACGATCTGGCCACCCACCAGCCCTTCGCCGCCCACGGCTTTGCCCAGTCCGGCAATCACCCGCAGCACCCGCTCTGGGGGCACGCCCTGGGTAGCGGTGGCGACATGCTCAAAGGCGTAGGTAAGTAAGGCATCGCCCGCCAAAATCGCCACATCATCACCGTAGACCTTGTGGTTGGTGAGTCGTCCCCGCCGATAGTCGTCGTTGTCCATGGACGGGAGGTCATCGTGGATTAGCGACATGGTGTGGATCATCTCCAGGGCGCAGGCCGTGGGCATGGCCACCGCCGGATCCCCGCCCACCAGTTCGCAAGCCGCCAAACAGAGGATGGGGCGCAGCCGCTTTCCCCCCGCCAGCAGGGAATAGCGCATGGATTCATAGAGGGTTTCGGGGTACTGCATCGGCACCGCTGCGTCGAGGGCAGCTTCCACCTGGGGCCGACGCTCCTCCAAATAGGCGGACAGGTCAAATTCGGTCAAGGTAGGTTCGAGGGAGTTGGCGGACACCATGGTGGCAAAGAACGGCACGACACAGACAGTAAGGACAGGGGCTGAAAGGGGAACCCATCGGCGGGAGGCGAAGGTTCCAGGGGGGTGGGGTCGATGACCCCCAATCGGGGCGGACACTGTGCCCAGGAGAGACAGTAACCGGGCTGATATCCAGCCGATCAGAGTTGCAGGCGTTGACGGTAGCTGGTGACGGTATTCTCCAGGAGCATGGCCACGGTCATGGGGCCAATGCCACCGGGGACGGGGGTAATGGCGCTGGCAATGGGGGCCACGGCGGCGTAGTCCACATCGCCCACCAGACGGGCCTTGCCGTCGGGGCTTTCCACCCGATTAATGCCCACATCAATCACCACGGCACCGGGTTTCACCCAGTCAGCCGTGATCATCTGGGGCCGACCCACCGCCGCCACTAGGATATCAGCCTGACGGGCCAGGGCGGGCAGATCCACGGTACGAGCATGGGCCACGGTGACAGTGGCATTGGCCTCTAGTAGCATCACGGCCATGGGTTTGCCCACCAAAATACTGCGCCCGATCACCACGGCCCTCAAGCCCGTTGGGTCAATCTGGTGAGCCGCCAGCAGCCGCATCACCCCGTAGGGCGTGCAGCTTCTCAGCCCCCATTCCCCCCGCAGCAGGCGACCGAGGTTAATGGGGTGTAGCCCGTCCACGTCTTTGTCGGGGTCGATGGTGTTCAGCAGCGCCACGGCGTCTAGACCACTGGGCAGGGGCAACTGCACGAGGATGCCGTCCACATTGGCATCCTGATTGAGGTGCTGAATGAGGGCCATCACCTCGCCCTGGGGCGTGCCTGTGGGGAGATGATGCACCTGGGAGGCAATCCCCACCTTGCCCGAGGCCCGCTCCTTGTTGCGCACGTAGGCGGCACTCGCGGGGTTGTCGCCCACCATAATCACCGCTAGGCCGGGGGGGCGGTGGCCTTGGGCCGTGAAGGATTCCACCTGTTGGGCGAGGTCGTCCTGCACCTGGGCTGCGAGGGCTTTACCGTCGAGGAGTTGAGTCATGGCACGGACAATCGTTGAACGCAAGCAAACTATCGAAGGCGAGGGGCCAAGGGCAACCCAGACGGGCAACCCCGCTCTATGCTCAGTCCTATTCCAAGGTTGGGCTTCAGGGCTAGGATAGAACAGGCTGGCCTAGAACCTTTCCCAGTGTCTCAGATTTTGCCCGTTTCGCGGCAGGGTCTGCCTAGGTCAGTGTGTGGTTTTGCCTATCCCCCTGTCCCTATGCTGGCTATGCTCAAACGGTTTGCCTATCCCGGCCTCATCGGCCTGCTGGTTCTCTCCTTGGCCATAGGCGGCGCTAGGGCCAACCCGGGTCTGGGGTTTGGCCTCCGCAAGGAGTTGGGCCGCGTTCCCGGTCTGGGATGGCTCAGCCCCATCACCGCGATCGCCAATTTGGGGCAACATCGCGGGGGGACGGCCTCCTTTGGGGGAGAGGTCACGCGCCTCCTGCCCCTGCTGGATGGTGCGCTCTATCAAGTCACCGATCCGTCGGGGGCGATCTGGGTCAAAACCGCCGCCAATCCGCCGGTTCTTGGTCAGCAGGTTGCCCTGCGGGCTAGCATTCGCCACGAGGTGATTTTGCTGCGGGGGCAAGATATCGGTGACGTCTACGCCGAAGAGTTGGATCGCAGTCTCACCGACTAAGCCCTCCTGCGGATCATCCCCTCGCCCCTGGGGTGACGATGCTGGGGCCACCGCCAGCCCTAGTGGTTTGTCAGGGTTAAATGCTGTCAGGGTTAAATGCTGTCAGGGTTAAATGCTGTCAGGGTTAAATTTCAGGGTTGCCGAATCCTCAAAGCCCTTCGACTGTTCGACAGGCTCACAGATCAGGACGACCGTAAACGCTGGTTGGCTGACAAAAGATTCTGCACCGGGCGCGGAAACCGCGCCCCTACCGCATTCGGGCCATGTAGGGGTCAGGTCTCCTGACCCTTTGACAGATA
>JAYKHF010000086.1:0-11050 GCA_035285305.1 Leptolyngbya sp.
GTGCTGCGGTCTTCAAACGACCAAGCCGTATCGACGGTGCCATCGCCGTTAATATCTAGGCGGGTTTCCCCAGGCAGGGTGTAGGGATCGTTGGCTAAGGTGGCAATGCCTTCTGAGCCATCGTTCCGCAGCATACTCACCAAAGCTGCCGACGTGGGCAACCCAGCCGGAAACCGCGTATCTCCCTTAAACAAAAACTCAATTTTGGCCTTGGCCCGGTCAATGGCGGGGGCCGCCGCACTAGACACCACCACCTGCTCCCGTTGGGCAATGCTCGTCTGGCTGCGGCTCACCACGCGGTAGGTCAGGGCCGTGGCCGTTAGCACCACCATCAGCACCAGCAACACCGTCGTTGGCAGCACAAACCCCCGTTGGGCCATGCGCCTAGGCCGATTACTCAGCAGCACCAGCCGTAATAGGTCACTCACAAACCGCTTTAGGGCCGTTCTCGGGAACCGCCAGATTTTCCTAAGCCAGTGAAGATGCATAGTGCTTAAAACCGCTTCGCCAAACGACAAAACCAGAGACTCGGCTGGACTCAAGACCCTACAGGGAAATCATCGATGGCCAGACATGGTGACAATCCGTAAAGCCCCTTAGCCAAGGGCCATGCCACCGTAGACCACAGAACCCGATATCGGGCTCACCTTGCTGAACCTGTATTCCGGACTGGCCTGTGCTGCCGGGGTGATGCAAACCCCATCCCCTTCGTCAAGGGAGGAACCATCTAGGATCAGGCAAGGCCTACTCCTAAAATACCCAGATATTGTAATCAAAGGAGCAGGGGTTAGCCTGCCTTCACAATTAGCATCAATCTGGGACATGGGGTGGGTCATGGCTTCATTATTGCCTAAGTATAAACCCGGATACACCGTGACTGCTGCCCTTCAGCCCTTGGGGGCAGCGCGCCGAAACAGACCGAAATACCTCGTTCACGAACACCTCTAGTTTCCATCTTAGTGAGAACTTCACAGACTAGACTGCGTATTTCTTCTAGACTTCACAAACCTTTGGTAATCAATTTCACGGGAACCCCGGAGCCCTCACCCCCAGACACCGGAGCCCTCACCCCCAGCCCCTCTCCCAGGAGGGAGAGGGGGGCCGGATGTTTCAAAGTCCCTCTCCTTCCTAGGAGAGGGATTTAGGGTGAGGTTCTTGGATCCCGTTCCTTCCGAGGAGAGGGATTATAGGGTGAGGTGGCCGGGGCTGGGGGAGGTCGCCAAGGCGGACGATCCACATTAAGATACTCAAAGATATCCCCCAACTAGCCGCTGACCCTTGGTTTGACCTATGTCAATTATTGAAACGAAGACCGAGCCCATGGTGATCAACATGGGGCCGCACCATCCCTCTATGCACGGGGTGCTGCGTCTCATTGTCACCCTGGATGGCGAAGATGTAATCGACTGCGAGCCGGTGATTGGCTACCTGCACCGAGGCATGGAGAAAATCGCGGAAAGCCGCACGAATGTGATGTTTGTGCCCTACGTCAGCCGTTGGGACTATGCGGCGGGGATGTTTAACGAGGCGATTACCGTCAATGCGCCGGAGAAACTGGCGGATATCGAAGTGCCGAAGCGGGCCAGCTACATCCGGGTGATCATGCTGGAACTGAACCGCATCGCCAACCACCTGCTCTGGCTTGGCCCCTTCCTGGCCGACGTGGGTGCCCAAACCCCCTTCTTCTACATCTTCCGCGAACGGGAGATGATCTACGACCTGTGGGAAGCGGCCACGGGGATGCGTCTGATCAACAACAACTATTTCCGCATTGGGGGCGTTGCCGCCGACTTGCCCTACGGCTGGATTGATAAGTGCCTAGACTTCTGCGACTACTTCCTGCCCAAGGTCGATGAGTACGAAAAGCTGATCACCAACAACCCCATCTTTCGCCGCCGCATCGAGGGCATCGGCACCATCACACGGGATGAAGCCATTGCCTGGGGCTTGTCTGGCCCCATGCTGCGCGGTTCCGGCGTCAAGTGGGATCTGCGCAAGGTCGATCACTACGAATGCTACGACGAACTCGATTGGGACATCCACTACGAAACCGCTGGCGACTGCATGGCCCGCTACCAGGTGCGGATTCGGGAAATGCGCGAATCGGTGAAAATCATTCGCCAAGCCTGCAAGCAAATCCCCGGTGGCCCCTTCGAGAACCTGGAAGCCAAACGCATCGCCGGTGGCCCCAAGTCGGAATGGAACGGCTTTGACTACCAGTTCATCGGCAAAAAAATTGCCCCCACCTTCAAAATCCCCGCCGGGGAACACTATGTCCGCCTCGAAAGCGGCAAGGGCGAACTGGGCGTCTTCATCATGGGCGACGACAACGTCTTCCCCTGGCGGTTCAAAATCCGCGCCGCCGACTTCAACAACCTGCAAATTCTGCCCCACCTGCTCAAGGGCGTGAAGGTCGCCGACATCATGGCCATCCTCGGCAGCATCGACATCATCATGGGCTCAGTGGATCGGTAGAGACCTCACCCTAAATTCCTGGAGACCTCACCCTAAATCCCTCTCCCGGGGGGAGAGGGACTTTGAAAAATCCGGCTCCCCCTCGCCTTCCTAGGAGAGGGGGTTGGGGGGTGAGGTTCCGGATCCCCTCTCCCTAAATCCCTCTCCCAAAAGAAGAGGGACTTTGAAAAATCCGGCTCCCCCTCGCCTTCCCAGGAGAGGGGGTTGGGGGGTGAGGTTCCGGATCCCCTCACCCTAAATCCCTCTCCCAAAAGAAGAGGGACTTTGAAAAATCCGGCTCCCCCTCTCCTTCCTAGGAGAGGGGGCTGGGGGGTGAGGTTCCAGATCCCCTCTCCCTAAATCCCTCTCCCAAAAGAAGAGGGACTTTGAAAAATCCGGCTCCCCCTCTCCTGGGAAGGAGAGGGGGCTGGGGGGTGAGGTTCCAGATCCCCTCTCCCTCGGGGAGAGGGGGTTGGGGGGTGAGGGCTCCAGGGGAGGGATCCAAGCAGAGAGGGCGGATTATGGAGACACTGTATCAAGTAGGGGGAAGTCTGGCCGCCGATGCCTCGGTGTATGTGGTGCGGCAGGCGGATCAGGATCTCTATGAGGCCCTGAATCGGGGGGAATTTTGCTACGTCTTCAATGCCCGCCAGATGGGGAAATCTAGCCTGCGGGTGCGGGTACAGCGGCGGCTAGAGCAGCGGGGGTATCGCTGTGTTTATCTGGATATGACCCAACTGGGCAGCGAGCAAGTCACCCACGACCAATGGTATCGGGGGGTGATGCTGGAACTGGTGTCGGGGCTGCGGTTGCTGGGCACCATCGACCTCAAGGCCCGCTGGCAAGCCTGGGCCGATCAGCCCCCTGTGCAGCAGTTGCGGCTGTTGATGGATGACATTCTGAGCCATCTGCCCGATCAGCGGTTGTTTATTCTGCTGGATGAGGTAGACAGCATTCTGGGGCTAGATTTCCCGGTCAATGATTTCTTTGCCTTCATTCGGGCCTGCCACGAGCAACGCCCCACCGAAGCGGCCTATCATCGCGTGACCTGGGTGCTCTTTGGGGTCACGACCCCCTCAGACTTGATCCAAGCACCCCAGCGCACCCCCTTCAACATTGGCCGCGCCATCGACCTCCGGGACTTCAGCCTCCAGGAGGTTGAGCCGCTGACCATGGGCTTTCGGCAGCAGGTGAGCCATCCTGAGATCATCCTGCGGGCCATCCTCGACTGGACGGGGGGGCAGCCCTTTCTCACCCAAAAGCTCTGTCAGTTGGTGGCCCACCTCAGCAGTGCCGCCGCCGATCAGAATCTTAGCCTGCCGCCTGGAACGGAAGCCGCCTGGGTGGAAACCCTGGTGCAGGAACATATCGTGAGCCACTGGGAAAGCCAGGACATTCCCGAACACCTGCGCACCATTGGCAATCGCTTGCTGTATGACGAACAGCGTGCGCCGCGTTTGCTGAGCCTCTATCAGCGGGTGATTACGCTCGGGGATCATGTGCCCGTAGACGGTAGCCCAGAACAGACTGCCCTGCTGCTATCGGGCCTGGTGATCAATCGCCAGGGCCAGATCGTTGTCAAAAATCGCATTTACCAGGCGGTCTTTTCCCTCGATTGGGTACAGACCGAACTGAATCGCCTGCGGCCCTATTCCTCCGCCCTCAATGCCTGGGTGGCATCCAGGGGGGATCGGGCTTGGCTGCTGCGGGGGCCAGCGCTTCAGGAAATGCTGATCTGGGCACAAACCCAAAGCCTTAGCGATCTGGACTATCGCTTTTTGGCCGCTAGCCAGGATTGCGATCGCCAGGAAACCACCGCTGTCCTAGAAACCGCCCGCCTGAAGGAGATGGAGGGGCGTCTGACGGCGGAATATCAGCGCAACCAGGTACAGCAGCGCAGTTTGCGGCGGCAGTGGTGGCTGTTGGCGGGGATGGGGATGGCCATGGTAGCGGCCATCGAGATGGGGTTCTTGGCCTGGAGCCAGTATCGCCAAGCCTCCCTCAACGAGACCCAGGCGATCGTCCGCACGGCGGAGGCGCTTTTTGCCTCGAATCAAGCCTTCGACGCCCTGATTGAGGCGATTCGGGGCCAGCGACAGCTAGAGAAGTGGCCCCAGGCTCCCGAGGCCCTGAAGCATCAGGCGAATGCCATCCTGGGACAAATTATCATCAACATCCACGCGTCCAACCGCCTAGAGGGCCACCAGGCGGCGGTGCTGGCGGTGGATTTTAGCCCCGATGGCACCCTGATTGCGTCGGCGGGGGTGGATAAGATGATTCGCCTATGGAAACCCGATGGCACCCTGATCGCCACCCTTGAGGGGCACGAGGCCAACATCCGCGCCCTAAAATTTAGCCCCGATGGGCAGTGGTTAGCCTCCAGTGGAGATGATGGTTGGATCCGTCTCTGGAACCGGGATGGAGAACTGCAACGGGCCTTTGCGACGACCACCGCAGGCATTTGGGATCTCGCCTTTAGCCGCGACAGTCAAAGCATTATCGTGGTGGGAGCCTCCAGGCGGGCCGAGCGATGGCGCATCGACGGAACACCGCTGCGGCCCATTGACACGAACGGATCGCCCTCGGGCATGAGGGCGTTGGCCCATAGTCCGGTGGAGGATGTGATTGCCCTCGGGGGCAACGATGGCAGCATCACCCTTTGGACCCCCGATGGTGAACAGCGCCTCACCCTCCAGCATGGCCAAGCGCCCATCCATGCCCTGAGCTTTAGCCCCGATGGTCGGCTGCTGCTGAGCGGCAGCATTGATCAGAGCATTCGTCTCTGGAGCCGGGACGGGGATCTGATCCAAGAGATGCTTCACCATAGAGGTGCCGTGGAAAGTTTGGCCTTTAGCCCCGATGGCCAAACCTTTGTCTCCGTCAGCATCGACAAAACCCTGGCATTGTGGAGCCTGGAGGGGCAATTGCTAGAAACCTATCAGGAACAGCAAGGCCCCATCTGGGCGGTCGCCTTCAGCCCCGATGGGAAAACCCTAGCCTCAGCGGCGGGCGATAATACGGTGCGGCTCTGGCAGACCGACAATGACTACCACTCCTCCCTGAGAACCTTGCCTTCGGGGTACTACTTTGGAGCCACCTATACCCATGACAGCCAGCAATTCATCAGTACTTCTTTCGATTCGGGCCTAGTATTGATGCCGTCTACGGCACAGACCTATCGCATCCTCGATACCCAGCAGATCAACACCCTCGCCCTGGCCCTCCACCCAACCGAAGATTGGCTGATCTCAGCCGGAGAGGATGGCAGCTTAAAGCTTTGGAACCGTTCAGGACAGCTTCAGGGATCGATTCTCAACCCTGGCCTTCCCAAACTCGGAGTCGATTGGCATCCCCAAGGCCAGGAGATTCTGGCTACCACCATCAGTGGACTGCTGCAACGGTGGACACCCCAGGGCGAGTTGATCCAGCAATGGAGAACCCATAATTCCTCGACCTGGGATGTGGCCTACCACCCCGCAGGCACCCAGATCGCCTCGGCGGGCAATAATGGGCTCGTGAAACTATGGACGCCTGACGGCAGGTTGCTCCACACGTTGCCCCACGATGCCGCCGTGTGGCGCTTGGCCTACAGCCCCGATGGATCGATGCTGGTTTCGGGCAGTGGCGACAAGACCGCCAAGCTATGGAATAGCGAAGACGGATCCCTGATAACGACCCTCAGGGGCCATGGGGCGGCGGTGTGGGGGTCTACCTTTAGCCCCGACGGATCCCTGGTGGCCACCGGCAGCCTCGATGAAACCGTGCGGATCTGGACGGCGGCGGGAGAACCCCTGATCACCCTGGAGGGTCATACCTCGGGGGTACGCACCATCGCCTTTAGACCCGATGGCAAAGTTCTCACGTCATTGAGCGACGACGGCAACCTGATGCATTGGCATCTAGACCCCATCCTCAACCTAGATGCCCTCACCGCCGCCTGTACCTGGGTCGGCGATTACCTCCGCACCAACCCCAATGTCTCCGAGGCCGACCAAGACCTCTGTCCTTAGCGGGTCGAAAGGGCATCAGGGTAACGTCTCGCTACATCCCAAATATAGGTTGTGTCAAGTTCTTTAACGGCATGACACCTTAGCCCAGCAATCTGGGTGTTCTAGAAACAGGATGTATTTGCCGTTGTCGATTATTGCCGTCACCCTTTTATTACGAGAGTTAACCCCATGGCCATCCTCACACACCCCTGGTCAACCCGTCTCACCATCAGCACCAGTGTCGCGGTGCTGTCCCTCGCCGCCGCCATGCCCCTCGCCTCCTTGGCCCAGGCCGATGCCCCCACTCCCCCCGACCCTGAACCCACCGCCGAAGACGAGACTCCGGCCCCCGAGGAAGCGGCGGCGTCTTTCTTTGCCTGCCAAATGTATCAGGGTCGCCCCACGGTGATGTATGCCCCCGGTAGCCAGCCGGGGCAGATGTATCCCTGGGCCGTGCCCCAAAACATGGGATCCGCATGGCCAGCCCAACGTCGCTGTGAAACCATTAGTGCCCGCCTAGAGTCCTACCGTCCCGATGGCCTGCTTACCCTGGATGTGGGCCAGGAAAACGGCTATAACGTGGTTTGCGCCACCACCGAATCGGTGCCGGGATGCCGGATTGTGTTTACCGTGCCGGAGGGGCAAGATCCCACCATGACCCGCGACCGGGTGTTTGCCAACCTCGCCAGCGCCGACCAAGGGCAGGCCACCGAAGGGGTCAATACCTTTGTGGGCAATAACGAGAATGACATTCTGGGGCAACTTGGCACCCAGATTGGCGGATCCCTCGGCGACCTCCTGGGGCAACCCTCTACCCGTCCCCAGGCCGGGGTGGGCAATGGAGCCATTGACCTCCGGCCTTTCCTAGCCCCCGCCGATGGCGGCACCGGAGCAAGGCTCACCGGGTCTGCGGCGGCTCCCAGATCCACCGGAGGACGCCCCCTCAACCCCGACAATTTCCGCTAGGGCCATGCGCTGGGGCCGTTCGCTGGGGCTATTCACTGGGGCCGTTCACTGGGGCCAGGAGATCAGCAGTCCGGCTCCGCCCCCGAGGGCCAGCCCCAGCACCCCCACCAGCGCAAGCACCCCGCGCATTTGACGACGGGTCATATGATGGCTCAGGCGGTGGCCGAGGCCATCGGTGGCCGACCGACAGAGCAAGGCGAGACCTGCGGCCCCTAGGCTCAGCCCCGCGACTTCGACCACGGTGCGAGACATCGTGATGTCGTTGAGTTGGTCACTACCCAGGTAGTTCATGGCTACGGCCAGGGCGAGGGTCATCCCTAGGGCCGCCAGCAGTTGCAGGGTGCCCTCCCCCAGACGAGACCACCATCTCCCAGCGGGGGCTACGGCCAGGGAGATGGCCCATAGATGCAGCCCTAGGGCCGCCAGGAGAATCCCCCACAGCCAGGGAACGGGGGGCAAGGCCGTGACCACAAAGCCCGCCAGACCATAGAGCAACCCACAGACCAGCATCAACCCGGCTCCGCTACCAGAACGGCGAGGCGGGGTACGGGGCAGGGAACCGGAGGGGGGCTGTCGCCGGGAGATACGATTCATGGCGGGTTAAAAAAACACTACAATCCTAAGCTCCAGTGTGCCAGGAAGCGTAACCTTCTGAAGTACGCTGAATACAACCTTGCCCCCCTCACCCATGAGTGCTCCCGTAACCGCCCTCACCCAAGGCGTTCTTGCCGCTTCCAGCCTTTTGGTGGGGGCGGCGCTAGGCATTGGGTGGCAGCCGGGACGTGCCTTTACAGCGGCGGTGATGGCCTTTGGCAGCGGTACGTTGATTTCGGCGATCGCCTTCGATATCACCCTACCCGTCTTCCGCAGCAGCGGCTTTTGGCCCCTCGTGGTGGGGTTTGCCCTAGGGGGCACCCTCTTTACCATCCTCGTCAACTACATCGACAACCAGGGGGGCTTCATTCGCCATCCGTCCTCCTCCCGGCGTTTTCTCTACCATCACCGCCAGGAAGAAGCCTCAGAGGTGCTCAGTCGCATCGATCACATCGAGGTCTTGCACAACCTGTCGCCCTCGGAAATGCAGGCCATTATTCCCCTGCTCAAGCCGCTCGCCGTCGATCCGGGAACCATACTCTGCCGAGAGGGCGATCCCGGTAACGCCATGTTTTTGATTGTGGCAGGCGATGCCGAAATCTATAAAGACACCAAACTGATGGCGGAGCTAGGGGCCGGGGAAATCTTCGGGGAAATGGCCCTGCTCACGGGGGAGGAACGATCCGCCACCGTGATTGCCAAAACCCCGATGGATCTCTACGAACTGGGCAAGCACGACTTTGACACCATGATCGCCCATTCGCCCCAGATGGCCAGTGGACTCAGCCGCATTTTGGCCCGCCGCCTGCGGGAAACCACCCAGTCCACCGCTCACTTCAAGCCCGCCGATGATGACCACTGGCGACAGCGGGTGCTCGATAGTGTGGAGGTGGATCTACCCCTCACAGAGCATCAATTTCAAGAACTGGCCCAAAGCTCAGCCCCCCTCGCCATTCTGATTGGCACCCTGATCGACAACATCCCCGAAGCCCTCGTGATTGGGTTTAATGCCGGGATAGACTCCGCCGGGTCGTCGTTCCTGCTGGCGGTGTTTATTTCAAACATCCCTGAAGCCATGTCCAGTTCGTTGGGCATGAAACAGGCGGGCACCCCCTCCCGTCGCATCCTCGGGCTGTGGGGCGGGGCCGTGCTGCTCAGCGGGTTCATGGCCCTCTTGGGGCACCTCGTCGTCGGCTTTACCACCCCCTGGCTGGTGGATGTGGCCCAGGCCACCGCTGGCGGTGCGATTCTCGCCATGGTCGCCAGCACCATGATGCCCGAAGCCTACGAAATGGGCGGCGGATCGGTAACGTTCTCCACCATTGCCGGATTTTTGATTAGCTTTTGGGTGGCCTCTCCAGCCTTCAAGTAACTGGAAAAAACCGATCTAGCGATGGGTCAGCCCCAGCGGGAAGACCTCATCCATCGTTGGGGAAATTCCCAGAGTAGAAACCCTACAATAGATTCACAGTAGGCGACACCCCAAAGACCTATGGCGACCACAGCAGACGACGTTTGGCGGATCCTAGCCGAACTGGCAGAGGCACAAAAAGAGACCGAGCGCCGGTTTCGAGAAACAGACCGCAAGTTCCAGGAAACAGACCGCAAGTTCCAGGAGTCGGATCACAAACTTCAGGAGTCCAGACAGACTCTGGATCGGGTGATTGCGGAAACCCGGCGGGATATGGCAGAGTCGAATCGCCAATTGAATCAACAACTCGGAGCCCTGGGCGGCAAGTGGGGGCTATTTGTGGAAAATATGGTGGCTCCAGCCTGCAAAACCTTGTTTTTAGATCGGGGTATTCCGGTTCACCGTGTGAGCCAGCGAGTACAGGTGATTCGGGATAACGACACGATGGAAATTGATGTGCTGGTGCAAAACCAGAACCATGTTCTGGCGGTGGAAGTAAAAAGCAGCCTTAGCGTCGATGACATCAAGGAATTTGTGGAGGATTTGCAGCGATTTCATCGGTTCTTTCCAGAACATGCCGAACGACAACTCTACGGGGCCGTGGCGGGCATTGCCTTTGATCAAGGGGCCGACCGCTACGCCTATCGTCAAGGGTTATTCGTGCTGGCCCAGTCTGGAGAAACCATGCACATTCTGAACGATGCCGCCTTTGAGCCCAGGGTTTGGTAATCCTCATCATCGATCCACGACGATCTCAGGGAGGACATAGCATGGTGATTGAATGGCTTACCTTTGTGGTGCCCCCGCAGCACCGGGAAACCTTTATTCGCATCGATCACGACATTTGGACCTCGGCCCTCAGCCAGTATCCCGGCTTTCTGTCGAAGGAAGTCTGGATTTCCCCAGACTTGAACGACCAAGTGATTGCTGTGATTCGTTGGCAAACCCGTGAGCAATGGAAAGCCATCCCTGAGGCAGATTTAGCCGCCATTGACCAACGGTTCCAGGCCACCCTAGGGGCTCCCTATCGCCTGATCGATGCCAGGGAATACCAAGTACGTCGATATCCATCGCCCTAGGGGTTTGTCAGGGTTAAATTTTAGGGTTGCAGATATCCTCAAAGCCCTTCGACGGTTCGGCAGGCTCACCGCTCAGGACGACCGTAAACAACACGTTCGGGCTGAGCTTGTCGAAGCCCGAATTCTTAGTCTTGACAAACCACTAGGCCGCTCGTTTTTTGCCGATTAATCGCGTCAACCATCCCTTAGACCGCAGGTCTACGTAGGCTTTGCACTGGGAACACTGGCGAATACCGGGGACACCCAGCTTCAGCAGAGTCGTATTTTGGCAATGGGGACAGCGCTGATGGTGAGTCATGGCGAGGGTGGAGAAGGTTAACGGCAGGGCGGCACGGGAAAGGCAATGTTGCCAAGAAACGGGGGCTATGACCCTGGGAAAAGGCGGACTCATCCTCAGTAGATCACAAAGATGTCTCTTCGTATGGGCTTGGCCCTCACCCCCAGCCCCTCTCCCAGGGGGGAGAGGGGGGCTAGAAAAATCCTCAAAGTCCCTCTCCCAATGTGGGAGAGGGATGTAGGGTGAGGGCCAAATCAGGGCCATAGAGCAAGTTTGTGAT
>JAYKHF010000087.1:0-7989 GCA_035285305.1 Leptolyngbya sp.
GCCCTCACCCCCAGCCCCTCTCCCAGGGGGGAGAGGGGGGCTAGAAAAATCCTCAAAGTCCCTCTCCCAATGTGGGAGAGGGATGTAGGGTGAGGGCCAAATCAGGGCCATAGAGCAAGTTTGTGATCTACTGATCCTAGGATGTCAGCGATCATGGCGGGATTGGGGTACCCGATTGACAGTCTCGGAATTGTCACCTCCCGGCATCAGCGCCCAGCCCGAGAACGTGAAAAAAGCCCAGGCCTATGACCTGGGCTCAGCCACGGATTTGAGCCTTGGGGCCTTAGTCGATTTGGCTGGTAACGAGGCTAGGAACCTCAGCCACGGTAACGCTGGGGGCATTGAAAACATGGGCGTAGAGGCTGTTGCCCGGTTGCTCGGCCACCAGCAGGGTGTTTTGGATTTGGCTGGCCACTTCCACGGTTTTCACGTCGTACACCTGGGTCGCCAACTTGGGGTAGAGGCCGATACCGATGATGGGCACCAGCAGGCAGGCGGCAATGAAGGCTTCCCGGGGGCGGATATCGATGATGTTGGGCACCTTGGCGACCACCGATCCGGCATCCCCGTAGAAGATGCGGCGCAGCATGGAGAGCAGGTAGATGGGGGAGAGCACCACACCGACGGCGGCGGCGATGATGATCACGGTTTTGAAGGCGGTGCTATAGACATCGCTGGTGGCCAAGCCCAGGAAGACGGCGATTTCGCTGACAAAACCGCTCATGCCGGGGAGGGCCAAGGACGCCATGGAGGCCGCTGTGAAGAAAGCGAAGGTGGTGGGCATCTTACGAGCCATGCCGCCCATCACATCCATGTCGAGGGTGTGGGTGCGCTCGTAGGTGACGCCGGAGAGGAAGAACATCACCGCCGCAATCAAGCCGTGGGAAATCATTTGCAGCATCGCGCCACTCATGCCCAGGGTGGTGAAGGAGGCGCAGCCAATCAGCACGAAGCCCATGTGAGCCACGGAGGAGTAGGCCATGCGGCGCTTCAGGTTGTCTTGGCCAAAGGCGGTGAGGGAGGCGTAGATGACGTTGACGACACCGAGGATCACCAGGACGGGGGCAAAGTACACATGGGCATCGGGCAGCATCTCGATGTTCATGCGGATGAGGCCATAGCCCGCCATTTTCAGCAGCACGCCCGCTAGAATCATCGACACCGCAGCGGGGGCTTCACTGTGGGCATCGGGTAGCCAGGTGTGAAGGGGGAAGATGGGCAGCTTGACGGCAAAGGCCACCAGGAAGGCCGCGTACATCAACAGTTGGAAGGTGAGGGAATAGTTTTTCTGGGCCAGTTCCGCCAGATTGAAGGTGATGGTATCGCCGTAGAAGGCCATGGCGAGGGCGGCGACCAGGATGAAGATGGAACCAATGGCGGTATAGAGGATGAACTTGGTGGCCGCATAGAGCCGCTTACCACCGCCCCAGATGGAGATCAGCAGGTAAACCGGCACCAGTTCTAGTTCCCACATCAGGAAGAACATGACCAAATCCTGGGCCAGGAAGACCCCCACTTGGGCGCTATACATCACCAGCAGCAGGCTGAAGTAGAGGCGAGGGCGCTTGGTGATGTTCCAGGAGGCGAGGATGGCCAAGGTGGTTACTAATCCGCTGAGAACCACCAGGGGCATGGCTAGGCCGTCGGCCCCCAGGCTCCAGGTGATGCCCACTTGGGGTACCCAGTTGTAGCTTTCCACCAACTGCAACCCGGTCTGGTTGAGGTCGTAGAAGTTGGCGAAGGTATAGAGGATTAGAGAAAATTCAATAAAGCCAATGCCCAGGGCATACCAACGAAGGATTTGGCCATTGCGATCGGGCAGGAAAGGAATGGGAAGGATGGCGAGGAGCGGCAGGATAACTAGGGTCGTTAGCCACGGAAATTGCTCGGTCAGCATGACAATTCTCGTGAGGGATAGTACAAAACAGCCAGCGCACTCGGTATTCCGGTCTTCAGGGCTTGGTTAACACTGCTTAACAGAGAGCCAAACTCTACTGGTAGTGCTGTTCGCGGCGGCCTACCCTAGTGGATCAGGTCGGAGGACTTCAGCGGAGGAGGTCGAAATCGGTTAGGAGACGACCCAGTTATCAAACCGGACTGCAAGGTCGATAGAGATAAATACCTATCTTTGCGCTCCTCCATAGTATAGGAAACTTAATAAACTTTTGATAACCACTTTTTTGATGGGATAGTCAAAATAGGCTTATCAATCAACCCAAAGCCTTAACTGGTAGGGCTTTTGGCGATTTTAATCTTTGATTTAATAAACCAGCGCCTTCACATTTAGGTATGTCAATGTCTGAAAAATGAATTGTTACAACGTGAATTTTGCAGCCGTCGGTTCGCCCTAAGCCTTGGTGGTTGGGCCTTTTGAGATTTCCCCATGATTGGGATCCAGGTTGTCATTCTGCCGCCTTGATGAGAGTGTCGCTCTCTAGTCCGCATAGGACGCCCCCTAGACGAATTGAGGCTTCGACTGTTCGACAGGCTCACAGCTCAGCCTGAGCGGAATCAAGGAATTGAGGCTTCGACAAGCTCAGCCTGAGCGGAATCGGCGTTGGAATCGGGGGTAAGCAACCGGGATTCTGTGCGAGCCTCCTACCCCATCAAGCTTCCTACCCCATCAAGATGACGTTATCGAGCACATGGATGATGCCGTTGTCGGCTTCGATGTCGGCGGCGAGGACGGTGGCGTTTTTCACCTCAAAGCCCTCGGTGCCATCGATGGGAATGGGCGCACCTTCCAAGGAATCGACCGAGCCCAGCTTGATCAACTCGTCCTTGGTGTACTTTCCGGCAACGACGTGGAACTTGAGGATGCGGCCCAACTGGGGCGGATTTTGCACCAGGGTTTGTACCGTGCCGGGGGGCAGCTTGGCAAAGGCGGCATCATTGGGCGCAAAGACGGTGAAGGGGCCAGGGCTTTGCAGGGCTTCCACCAGTCCAGCCGCCTGAACAGCGGCCACCAGGGTAGAAAACCCTTCGTTATTCACGGCAATATCGACGATGGTAGGCATAGGGGTGAAGGGGTGAAGGGGTGATGAGGTTAAGATCCCAGGGTTCTTGAAAAACCCTGGGATCTGGGCAACTAGCGATAGTCCTGGCGCTGGATGTCGCGCAGGCGGGCTTCGGGACGCAGGAAGCGATCCATTTGGGCCTCAAAGAATTGGCGGTTAGCCGCAAGGTGGCGAGGGTTGGAGTCATCTAAGGGATAGAGCAACGCCGTCCGCAGGGCTTGGATCACCGCCGAAGTCACGTTATACATCGACCGCTGGAAGGTGATGCCGAGTTGGATCAGCAGGTCATCCTCGCCGCGACAGTGCTTTTCGTAATACTCCAGCAGGTAGGGCGGCAAAAAGTGCAGCATGTCCTGCATCAGCAGCGTGGGGGGAATCCCAGCACTGCCCACCGGGAACACATCGGCATAGAGAATACCGTAGTGGAAGTCCTTTTGATCCTGGGGCACCTGGCCCGCCTGGGCATTATAGGATTTCGTGCCTCGGAAGGGGGCGGTGCGATAGAAGACGGCCTCCACGTAGGGCAAGGCCGCTTCGTAGAGCCAGGTGAATCCGCAGGATTTGGGAATCAGCTCAAAGCATTCATCGCCAATGTAAACATGGTGATAAATGGGGCGACCGGCGACGGCAAAAATACCATTGACCAAAAAATTCATGGCATCGGGAACGCCCTTAAAGCCACCCTCATCAAAGATGTCCGACATCTCAAAAAATACTGGAGCCATCACTTCCCAAAACAGGCCCAGGTTGGAATAGTAGGACAGTTCCCGGCATTTTTCGTAGAACATATCTGGGAACAGCTTGTGCAGCCCCAGCATCACCGGATTGCCCTTGAAATAGGCTTTGATTGCCCGATCACAGGCCGTTTTGTATTCGTCGGTATACAAATAGTCATTAAACCGACCGCCCATATCCTGGTGCCACAGCATCGCCGTCATGCAGGCTTCAGCAAATTCCATATTCACCCGATCATGCCAGAGGTGATGGAACAACTTGGGCAGCTTGCGCTTCAGTTCGCCCTTTTCCATAAACTCCAGCAGTTCGGGGTGGGCGGTGGCTTCTCCGCGCCAAATTCGCAGGTCAGCCGTATCACCAGCGTAGTGATTAGGGAGGTCTAAATATTCCTGGGGCAGAAAGTATTTAAAGGCAGGAACCGGATTCAAAAACACCCGCTCGGCAATGTAGAGTAAATCCCGCCAGTAGAAATCCATCGGCACCGCATAGGCTTTGTAGATGCCGATAATTTGCATCAAATTTTCCGGCGTATCCGGCAGCATGGAACCCCCCGCTTCTAAACGATGAATCACATCGGCATGGGGATGGGTGGAGGGAGGAATCAGGGTTGGGGTTTCGGTGAGGGTAGGCATAGGAATTTTAGAGACCTTGGGTAAGCGCGTACGTAGGGTGCGTAGGGTGCGTAGGGTGCGTAGGGTGCGTAGGGTGCATTAGGCCGAAGATAACCCTTGCCCGTGCCGACCATCTCCGCCTTGGCCGTAATGCACCATCGAGAGAATTGGGCCTTGGGGGATGGTGCATTGCGGGGGATGGTGCATTGCGGGGATGGTGCATTGCGGGGGATGGTGCATTGCTTCGCGAATGCACCCTACGGGGTTATTGGTTACGGTAGAAACACAGCGACGGGGAAGGAAATGGCCTCATCCGGGGCAACCTTGGTCGGCAGTTGCTCGATCACCTCATCGGCGACGACCTCGGTTAGGGTCATCGGTAGGTTGGCGACCAGGTTGGCGGCGGTGGGTTCGCCCCATTTCACCAGCCAGTTGGGTTGAATGCCGAGGAAGAGAATCAACCCAGCCAGGACGTAGGCGGGTAGTTTTTCCGAGAAGGTGACTTTCGGGAAGTAGGCGATGGCGTTATCGAGCTTGCCGAAGCAGGTGCGGTTCAGCAAAATCACGAAGTACACCGCCGTTAGCCCGGTGCCCACCACCCCCAGCAGGGTTTGGATGGGGTAGACCGCATAGCTGCCCTGGAACACCAGAAATTCTGTCACAAAGCCCACCAGGCCGGGGATTCCGGCGCTGGCCATACCGCCCAACACCAGCAGAGCGCTGATCATCGGCAACCCTCGCACCGGGTTCATCAGGCCGTTCAGCACATCCAATTCACGGGTGCCCACCTTGGTTTCGATGACGCCGACTAGGTGGAAGAGAATAGCCAAAATCAACCCGTGGGACACCATTTGGCTGACGGCTCCGGTGAGGGCCAAATCGGTCATCGCCGCGCCGCCCAGCAGCACGTAGCCCATGTGGCCAATGGAACTATAGGCCACCATGCGCTTGATATCCTTTTGGGCGATGGCCGTGACTGCGCCATACATCAGGCTCACCGCCGCCCACACCGCCAGGTAGGGAGAAAGCTGTGCCCAGGCATCGGGGAAGAGGCCCAGGCCAAAGCGAAACAGACCGTAGGTGCCCAGTTTGGCCAGCACGCCCCCCAGCACCATGGCCACCGGGGTACTGGCGGAGACGTAGGTATCGGGAAGCCAGGTGTGGAAGGGCACCAGGGGAATTTTGATGCCAAAGGCCACCAGCAGCAGGCTCAGCAGAATGATCTGCCAGGTCATCGGCAACCCGTGGCCCAGCACCGTCTGGTAGGTGAAATCCTCGGCCCCGCTGAGCCACACCACGCCCAAAAATCCCGCCAGCATCAGCGCCCCAGAGAAGGCCGTATAGAGCAGGAACTTCGTGGCGGCATAGGTCTTTTGGCCACCGCCCCAGATGGCAATCAGCAGGTATAGGGGCACCAGCTCAATTTCGTAGAGCAGGAAGAACAGCAGCAGGTTGTCGGCCAAAAAGGCCCCCGCCACGCCGCTACTCACCAGCAGCAATAGGCTATAGAACAACCGAGGCCGCTCGGTTTCGGGGGAACTACTCCAAATGGCGATCCAGGTGATCAGGCTGTTTAGCCCCACCATCAGCAGGGAGAGACCATCCAGGCTGAGTTCGTAGTTGAGGCCCAGGAACGGCAGCCAGGGCACAAACTCGCGGAACTGAAAGCCGCCAAAGGAGAGGTCAAACTGGGTGAACAGCCACAGCGTCCACAGCAGCGCCGCCCCCGATACCACCAGGGCACCCTGGCGAGCCCGCTGACTAGACAGCCCCGGCCAGCAGCCCATGGCCACCGCGCCAATCAAGGGAATTAGGAGAAGGGGAGTGAGCAACATAGTGAGAACCGGATAGGGAATTGTGATGGAGCAGACTGGCCCTCACCCCCAGCCCCTCTCCCACGGGGAGAGGGAGGTCGGAGAAGGCGAAAAGGTTAAACAGGGCCGTAGGGATTCCTTTTCAAAGTCTCTCTCCCAGAAGGGAGAGGGACTTAGGGTGTAGCTTGCTTCCCGTAGGGTGGGCAGCTCGACCTTTGGGTGAGGGGACAACGCGGCCTAAAACAGGGCGGTCAAGGACGACCAGCCCAGCAGGATGCCGATCACCGCCACGCCCACGGCAATGGTGAGCACATAGAACTGAAGCCGTCCGCTGTTGCCGTATTTGAGGGTTTCGCCGCCAAAGAGGGAGGCCAGCCCCACGGCGTTGACGAGGCCATCCACCACGTAGCGATCCAGCCAATCCGTCGCCCGGGAGAGCAGATCTACCCCCAGCACAAAGGTGTTGCGGTAGATCTTGGGAGTATAGAAATCGTAGGCCAGCAGATTTTGTAGGGGCTTTTGCACCAGCTTGGCGGGGTTTTCTAGCACTCGGTTGACGTAGAGCAGCGTCCCCACGGCAGCGCCCAGAAGGCTCGACCAGGTGAGCAGCAGGGCCATATCTTGGCTGACCTCAGCCCAGTGGGGCAACAGGTTAAACTGCGCCATCACCAGGGGCAGATGCAGGGTAAAGCCCGCCACCAGGGTCATGGGAATGGTCATTAGCCAGATGGGTTCCGGGGCGCGGATGGTCATCTGTTGGGTGTTGCCCGCAAAAATGAGGCCCAACATTCGCGCCAAGCTAAAGGCCACCAGCCAGTTTACTACCAGCACAATCGCCACCAGCAGCCCCCGCTGTTCTGCCCACAGGCCCGACACCAGGGACAGCATCGCCCAAAAGCCCCCCAGGGGCGGGAGCGCCACCAAGCCCGCCGCCCCGGCCAGCAGTGACAGGGCTGTAACCGGACGCCGCCCCCACAGCCCGCCCATCTGGGTTAGGTCTTGGGTGATGATGCTGAGAATAATGGAACCTGCCCCCATCACCAGCGTGGCCATGCCCAGGGCATAGACCAGGGCCAACAGCAGGGCCGCGTTGGGCAGGTGGGCACCCACGGCAATGAACATCAGCCCCATGTAGGCACTGCTGAGGTAGGACAGCACCCGCTTGATATCAATCTGGGCGGCGGAAATCAGCGTGGCCCCAATGGCCGTCACGGTGCCCACCGCAATGGCAAAGGCGCTGGCGGTGGAGGACAGGGCAATCACGGGCTCCAGCTTCACCAGAATCCACACCCCGGTGGTCACCACCACGGCATTGCGCAGAATCGTACTGGGCAGCGGGCCTTCCATGGCCTCATCCAGCCACAGGTGCAGCGGAAACTGGGCGCATTTGCTCATGGGGCCAGCAATGAGGCCAATGCCGATCAGCGTTAGCAGCCCCGGTGCAATTCCGGTTGCCGTCTGTGCCCAGGCCGCCAGTTCCCGGAAGTCCCAGGTATGGGTGAGGGGATAGATGGCCAGCACCCCCATCAGCAGCACCAGGTCGCCGACGCGCTTGGTTAGGAAGGCATCCCGCGCCCCCGTCACCACCAGGGATTGGTTATACCAAAAGCCCACCAGCAGGTAGGTACCCAGGGTGAGAATCTCCAGCAGCATGTAGGAAAACAGCAGGGAGTTGCACAACACCAAGCCACACATCCCGGCCTCGAACAGGGCCATCATGGCGAAGAATCGGCCCCAGCCCCAATCCATTTCTAGGTAGCCCACCGCGTAAATTTGGGCCAGCAGGTTGAGGGTGGTAATCAGCACACAGGC
>JAYKHF010000088.1:0-6360 GCA_035285305.1 Leptolyngbya sp.
ACAAACTCGCTCTATTGCCCTGATGTGGCCCTCACCCTAAATCCCTCTCCCAATGTGGGAGAGGGACTTTGAGGATTTTTCTAGCCCCCCTCTCCCCCCTGGGAGAGGGGCTGGGGGTGAGGGCCAATCCCCTACGAAGAGACATCTTTGTGATCTACTGAGACTGTCTTGGGCCATAGATTTGGGACATCGATATTGTGGACATTGCCACCGTTGGATTGCTATTTGGGGTTGCCGTGGTGGCGGGATGTGTGGACACCATCGCTGGAGGTGGGGGGTTAATCACCCTGCCAGCCCTGCTGATGGCGGGGGTGCATCCAGCGGCGGCGATCGCCACCAACAAGCTTCAGGGCACCGGGGGATCGGTAACGGCCACGCTGTTTTTTCTGCGGCGGGGGGCCATCCAGTTCCCAGCCCATCGGCTGGCAGTGGCCATGACCTTCCTCGGTTCTATGGCTGGGGGCTGGCTGGTACTGCGCCTGGATGCGGCCCTGCTGGCGCGGCTGATTCCCCTCCTGCTGATGGCCATGGGCACCTACTTTGCCCTCTCCCCCGGCCTGGGCCTGACCGATCAACCGCGCCGAATCAACCTGCGAACCTTCTCCCTAGCCGTTGCCCCCCTCCTGGGATTCTACGACGGCTTCTTTGGGCCAGGGACTGGGATGTTTATGGCAGTGGCCTTTGTGGGCCTGTGCGGCTACAACCTCACGAAGGCCACCGCCCACACCAAGCTGCTCAACGCCACCAGCAACGTGGCCGCCCTGATTTACTTTGCCCTATTTGGCCAGATCTACTGGTTGGCCGGATTGGCAATGTTCGCCGGACAATTTTTGGGAGCCATGCTGGGGGCGAAACTGGTACTCAAGCACGGCGCACCGCTGATTCGGCCTATGGTCACGGTGATTTGCTTTGCCCTAGCCCTCAGGTTGTGGCTGAGCCCAGCCTAACGGCCCAGGGGCGGTGCAGCAGACAAATCCTAGGACAAGTCTGACCTAGCGATACACGGCCCAGCGATACACGGCCCAGCGATGCACGACACAACGATACAATGGAGTCAATTCTAACGAGAGGATCGCTTCTGGTTGCCGCTTCCCCGTCCCCAGCCAACATTGCCCCCCTAGGCCACAATTGGCGAGGGCAGGTTTTACCTTGGCTGGAGGGGCAAATGCCTAAGCCTCGGCTGGCCCACAGTCTTCGGGTGGAAGCCATGGCCGTTGATCTGGCGGAACACCACGGCCTCGATCCCGTCAAAGCGGCTCAGGCGGGGTTGATGCATGACCTAGCCAAGTACTACCCTGCCGACAAACTCCTGGCCATGGCCCGCGAGGCTGGGCTGGACATTGACCCCGTGGACGAGGCCAATCCCCATTTGCTCCACGCCGATGTGAGTGCCTTGGTGGCCCAGCACACCCTCGGGATGAACGACCCGGAGGTGCTAGCCGCGATCGCCAACCACACCCTAGGCCGTCCGGCCATGTCGCCCCTCAGTTGTGTGGTGTTTCTGGCCGATACCCTAGAACCAGGGCGGGGCAAAAACGATGACCTCAAGCGTCTTCGCCGACTGAGTTATCGTCACCTGCCCCAGGCTGTCTACCAAACCTGCGACTATACCCTGGCCCACCTGATCGACAAAGCGAAACCCATCCACCCCCGTGCCCTAAACACCCGCAACTGGTTCCTCAACCAACACCGCACCAAATCCTAGTCCCAGTCCCGAGTCCCAGTCCCGAGCCCCGCCCCCCTCATTCCCCGATGACCAATCCCCAAAACACCGATACCACCACCCTGACCGCCGCCGGATTTCCCCCCGTGGAGGAAGATTCTGCCCTGCAACTGGCCTATGCCATTGCCGCCGCCGCCGATGAGCGCAAGGGGGGCAACATTACCCTGGTGCAGGTGGGGGATGTGTCGTACCTAGCGGATTATTTTGTGATTGTGACGGGGTTTTCCACCGTGCAGGTGCGCGCCATTACCCGATCTATCGAAGCGGCCCTAGAGCAGGATTACAACCGTCGCCCCCTGCGGGTGGAGGGCCAACTGGAAGGCAACTGGATTTTGATGGACTACGGGGAAGTCATGGTGCATGTCTTTATGCCAGAGGCCCGCGAATTCTACGATCTAGAAGCCTTCTGGGGCCATGCTAACCAAATGCGCTACTATCCCCCTACCCCGCCATCCAGTCGTTAGTGCCCCGGAATTCAGCCTAGATTGGCCTCACCTTCCTCACCTTAGGATGGAATGAAATCGTGCTAAATAGAAGCTGATGCTGCTCTTTAGCCAGGGGTTTTATCTGCTGGTGTGGCAAGTGGTGCCGATGATGTTCAGCATCCACTTCAGCCGATCAGATCGAGACCTGGCCTTTGAAAACGTTAACCTCGCCATGATGGGCCTTCTGGCCCTCAGCACCCTCCTCCAGGTCGCCCTCGCGATGGGCTATCGGCCTGCCTATTCCACCTACACCCGCCGTCATGGGTTCTTGTATTGCCTGCTCTCCCCAATCTATTTTTGGTTCAAGGTGGCCATTGGCATGGTCGCCCTCTATAACCATCTCTGCGGTAGCCGAGTGTGGCACGTTACCGCCCGCACCCCCTACCGTTCGGTGCCGTGGTTGCCCCGCCAAACCTCTTCCCCCGCCAAAACCCGCTAGCCCCTAGACTCCGCCTAAAACCGCACCCTTTCCAATCTCAGGGCGAATGTTCTCAGGGCGAATGTACTGTCCTGACGATTTGGCTATCGCTATAGAAATGGCTCCCCGCTGATCACAGTCCGTGAATCAACGGGGAGCCAACAGGGCGCTATGGCGATGGCCCTAGGCCGAATATCCGCCTAGCTACGGGATGGGGAGTCCGGTTGGTAATAGATCCCGGAACCGTGGTCGGCCACATAGCGGCACTCCCAAAAAGCCCGCCAGAAGCTTGTCCAAATCGACTCGCTGGACTTGCGGTAGTAGCTTCCCATCACGGGCTTGATGGCTTCGGTGGCCGTTTTGAGGTGGTAGTGGGGAATGCCCAAGAAGATGTGGTGGGCCACGTGGGTGCCAATGTTGTGATGGATGCCGTTGAACAGACCGTAGTCGTGGTCAATGGTGGAAATCGCTCCTTTCAGGAAGTTCCAGTCGTCGCCACGGTACCAGGGCAGTTCAGGGGTGGTGTGGTGCAGCAGGGTGACCAGATCTAGCCAAACCACAAAGACCAGGTAGGGCATGACATAGAACTTGACGATGAAGCCTAGGCCAAACTGAAAGGTGAGCCCAACCAACAGCATCACCATGGCGGCCCAGCATAGGGTGCTAATCAGCACGCCCCGGCGCTCAGAGGGCCGAAACAGGGGACTACTGGGCAAAAAGTGAGACCCCTTGCGTCCGGGAGATCGCAGAAACAGATAGAGCGGGTAGGCAAACAGGGCCGCATAGAACCGCACAAACTTTTGGGCGGCGGGCAGGGTGCGGTACTGGGTTTCTGAGAGAGGATACCAGCTCTCATCGGTGTCGATGTTGCCCGTGTTGGCGTGGTGGGTGCGGTGGCTGATGCGCCAGCCATGGTAGGGCACCAGAATCGGGGTGTGGGAGAGGTGGCCAACGAGGTTATTCAGCCAGCCCAGTTTGGAGAAGGAACCGTGGCCGCAGTCGTGACCGACCACGAATAAGGCCCAGAACAGGGTGCCTTGCAAAAACCAAAAGATGGGATAAAACCACCAGGCGTCCAGGGTGTAGGCGACGGCGTAGAGGGCCACAATCAAGCCGATGTCCCACAGGAAGTAGGCGATGGATCGCCAAGCCGAGGGTTGGAAACAATGGGCGGGAATGGCGTTCTTTAAATCTTGCAGGGTAAAGGGCAGACCTGAATCGGCGGCGCTGCTTCCCTGGGACAACCCTTCCGGTTGACGCTGAAGAGACTCTAGTTGCACGAAGGTACCGAGTTTAACCGTAAAAAGCAACGGCCCCCATGACACAACCGACACCGGGGCCTTTACGTATCTTAACCTCTGGCGATCCCAAAAATAGCATGGCCCTCGGTAATGCTAGGGCCGCAGGGGGGGTAGGACACGGCCCTCGGGTGCGGGCTAGGACAAGCTGGAGGAGGCGAGGTTGGTGTGGCGACTGTAGCCGTTGGTTTCAGCGGTGACTCGCTCGATGTTAAACCGATAGCCCACATTGCGCACCGTTTGGATAATGTTGGGCTGGCGGGGATCGACCTCGATCTTTTTGCGGAGGGAAAGGATGTGGGTATCCACGGTACGGGGGTTATCGATGGCGTCGGGCCAAGCCCGCCTGAGCAAATCGGTGCGGCTGAGGGGCGATCCGGAGGCCTGGGTCAGGACGTAGAGCAGGCTAAATTCTTGGGGGGTGAGGTCGATATAGTTCCCTCGGAAATGGACACGCCGCTGGACAAGATCGATATTGAGATCGCCATAGGTTAGGGAGGCGGGGGCTGTCATCAAGCGACTGCGGCGGGTGAGGGCATCGACTCGGGCCAGAAACTCCTGCATCCCAAAGGGTTTGGTCAGGTAGTCATCGGCTCCGGCGCGCAACCCGGCCACAATGTCGGATTCGGTGGTGCAGGCGGAGAGGATCAAAATCAAGGGCTGGCCGTGGCTATGCAACCAGCGACAGAGTTCTAGACCATCACCATCGGGCAATTGGGAGTCTAGGATAACGAGACTCGGCTGCTTTGCCCGGAACAATTCACGAGTTCGCACCATATCGGCGGACTGAAACACTTTGTAGCCAGCCTGCTGAAGGTGCCAACCCAAAAGTGATCGCAAATGGGGGTTGCCCTCAATGACGTGAACGGATACAGAACCCACAGAAATTAGCGATAGACGGCAGCTCGGATGAGCCAAACATATCAAAGGCGGAGGGGCTTTTTTGTAGCTAGGATTACCCCCAGTTGGCTAAGTATGATCCCAGAGGATCGGGGCCGTTCCCCTCCCTGATACCCCGGTATCAGAGAGGGCCTCCGAGACCAGCGCAGGGGATGGGGGGCACCGCCGCCGTCCCCTCAGGCGATAGAGGGGGATAGAGCCTAAAAAAAATGGAAGAACAGTGAAATCGAGATGGGGAGAAATCGACCATAAAATGGCAGTTTCCTGCAAAAATGCGGCAATATCGACCAAAATGCGGCTAAGGCCACCCGCTACTATGTAAGGTAGCAATAGGCCGACAAACATGATGTCAACCCATGATGGCTATATTCTGGTCCTAGACCCTGAGCACCAGGGCGTTCGTATTCAGACCGTTGAATCTGAACTGCCCTACCCTGTGTTTGTAGCAAAATCCCAGGAACAGGCCATAGCGCGGCTGAACCAGGGCAAGCCCTGCTTGATTATTTTGGTGGGTAGCCGTGGCCAATCCTGGTCGCAAACCTTGGTGCAGCACCTAAGGCAACTTTCACCCGCCGAGAAAATGACGATTGTGGCGCTCACCGACTCTGCCAGCCCTCAGTGGAACGACAGTGATATTCCAGAACTCGATGGGTTTCTTGTCAAACCCCTCAGCTTGGATATTATTAAGTCGCTAGTGGAGTCGGCCCAGGCCCGACAATCTTGGCAAGAAATTTAAATCCCCTCTAGGTATTTCTACGCAGGCTGTTGCGCTGCATTAGAAAAATTCTCATTTCGGCACGTATTTTAACGGTTTAAACATAGAAAAACCGAGGGGGCCGTTGGCTGAAATGGGTATGCTTTGAAAAGCTTAAGGACGCCCCGCCATGCTACCTAAAATCCTAGAAGAACATCGTATTCAAGTATTTAAGTTTTGGTTTGGTGGGGCCTTACAAGATGGGTCCCATTATCAAAATGAGTTGTACTACCGAGCATTGACCGTGGAAAGCGATAAGCGGACGCGGTTGTACCACCTGGCTTGCAAGCTCAGCCAGCAGGGAGGGGGGGTCTTGGTCTCCCTCAGCGATGACCAGTGCAGCCTATGGATTAGCCTGCGGAACCAGTCCCTCCTGCGCCAGGTGATTGAAGAACGGGTGGCCGGACTGCCCCGCCCCGCCCTCTGAACGCCACCCTTGTGATCTACTGAGCCTAGTGGTCTGTCAGGCTTAAATTTTAGGGTTGCAGATATCCTCAAGGCCCTTTCCCCACGGGGGACGCTTGGCGAACGACAAGCTCAGGACGACCGTAAACGCTGATTGGCTGACAAAAGACTCTGCACCGGGCGCGGAAACCGCGCCCCTACTACCGCATTCGGGCCATGTAGGGGTCAGGAGACCTGACCCTTTGACAGATATTGCAGCCCGGAGGCTAGTTAGGACAGAATAGGGATGTTGTTTTCGCCCCTGCCCCCCGATGGCTGCCCCCTACAGCGTTGATTTAAGAGTGAAGGCCGTTGCCGCAGTTGACCGAGGTGAGCGC
>JAYKHF010000089.1:0-11660 GCA_035285305.1 Leptolyngbya sp.
CCCTCTATGCGGAATCGCGCAAAACCCAGACCGCCGAGGCTGCACCTGCCGCCGTTGATGAGGCCCACGCCCAGGCCGATGCTCAGGGTCTTCCCCACAGCCACGATGCCGCTGGCAACCTGGTGGAGTCTAGCGAAACCGCTACGCCCGCTGGTGAATTGGTCCAGGAAACCGAGACTAAAACCTCTGGGGGATTTCCTGTGGCCCTGTTGGTAGGGGTGGGATCTGTGGCCGCTGCGGGCACTGGAACAATGGCCGTTTTGAGTAGCCGTAGGAAAAAGAGCCGCTTTTCTGAGGGCACCTATTCGGATCAGTAGCCCTAGTTCGGAATAACCTCAGTGGCCTAATCTCCTGGTAGCCCTCACCCTAAATCCCTCTCCCAGAACGGGAGAGGGACTTTGAAGAATGTTCTAGCTCCCCTCTCCCTTGGGGAGAGGGGCTGGGGGTGAGGGTTGCCCATCTTTTGCAGTCGCCAATCTTTCTTTGCAGACCCGACCAAAATGTTGAATTCCCTGCTCAATCAGACGCTCAAAAATTCCATTGCCCAGCGATGGTTTATTGTGGCGGCGGCCATTGCCGTGACGATCTGGGGCTTGTTCACCTTGTCCCAAATGCCGCTGGATGTGTTTCCTGAATTTGCGCCACCCCAGGTGGACATCCACACCGAAGCCCCCGGTCTTGCCCCGGAGGAGGTGGAAACCCAGATCACCGTGCCCATCGAAAGCGTGGTGAATGGTCTGCCGGGAGTGACCACCGTGCGGTCGTCCTCCAAGGTGGGGCTGTCGATGGTGAGTGTGGTGTTTGACCAAGAGGCCGACATCGCCCAGGCGCGGCAGTCCGTTACCGAGCGGCTGCAACAGGTGAGTAGCCAACTGCCAGCGGGTGCCCACCCGCCGGAACTTTCGCCCCTGGCCTCGCCCCTGGGCACAATTTTGATGTATGCCTTCACCCTCGACAGCCAAGGCAATGGTCAGGGCCAGACTTCGATGATGGATCTGCGTCGTTTGGTGGAGAGCACCCTCAGTCAGCAGATTTTGTCGGTGCCGGGGGTAACGCAGGTGACGGTCTACGGCGGCGACGAGCGGCAGGAGCAGGTTTTGGTGAACCCTGCCCAACTGCGGCAGCGCAATGTGGCCCTGAATGAAGTTACCGCTGCGGCCCGGGGGGCGAATGCCAACGCACCGGGGGGCTTTTTGGTTGGCGGTGGTCAGGAGTTGCTGATTCGGGGATTGGGCCAAATTCAGACCATCGAGGATCTTCAGCGGTCGGTGGTGAAGGTGGAAAACGGCGCACCGATTTTGCTGCAAGAGGTGGCCGAGGTGCAGACCGGAGCGGCCCTAAAGCGAGGCGATGCCAGCTTTAACGGCCAGCCCGCCGTGGTGCTGATGATCACCAAGCAGCCCGATGTGGATACCCCCACCGTCACCCGTGCCGTGGAGGCGGTGATCGCCGATTTGCAGCCCACCTTTCCCGCCGAGGTGCAGATGACCCGTACCTTCCGGCAGGCAAATTTTATTGATTCCGCCATTCGCAACGTCAGCGGTTCGTTGCTCCAGGGCATTGTCATCGTGTCGGTGATTATGCTGCTGTTTTTGATGAACTGGCGCACCGCCATCATCACCCTCAGCGCCATTCCCCTATCGTTGTTGATTGGTCTTTTGTTCATGCAGGCCTTTGGCCTGGGCATCAACACCATGACCCTGGGTGGCCTGGTGGTGGCCATTGGATCGGTGGTGGATGATGCCATTGTGGACATGGAGAACTGCTATCGCGGCCTGCGGGCCAACCAGGCCCAGGGCAACCCCAAGCACCCCTTCCAGGTGGTCTACGATACCTCGGTGCAGGTGCGGCTGGCGGTGATTTTTTCCACGGTGATCATCGTCGTGGTGTTTGCCCCCATCTTTAGCCTCACTGGGGTGGAAGGGCGAATCTTTGCGCCCATGGGCTTGGCCTACCTGCTGTCTATCCTGGCCTCCACCCTGGTGGCAATGACCCTCTCCCCGGCCCTGTGTGCCATTCTGCTGGCCAATCAGACCTTGCCCCAGGAGGGCACGTTCGTGTCGCGCTGGGCGGAGCGGCTTTACCGTCCCCTGCTGAACTTGGCGATACGGGCACCCCAGATCATTTTGGCCCTGGCCCTGGCGTTGCTGGTGGCGGCGATGGCGGTGGTGCCCTCCCTGGGGCGGGTGTTTTTGCCAGAATTTCAGGAAAAATCCCTGGTTAATTCCATGGTGCTGTTTCCGGGGGTGTCGCTGGATATCACCCAGGGGGCAGGCATTGCCCTGGCCAACTCGCTCCAGGACAATCCTCTTTACGAGTGGGTGCAGGTGCGGGCGGGCCGTACCCCTGGCGATGCCGATGGAGCCGGGGTAAACATGGCCCATGTGGATATCGAACTCAGCGATTTGGCTCTCGACAACCGAGAAGCCAGCATTCAGGAGTTGCGGCAGGCGTTTCTAGCTCTGCCGGGAGTGGCCCCCAACGTGGGCGGGTTTATCTCCCACCGCATGGATGAGGTGCTGTCGGGGGTGCGCAGCGCCATCGCCATCAAGATCTTTGGCCCCGATTTGGCCGAACTGCGCCGCCTGGGGGAACAGGTGCGCGACACCATCGAACCGATTGCAGGGGTGGTTGACCTTCAGCTAGAGCCGCAGTTGCCCATTCGCCAGGTGCAAATTCAGTACGACCGCACCGCCGCCGCGAACTACGGCCTGAGCATGGCGGCGATTTCTGAGGTGGTAGAAACGGCGCTGAACGGGCGGATTGTCTCCCAGGTGCCGGAAAATCAGCAGCTTGTTAATGTGGTGGTGTCTTTGCCAGAAGCCGCCCGCAATAACCTGGACGCCATCCGCGCCATCCCCATCGCTACCCCCACGGGCGACACCGTTTCCCTGGGCGATGTGGCCACGGTCGATTACGGCATGGGGGCCAATGTTGTGAATCGGGAAGATGTGTCGCGGCTGATTGTGGTTTCCGCCAACGTGGCCGAGCGGGATTTGGGCAGCGTGGTGGGGGATATCCAGACCCAAATTCGGCAGAACGTCCAACTACCCAGCGGCTACTTTATTCAGTACGGAGGCCAGTTCGAGTCGGAACAGCGGGCCAGCCGCAGCCTCTTGGTCTACAGCCTGTTGGCGGCGATGGTCATCACGGTGCTGATGTTCTTTTCCGTGAAATCCCTCCCCGCCACCGTGGCGATCATGGTCAACCTGCCCCTCGCCCTAGTGGGGGGCATTGTGTCGATCCTGCTCACCGGGGGCGTGATGTCCATCGCCTCGTTGATTGGCTTCATTACCCTATTCGGCGTGGCGGTGCGCAATGGCCTGCTGTTGGTGGACAACTACAACCACCGCTTCGCCCAGGGAATGCCCCTCAAAACGGTGATCCTCGGCGGTTCCCTCGACCGGGTGAACGCTATTCTAATGACTGCCCTCACCTCGGCCCTGGGGATGCTGCCCTTGGCCCTGGCCAGCGGAGCCGGGAACGAGATCCTGCAACCCTTGGCCATCGTCGTCCTGGGGGGCCTGTTCACCTCCACGGCGCTGACCTTGCTGGTGATCCCCGCCCTCTACGCTAGGTTTGGGCCGTGGCTCAGGCCCAAGCAGCGACAGGTTGATCCGAAGGGGGCGATCGCCACCCATGCGGCCAGGAATTCTGCCGCCAAGGATCTTCTCAAATCATGAAGATAGTCCCCCAAAACCTCCTCACTTCCCCGTTTCCAGCCTAGCCTCAAAGAAGAGCGAGAGGCGGCCATGGGAGCAGCAACGACCAGCTCAGCCTTAGAGAAAACCGCACGAACCCCCGTCGTATTCCACGGTGAGCAACTCACCAAAACCTACCGCATGGGGGACGTGGAGGTACAGGCCCTGCGGTCGGTGGATATCGACCTCTACGAAGGGGAGTTTGTCGTTCTCCTGGGGCCGTCCGGCAGTGGTAAATCGACCCTGCTGAATATTCTGGGCGGGTTGGATATTCCCACCAGCGGCAAGGTTTTCTACCGTACCCAAAACCTGACCCAGGCAAATGATCGGGTGCTGACCCAGTTTCGTCGAGAGGCGGTGGGGTTCATCTTTCAGTTCTACAACCTCATTCCCAGTTTGACCGCAAGGGAAAATGTGGCCCTCGTCACCGACATTGCCCGCCATCCGATCCCGCCATCCCAGGCCCTTGAAATTGTGGGTCTGGCCGATCGCCTTGACCACTTCCCGGCCCAGCTTTCCGGCGGTGAACAGCAGCGGGTGGCCATTGCCCGTGCCATTGCCAAACGGCCCGAAGTGCTGCTCTGCGACGAACCCACCGGAGCCCTTGACTTCCGAACCGGCAAACTTGTCCTCCAAGCCCTACAGCAGGTGAACCAGGAATTTGGCACCACCACCGCCGTCATTACCCACAATGCCGGGATCGCCGCCATGGCCGACCGGGTGATTCACATGCGCAGTGGCACCATCACCGAAGTGGATCACAACCTCCACAAGGCCGATCCTGAAACGTTGGAATGGTAGGACGTTATCTTTCCCCGCCGATCTCCCCCATGTCTCCCCTCGATCTCAAACTTATCCGTGACCTGATCCACCTGCGGGGGCAGGTGTTGGCCATTGTGCTGATTGTGGCCTGCGGCATTGCCAGTCTAGTGACCCTGTTGAGTGCCTACGACTCGCTACATCTGACCCAGCAGGCCTACTATCAGCAGTACCGTTTTGCCGATGTTTTTGTGCAGATCAAACGGGCACCCCAGCGCCTGAGCGACCAGATCGCCGCCATTCCCGGCGTTCAGCAGGTACAAACTCGGGTGGTGCGCGATGTGATTTTGGCTGTGCCCGGATTGGAGGAACCAGCTACAGGGCGCTTGATTTCGGTGCCCGATCAGCAACTGCCCGTGCTCAACCATTTGCACCTAAGCCAGGGGCGATACCTGCAACCGGGGCGGCAGGATGAGGTGCTGGTCAGCGAAACCTTTGCCAAGGCCAATGCCCTGGCGGTTGGCGATCACCTGGGGGCCGTCGTGAATGGACGCTGGCAGGATCTACGGATTGTGGGGCTGGCCCTCTCCCCGGAATATATCTACGAAATTCGCGGCACGGATATTCTGCCCGATAATCGGCGGTTTGGGGTGTTGTGGATGGGCCACGAAGCCCTGGGAACGGCCTTTGATATGGCTGGAGCCTTTAACGATGTTGCCCTGTCCCTAACCGCTGGGGCGCGGGAGGCGGAGGTAATCTTTCGGCTAGATCAACTGCTGGAACCCTACGGTGGCCTGGGGGCCTACGGACGGCGAGACCAAATTTCCCATCGTTTTGTGTCGGACGAAATTACTAGCCTGCGGGCATCGGCGGTGTTTATGCCGACGATTTTTCTGGGCATTGCCGCTTTTTTGCTCAATCTGCTGTTGGCCCGGTTGATCGGCACCCAGCGCGACCAAATTGCCGTCCTCAAAGCCTTTGGCTATTCCAACGGGGAGGTGGGGCTCCATTACCTGAAGTTGGTGGTCTTGATTGTGCTGTTGGGGGCTTTGGTGGGGATTGGGGTGGGAATTGGGTTTGGATCGGCGGTCACCCAGAACTACGCCAATTTTTATCACTTTCCCGTTCTCACCTTTGAAGCCGGGGCCGACCTGGTGATTATCGCGGTGGGCACCAGTTTGGTGGCCGCTGTCCTCGGGGCGGGGGTATCGGTGCAGCGGGCGGTGCAGCTACCTCCGGCGGAGGCCATGCGGCCCGAACCCCCCGCCGAGTTTCGGCCTACCCTGCTGGAACGGCTGGGCTGGCAACGAATTTTTTCCCCCGCTGGTCGCATGATTCTGCGCAATCTAGAGCGACAGCCCGTGAAAGCTGGATTGGCCCTGGTCGGCCTCGCTCTGTCGGTGGCCATTCTGGTGGTGGGGCGTTCCTTTGGGGATGCCATTGACTACATCGTGGATGTGCAGTTCCACCAGATTCAGCAGGAAGACATGACCCTGGTCTTTGCGGAACCGTTATCCAGTGGTGCCCGCTACGACCTACAACATCTGCCGGGAGTGTTGCGGGTGGAACCGTTCCGGGTCGTGCCCGCCCGCCTCCGCCATCAACAGCATACCTACCTGGGGAGCCTCACCGGGCTACCCACCGATGCCCAGTTGCGGCGGCTGATGAACCAGCAGCTTGAGACCGTGGCCCTGCCTGAGGCGGGGGTGGTGATCACCACTAAACTGGCCGAAATCCTCCAGGTTGCGCCGGGGGACTGGCTCACGGTGGAGGTGCTGGAACGGGATCGCCCCATCCGCCAAGTTCCCATTGTGGGGCTGGTGGATGAACTGATTGGGGTTGGGGCCTATATGAATATTCACGCCCTCAATCACCTGATGCGGGAAGGCCCAACCCTATCGGGGGCTTATCTGGCGGTGGAGCGCCAATCCCTCGACGCCATTTACCACGACCTGAAGCAAACCCCCGCCGTCGCCAGCGTGGCCCTGCGGGAGAACACGATCCAGCAATTTCAAGAAACCATTGCGGGCAGCATGGTGGTTTTCAATACGGTGTTAACCATCTTCGCCTGCATCATCGCCTTTGGTGTGGTCTACAATGCCGCCCGCATTGCCCTGTCGGAACGGGGCCGAGAACTGGCCACCCTGCGGATCATCGGCTTTACCCGCCGAGAGGTGGCCTTCATTCTGTTGGGAGAGCAGGCGGTGCTGACCCTGCTGGCGATTCCGGTGGGCTTTGCGGTGGGCTACGGCCTCGCCGGACTGATGAGCCTAGCCTACAACACCGAACTCTACCGCTGGCCGTTGGTGGTCTCTCGCCAAACCTACGGCTTTTCGTTCTTGGTGATTGCCCTGGCCGCCCTCATCTCCGGCGGTCTCATTTGTCGCCAAATCAACCACCTAGACCTGGTGGCTGTGCTGAAAACCCGTGAATAACCCAGGAGGATCCCATGTTCTTCAGTCGCCATCCTACTGACGCTCACCCCCGATCCACCCCGCCGCCGGAGGCTCCCGCCGCTCCCGCCTTGGGCCAAGCCACCGACCCACCTGCGGCGGACAACACCGCCCAGGGAGAGCGCCGATTCCGCCTGACTCGCCCTTGGATCTATGGGCTAGCGGGGCTGGGCACGGTGGGCTTGCTGGTGCTGGTATTTCGCCCCGCCCCGGTTCGGGTAGATTTGGTCACGGTGGAGCGCCAGGATTTGCAGGTGACGGTGGAGGCGGAGGGCAGAACCCGGGTACAGGATCGGTTTGTGGTGGCGGCTCCCATCGATGGGCGGGTGGCGCGGATTGAGCTATCCGCTGGGGATACTGTGGAACCGGGCGATCTGTTGGCCCGCCTTGACCCCTTGCCCTTGACCAGTGAGGTGCGGCAAGCCCAGGCCCGGATTGAGGCACTGCGGGCGGAGATGGCCGGAGTCGAGACCCAACGGCCCAAGGCCTATGCCCTAGAACAGGCCCGCGATCGCATCCAGGTGGCCCGTACGGAGCACCGTCAGGCCCAGGCCCATCTGGCCCAGGCCCAGGCCGAGTTTGCCCAGGCCCAGCGCAATCGAGAACGGGCGGAGGATCTCGTCAACCAGGGAGCCATTTCGGCCCAGGATTTTGAGGCCACCCAACTAGCCGAAACCGCCCGAGGGCAAGGGGTGGCGGCGGCGGCGGAGCGTTTGCAGGGGGCCGAGGCCACCGTCAATGCGGCCCAGCAAGATTTAGCCCTGCTCCAGGCGGAGCAGCGGGATCCAGACTATCTGCTAGCGGTATACCAGGCCGAAATCGATCAGGTCGAAGCGGCACTGGATCGCCTTGCTGACGATGCCCAGCGCACCGACATTACGGCCCCCGCTCGGGGGAAAGTGCTGCGGGTGCCCCAGACAAGCGCTCGCTATGTCACAGCGGGCACACCGTTGATGGAGTTGGGGAATCCTGAAGCCCTGGAGCTCGAAATTGATGTGCTGTCTGCCGATGCGGTGAACATTCAACCGGGCGATACCATTTTGGTGAACCAGTGGGGCGGCAGCGAAACCCTGGTGGGCCAGGTTCGGATCATCGAACCGGCGGCATTTACCAAGGTTTCGGCCCTGGGGGTCGAAGAGCAGCGGGTCAATATCATTGGGGATTTTGTCTCCCCCCCTGGGCCGCTGGGGGATGGCTTTCGGGTAGATACCCAAATTGTGATTGACGAAGCCAAGGATGCCCTGACGGTGCCGATCAGTGCGCTGTTCCCCTGCGACCTAGGGACTTGCCTGTTTACGGTGGAGGCCGGACGCGCCCGCCAAACGGTGGTCATCCCTGGCCCCCGCAATACCTTTGAAACGGTGATCGAACGCGGCCTTAATCCGCAGGATCAGGTGATTGCTTTTCCCGAATCGGTCGAGGCGGGAGACCGGGTGATCCCCCGGTAGATCCCGGGTTTTGGCCCCAATGAGAATTGCTGCACAGGAGGACTGTCCCAGGGTGGCCATCGGCCACGGGGGCGGAATCTGCCCCCTACCGCATTCGGGCCATGTAGGGGTCAGGTTTCCTGACCCTGGGCCAAATCTGGGTTCTCACCCGTTGCATCCGTCAACCATGGCCTAGACTGGATCTCATTCTTGGACTGTTGACGGTCACACGGCGTAATGTCTAGCCTAGCCACTACCATTGAAGCGATTTTGTATCTCAAGGGTCAGCCCCTGTCCATTGCCAAACTGGCGGAACTGGCCCGCTGCGAGCGGGAAGACATTGAGGAAGGCTTGATTGACCTGATGGACGACTATGCCCATCGGGACGGAGCCCTGGAAATTGTGGAAACGGTGGAAGGCTACTGTTTACAACTGAAGGAGCGCTACCGCTTTTTGGTGGACATGCTGATTCCCCTCGATCTCGGGGTGGGTGCCCTGCGCACCCTGGCCGCCATTGCCCTCAAAGGCCCCATCAGCCAGACTGACCTGGTGGATTTGCGCGGATCGGGGGCCTACCAGCATGTCCAAGAACTGCTGGCCCAAGGATTCATTCGCAAGCGCAAGCCATCTGACAGCCGATCTTCCCTGGTGCAGGTAACGGATAAGTTTTACCAGCATTTTGAGATTGACCAACTCCCCACCCTACGGCAAAAGGCCCCCCGTCAGCCATCGGAAATGGAGGCTGACCTAGAGGAGGAAGAGGCCAGCGTTGGGGCAGTCGATGCCCCAGGGGTTGATGGTCTGGATAACGATACTTGAGGGGCCTCGGCTAATGTCCTGACCTAGGTCTAAGCCTTCTCCCCATAGCACCCCGGACTGCAATACTCTGGTACAGAGCATCAACGCTAGGGCAGATAGCCCGTTCAAGCATTTACGCATCACAACCGGGTAGGGGGTAGGGCATGGAAGGACGAGGGCCAAGGGTGATTATTCACGGGGGAGCCGGGAGTGCCCTCCAGGATCGAGGCGGGCTGGAGGCCGTGCGCCAAGACCTACATCGCATGGTGGATCAGATTTATCAGCGGGCTCAGGCGGGGGCCAAGGCGGTGGATTGCGTGGTCTACGGCTGTCAGCTTTTGGAGGATGCCCCTCGGTTTAATGCGGGCTATGGGTCGGTGCTGCAATCCGATGGCCAGGTGCGCATGAGTGCGGCCCTGATGGATGGCCAAGCCCAGCGGCTAAGCGGCGTGATCAACGTCTCGCGGGTGGCCCACCCCATTGATTTAGCGGCCCATCTGCAAGGATCCGACGACCGGGTGCTGTCGGATGTGGGATCGATGGAGTTGGCGCGGGAACTGGGCCTGCCCCTGTTCGACCCGATGACCGATCTGCGCTTGCGGGAATGGATGCAGGCAAGGGCCAACCAGTTCCAGCAATCCATGGCCGGGGTGGTGGCCGAAGCCGCCGATCCCCATGCCCGTCGGGGCACCATTGGCGTTGTGGTGCGGGATGCAAGCGGCCACCTGGCCGTGGGCACCTCCACCGGCGGCAAAGGGCTCGAACGGATTGGGCGGGTGAGCGATTCGGCCATGCCAGCGGGCACCTATGCCAATGGCCATGCCGCCGTCAGTTGTACCGGCATTGGCGAGGACATCATCGACGAATGCCTTGCCGCCCGCCTGGTAATTCGCATCAGCGACGGCATGGCCCCCGAGGTGGCCCTAGCTAAATCCTTTGCCGAAGCCACGGCCAACCAGCGAGACTTTGGGGCCATTGGCCTCACCCAAGGGGGCGATATTCTCTGGGGTAAGACCAGCGATGTGCTGCTGGCGGCCTACCACACCGGAACCACCCTCGGCGACACCCTGGATCAACCGCTTGGCACCCAAACCGGGCGCATCGCAGCCTAATTGTCCTCCCTTTCCCTATTTCTCCCCTTCCCCTGCCCATGTCCTCCTGTCTCACCCGCCCCGGCCAACCCTTTGGCCTTGTCCTCGTCACCATCGACACCGAGGCCAACGCCCAAACCCTGGCGCAGCAAATCGTGGAGGCCCGTCTCGCGGCCTGTGTCAGCCTTGCCCCGGTGCAGTCGGTCTACCGCTGGCAGGGCAGCCTCCACCAAGACCCAGAATGGCAGCTCACCCTCAAAACCGACCTCACCCGCCTGGAGGAACTGGCCCAGTTCATCACCCAGCACCATCCCTACGAGGTGCCCGAAATCATCGCCCTGCCCCTGGTAGCGGGTTCCACGGCCTACCTCGACTGGCTGGCGGAACAGACCCAAGCCCGTAGCCCAGACTAACCTGTACTACACTGGCCACAGTGATAGTTCGTAGGTATACCATGCTCGATGAACAGGCCAAAAAGACGCTACTGCGTAAAATTCCCCACGGGCTCTACATTTGTGGGGTCAAGGAGGGCGATGACCTGAATGGCTTCACCGCTAGCTGGGTGATGCAGGCCTCGTTTCAGCCGCCCCTCGTGGTGAACTGCGTCAAAAATGACTCCACCTCCCACGCCATGGTGAAGGCCAGTGGCGTCTTCGTCCTCAGCTTTCTGGAGGCTGGCCAAAAGGATTTGGCCCAAAACTTCTTTAAGCCCCTGCGGCGGGTGGGCAACAAGTTTGAAGACATTGAGTTCTATCCCGGCCCAGAAACGGGCTGCCCCATCATCAAAGATACCCTGGGCTATGTGGAATGCCGGGTGGTGGGCTGTGTGGAACATGGCGACCACACCGTCTTTGTGGGCGAAGTGGTGGGGGCGGGGCTGCACCGTGAGGGGGAACCGCTGCTGCTGGAAAGTACGGGTTGGAACTACGGGGGCTAGGAACTGGCCCCATGGCACGCCCCCCCTGGAGCGATCTCCACGCCCAGATCCACCGCGAACTGCGACGGCGCTCTCTGTTGCCCAAGGGCGCGGGGGTAGTGGTGGCGGTCTCCGGTGGGCAAGATTCTGTGGCCCTGCTGCGGCTGCTGCTAGACTTGCAGCCCAAGTGGCAGTGGCACCTGTGGGCGGTGCATGGTAACCACGGCTGGCGACCCGATGCGGCGGACAATGCCGCCTTTGTGGCGGATCTTTGCCAAACCTGGGGTGTGCCCTGCCAGGTAGTACGGGCGGATCCCCCGCCTGCCACCGAGGCCGAGGCCCGCCACTGGCGCTATGGCATCCTGGGCCATGCCGCCCAAGCCCTCGAGGCCACCCACATTGCCACGGGCCACACCGCCACCGACCGGGCAGAGACCTTGCTCTACAACCTCCTGCGCGGCAGCGGCAGCGACGGCCTCCAAGCCCTGGCCTGGAAACGGCCCCTGGGGCAGCAT
>JAYKHF010000090.1:0-3352 GCA_035285305.1 Leptolyngbya sp.
TGCATGACCGCATCCGCCAATTTTTACACTGGAAGTAGTAGTTCATCTCTGGCTCCAGGCCCAGGCGCTTGGCGCGATGGTAGTTATTCTGTCCCGTCAGCGAGTAGCAGGAACCCCGACACTCACCACAGAACACCAGGCCCGATAGGGGATACTTCAAGGCTGTGCTGCCAAATCCCCTCACCCGTTGGTTGTGCTGCAAAATGGCCTCGATTCTCCGGCCCTCTTCATCCGACACAATCCGCTGGTCGGGGTGCGTATCGTAGTGGATTGTCCAATCTTCCTTAGGTAGGCGCTTGCCATCCTGCTTACGGAGATAACAGAGATGTCCCTGAAGGACAGGGTTCAACAACCAATTCCGCAGCCCACCCGGACTAAACCGGAATAGCCCCCGTGCGGATCGTCCACCCCGGCGATGCTGACCTTGGTTGTGGGCAAAGGTGTGGATGCCATACTTCTGGTTGATCACCCGCAGACACTTTCTCAGGGTTTTCTCCTGGAGAAAGGTCTCCACTATCTCACGGGCAATCTCAGCCGTAGATCGTGCCTGTCTGGTCTCTAGGAGACATAGGAATGGCTCATGGTCGAGGCAATGCCTATCGTTCAGCTTGGTATAGCCGAAGGGAGGATTCATAGCAACCTGTCGCTTCCTCAAGTGTGACCACCCATGCCGTACCCGCTCAGATAGCCGATCCACCTCCATCTCAGCTAGGGCACCCAGCATGTTGAGGTGAAACTTTCCAGCGGCGGTGGATAGGTCAACGCTATCATCGAGAGCCTTCATGTTGACCCCATGCTCTCGGAACTCATCGAGCACTTTGCGTAGCGTAATCAGTGAGCGGGTCAAGCGGTCAAGGCGAGTGATGACGACCTCATCAACGGCCCTACTCCTCACCAAGTCCATGACCAGGTTGAAGCCCTGGCGGTCGTCCTTCGTGCCAGACTCCACATCGGAGTAGATTTCCTCAACCCCAGCTACCCGCAGCCGCTGCATCTGCTGCTCTAGGGCATGGCTGTTTTCGGCCTGTTCCCGACTGCTGACCCTTGCGTAACCAATGTGTTTAGCCATAGCCAATGAATTTACTATTGTCTAGCTGTCTAGGAATAGCACACCCCGGTGGGCCAGGGAAATTTCTCCGGGTTTGGGGTAGCTGCCGCCGCCCACCAGGGACGGCCCGGAGGCAGAATGGTGGGGGCTGCGGAAGGGGCGTGTGTTCACCAGGGTGCCCTTTTCCTTTAATAATCCGGCCACGGAGTGAATTTGGGTGACATCCAGGGCTTCCTCAAACTGCAACGGTGGCAGGATGGAGGGCAACCGGCGGGCCAGCATGGTTTTGCCGCTGCCCGGTGGCCCCACAAAGATCAGGTTATGGCCCCCAGCGGCGGCAATTTCCAGGGCGCGGCGGGCCTGGGCTTGGCCCTTTACATCCCGCAGATCTAGGGCTCCGGCGTGGTTGGTCTCCAGGCCACGATCATCGTAAACCACGGGGCTGTAGTTGCCGGGATGATTCAGGAAATCGGCGACTTCGGAGACATGCTTAAAGCCGTAGACCGTGAGACCGGGCACCACCGAGGCTTCTCGACCATTGTCGGCGGGGACGACCAGGCCCCGAATGCCCAGCTTTTGGGCGGCGGCGGCAATGGGCAACACCCCGGCCACGGCCCGCAAACTGCCATCTAGCGAGACTTCGCCTAAAAACAACAGGTCATTCAGGGCTTCGGTTTGCACCTGCTCGGCGGCGGCCAAAATGCCCACGCTGATGGGCAAGTCAAAAATCGGCCCCTCCTTCCGCAGATCCGCTGGGGTCAGGTTAATCACCACCTTGCGCATGGGAAAGGGAAACCCGGCATTTTTGAGCGCCGCCTTCACCCGTTCCCGCGATTCCTGTACAGCGGTGTCGGGCAGACCCACCACGACTACCCCCGGCAACCCGCCGGATAAATCCACCTCCACCCCCACCTTGAGGGCGTCAATGCCCATTAACGACGCACTCCAAACTCTGGCTAACATGGCCCCTCCCCGTACAGATGCCAGGGTTAGGGTGCCCGGTTAGCCCTGAGGTATCACTCCTCGGCCCTTGACCCAGCCAACAATCCGCCATTAGGCCCAGAAAAAGGACGAAGGGGAGGGGCTTTGAGGTTAGTGGCCCGAGGTGGGGGGCAGGGGATCGCGATTCAGGCGTTTTTTGGCCAGATCCCGCAGAACAATGGCCCAATCCGGTCGCATTTGTTCAATGATCAGCATGGCTGGTGTGTTGTGGGACACCCACGGGTTGTTAGCCTTGAGCCCTTCTAAATCTAAGGTATAGCCCAGGCGGCGGAGGGCATCCATCTGTTGCTGTTGACGAACTTGGTTGGGATGGAGCTCCGGCAGGATATTTCTGAGGTCAGAAACCATGGGCCGAGCGGGAATATGTTTTTGCTGATATTCCGCTAGGGCATCGGCCAACGCTGGAGACCGCAGTCGAATTTCTGAGTGATCTCGGGCGGAAAGACGGACGTTTTTAAGCCGGTTAAAAAAGTCTGATTCGTAATTGGATAAGCGCATGATGATTACCCCCTGCCTCCATCCTAGTTCGGGTTTTATCGCTTTGATCGAGATTATGTGAGGATTGTGATGATTTAATCGGGCCGTAGGATCCGAATCTGATTGTCCTCCACCCTGGCCACCCAGCCACCGGGAAAAGGGTCGGTTTGGTGGCGGTTGGGAGCGGTGATGAGAGTTCCTAACTTTTCGACTTGGTCAAAGGTGATGGGGGCTGTGATCACCGTGGTTAGCACCCGCCGCAGCACCCGCCGCTGAAGGGCGAGGGGGGCCGTTTGTAGGGGATCTCGCTGAAGCACCCAATCGCCGCATGGCTCCCCTGTATCCCCCTGGGGATCAGGGGGTGGATCAGGGGATGACTCTATGGACGATGGCATGGCGCGATCCCTCGCTGGCTGTACCTGCACCCGTGCATAGAGATCGTCGGTTAACTGTTCGAGGAGGGCGACCTCCGCCGTGAGGATTTCGGCGGTTTGGGCCAGGGTGTGAACGATCCTGGGGTGGACGTGGGTTTCTAAGTAGGGAAACACCTCCAGCCGCAGCCGATTGCGGGCGTAGGCCAGGTCGGCATTGGTGCTGTCTACCCACAGGGGCAGGTTTTCCCGCTGGCAAAAGGCCCCGGTGGCTTGGCGACTGAGGCACAGCAAGGGCCGCACCAGGTGGAGGGCCGAGTCGGTTCCATGCTGCCCCAGGGGCCGTTTCCAGGCCAGGGCTTGGAGGCCGTCGCTGCCGCTGCCGCGCAGGAGGTTGTAGAGCAAGGTCTCTGCCCGGTCGGTGGCGGTGTGGCCCGTGGCAATGTGGGTGGCC
>JAYKHF010000091.1:0-5738 GCA_035285305.1 Leptolyngbya sp.
TGACCACAGTGGTGGCCGTTTGCTTGAAGTAGATATTCATCTTGCTCAGGTTGTCCGCCGGGTCGAGGAAGATCCGCACCGCGTAGTTGGGGGTTTCAAAGCCCAGCAGGGTATTGCGCTCCAGGGCTCCGGTGATTGGGGCCTCTGGCATTTGGGGGGCATCCACCCCGGCGGCAAATTCGGTGAGAATGGCCTCGCTATTGCCCCCATCCAGGATTTCTAGGCGGGCCTGTCGGCTGCCACGATTGTGGCTAGCCCGGAAGCGCACATTGCGGCCATAGCGGGATCCGAGGCTTTCAAAGGTCAAAAAGCCATCGGAGGAAATCGCCCCTAGGAAGGTGGCTGGCTGGGCATCTAACTCGAGCTGCGTGGGAGAAATGCGCCGAAACACGTTCATCCTAGCCGTTGTCTGGTTAGCCGGGATAAAGACCCGCACGGCATAGGTCGGGGTATCAAACACCAGCACATCTCGCTGAAAGGCGACCTGGGCCAGGGGGCTCGCTTCGATGAAGGCGGGCTCAACGGCGGATCCTGGTGCGGCAACAGGGGCAACGGCACCAACGGGCATCGATAGATTAAGGGCTAGAAAACCGGCTGCTAAAGCAAAGGATATAAAAGATATGAGCCGCCTTGACCAACGGTGGAGGCGGTGACTCGGCCAGGCTAGCTTCATAGGAAAACGCTCCCTCAAGACTCCTCTCTAGAGAAATTCCAGCCCACAGGTTCCCCTCCTGGCCGCAAGGGCCATGGAAATCGTCGGAATCCTGGTTTTTCCCGAGCTGGTCTTTCTCTAAAATTACGGACGTAATTCTAGCTAACTTTTCCAAAAGCGCTCTCGCTTTTGATGAAAATCTGAACCTTCTTCCCCTTAGGCTACGGCTGATTGGCTGACAAAAGATTCTGTACCGGGCGCGAAAACCGCGCCCCTACCCCCTTCTTGCCATGGCGGGGTCAGGTCTCCTGAGCCTTTGACGAATCTGGGTTCTAGCCAGTTTTGTCATTCCACCAGGGGCTCCGGTGGATCCCCATTATTTCCATGGGGATTGCCCTCGTTGAGGGATTGGGCTAACCGCTGAAGCCATTGCTGGGTCTCGGCACTGAGATCGAGGGGTAGGGCTCCGGTGCGCAGATGTAGGTCGCGCTGGGGAAAGGGAACTTCGATGTGATGCTGGCGGAGTAGCGCTTCGATGGCGAAGTATAGATCGCTTTTGATCACCCACTGCCGATGGGGCTCGGCAATCCACACCAGGAGTTCAAATTGAAGGGCATTATCGCCAAAGCTTAGGAAAAAGACCTGGGGCGAGGGGGTGGTCAGGATCTCATCATTTTGCCGACAAGCCTCCAGCAAAACCTGTTTGACCTGAATCGGATCGGAGGCATAGGCCACCCCCACGGGCAGTCGAATCCGGGAAACGGGATTGGTGTGGCTCCAATTGATGATCTCCCGATCAAGCAGGCGTGAATTGGGCACAATGATCGCCACCTGATCGAGGGTTCGCAACTCGGTGCTGCGAGATCCGATGCGATTGACCGTGCCCTTCACCGCCCCAAAATCGACAAAATCCCCCACCTGCACGGGCCGCTCGAACACCAGCACCAGCCCGCTGACAAAATCCCGCACCAACCCTTGGAGACCAAAGCCAATCCCAATCCCCAAGCCACTGGCAATCAGGGCTAGGGAACTGAGGTCGATGCCCCAGATTTGCAACACCACCACACTGCCCAGCAAGATCAGGGTGTATTTGCTGAGGGCCGCGATGGCCTCTTGGGCCGACACACTAATTCCGGCGACGTGCAATACCCGCGTTCGCAGCAAATTGGTCACCGTATTGGCGGCAATGACCAGGGCCATCAAAACCCCTAACAGCACTAGCAAATCCAGCAGCGAATAGGCCTGACTGCCCAGGACTAAACTCCGTGCCAACAGCCCCTCCGTTAGGCTGCGGCCCACCACATAGCTCACCCGTCGGGTGAGCGGAAACAGGTTAGCGATGTAGGTGATGGTGCTAAACCATACAGCCCCCTGCACCACCAAAACCACCAGACGCAGCAGTAGACCGAGGCCGGTTCGGTGGCCATCCTCCTCGGTGTGATGCCCCCACCGGGCTAGCAGCGGCAACAGCCAGCCCACCCCCGACTGAATGGCCAGAGCGACCGCCACCGCCACCGCTGATCGGACTAGAGCCTTAATCCAAAAGTCTCCCCGCCGCTCGGCCTGGGCTTGGGCCAGCCCTTGGTTGATGACGTCCACCCAGACCTGCGCCTGCTCCACAGGGGTTTGGGCTGGATTGAGGTCGGTATCGGCCTGGGTGACGGTCATGATGTAGCGGTCGTCGGCAAAGATCACCGGATTGACCTCTTGATCCCCAGATCGGCTTTGAATCCGCACATCGGGCTGGGTGTCTAGCTCCAGCAGGGGCGAAAGGTTGGTCTCAATGGCCGCCGCTCGCTCCGAGGCCGTCAGTTCCGCCGACCCCGGCACCTCAAACAACAAGATGCTGTCTAAAAACACCGTGGCTGTCTCTGGCGGTACGTCTTGGGCTAGGGCCAAGCCCCCCCATCCCAGCCAAGCCCCCCACAGCGCTAGGGCTAACCCCAACCCCAGGTATCGGAGCCAGCGCTGGAAACGGTACAAAGAAATCTCCATGATCCTGGAACCTGTACACCGCCCCCAGCATAGCGCCCCTGCCCTGCCTCAAACGCCCTGTCCTGCCATCTTCCCCCTCAGACCTGGCCCTAGCCCAGGCCCTGAATCGGATTATGATTGAATAGTTTTGAAATCCAGCCTCAGTCGCTTACAAATTTCCTCCAATGCCCTGATCTCACTCCCCTGGGGGTGGGGCCTCAGGGGGGTGAGATTGACCGAGCCGTTGTTTAAGTCCTGCGGAATCTATGGTGAGTTCTCTACGTCTGTTTGTCATTGCCCTGGCCTTTCTGGTAACGGCCAGTATCGCCTGGATCAACCCGGCCCAGGCGGCTAGCTTTGATCGCCAAAATCTGCGGATGGTCGATCTCGCGAACCAAGACCTGCGCGGCAACGACTATACCCGTGCCGACCTCGCTGAAGCCGACCTGAGCCACGCTAACCTGCGCGGTGTGCGTCTGTTTGATACCACCCTCTCCCGCGCCAATATGGAGGGTGCCGACATGACCGGGGCCACCCTCGACGGGGCGAGATTTATCCAGACCAATCTCACCAACGCGATCTTGGAAGGGGCCTACGCCTTTGGGACAGACTTTCGGGGAGCCATCATTGACGGGGCGGATTTTACCGATGTGCTGCTGGCCCCCAAGGTCAACGCCATGCTCTGCGATGGGGCGAAGGGCACGAACCCGGTCACGGGCCGTGCCACCCGTGAGACCCTCTATTGCCCTTGATCTCCCCGCTGTCTCCCTAGGCCATGGGGACTAGGCTAGGCTGGGGTGATCGTTTGGCACGCACCACCAACTCCACATCGTCCTTGAGACCCAGGGTAATGCCGCGTCGCTGGGGCAGGGCGGGCCGATGACTTGTCAGGGCGAGGTCATACTCCTGGAGCAGCGTCCCTAGGACGATCTTCATTTCCATCATGGCCAGGGCCGACCCAATACAGCGGCGGGCACCTGCCCCAAAGGGCATGAACTCGAAGGCCGAGTATTGCCGTTCCAGAAACCGTTCCGGGCGAAATTCCTGGGCTTGGGGGTAGAGGTCTTCCCGGCGGTGGAGCCGATAGATACAGCCAACCAGCACCTCCCCCGCCGCGATGGGGTAGCCCTCTAGCTCAAAGGGCTGCTGGGCTTGGCGGGCAAAGGTGAGCATGGCGACGGGGTAAAGGCGCAGGGTTTCATTACAGAAGGCCGACAGGTAGGGCAGCTTGGTCAGGCCCATGGGGTCGGCGTTGGGGTGGCTGGTCAGTTCAGCCTGGAGTGATTGCTGCACCTGGGGTAGACGATGCGCCCAATAGAGCCCCCAGGCCATGGCGGTGGCGGTGGTTTCGTGGCCTGCCACCAGGAGCGTCATCAGTTCATCCCGCAGTTCTTGATCGCTCAGCCCTTGGCCTTGCTCATCCTGGGCCAGCAACAACAGCGAGAGAATGTCGGTGCGGTTGGGATGGGGGTTCGCCCGTCGTTCGCGAATTTCGGCCAATAGGATCGCATCGATTTCGGCGGCGATGGCCTGAATCTTGTGGCCAGGGCTCCACTTCCCCCAGTCACGCTGCAAGATGGGAAAGAAAATCATGGTTGAGGCGACGGGCTTGGCCATCATATCCAGTCGAGCCTTCAGCAGGGTTTCTAGCCGCTGGTAGCGCTCCCCCTGGTAGAGGCCAAACACCGTTTGCAAAATCACCCGCATGGAAATTTTCTGGGTGGTTTCCCGGGCCATGAGGCGATCTCCCGGCGCGACGGTCGCCATCACCTCATGGGTAATCCGCTGCATCAGATCCCCGTAGACCTTGAGTCGATCCCCATGGAAGGGGGGCATAATCAGCTTGCGTCGGGTGCGGTGGGGATCCCCAGATAGGGTAATCACCGAATGCTCTCCCAATAGGGGCTTCAGAATGGCGTTCACCTCCCCCGGTGCGCTGAGTTCCTGGGTGTCGTGGGTGAGGAGGTAGCGCAGGCTGTCGGGATGGCTGACCAATAGCCAGTCGAGCACCCAGGGGCGAATCCGAAAGAGGTCTCCCAGGCGACGCTGGTTGGTATCCATGTAGGCCAAGGGGTCTAGAATCCAGTTGATGAGTTGAAGCACCTGGGGCGTGGGAGGGGTGGGAATGGAGGACATGGGGGCCATCGGGAAAATAAGGGGTGCTAGTAAATCGAGGGCACTCAGAGCGTAGGGCGATCCAGGGATCCTTGTCTACTAACCAGATGACGGTGATACCCGTGGAATGACCCTCGGTGCATCGGTTCAGATGCTACCCTGAAGGGTGGTTTTATCCTCATTTCCCACCTGTCCCTACGGTTCACCCACCATGCTGGATTCGTTTCCCCTGCGCTCCCTCGTTTGGCTTGACTATCGGCTGGCGGTGCTGTTTACCGTCTTGTTGCCCCTGGCGATTCTCCTGTGGGCCTTTGTGCAAAAAAACGAGCCGGTTCAGCGCCTGACGACGATTTATTGGAAGGTGGCCAGTCTGCTGATGATCACCGTGTACCTGATGATCGGTGGTTTGAGCATCAGCTTCCTCAGTGCGCTGATGGCCCGCGTGCTCATTCCCACGGGTCTCTGGTTCTGGGTCGATCTCAACGAAGAAATTCGCGAACAGCCCGGTTCTCCCCTTAAATTTGCCTTCTCCGCATGGCGCTGGGCTGTGACTATCTACAACATTCTGGGCGCGGCCCTGCTGATTCCCTTCCTGCCCTGTGCCTTCTCCAATTCCCGCTTTGCCGCCGCCGATTGCCAAACCTGGCTAGAACCCCCCCTCCTCTATAAGTCCTACCTCCATGCCGACTATACCAACGGCTTCCTCGGTTTCTTTGGCATCCTGGGCTTGGTCATCTACCTGCTCTGTCTGACCTGGTTTGTCTTTGTGCGCCTTGGCAAACAGGGCCGCCAAGCCATGAACTAGCCGATACCCATCGGGCCTAGTGGTTTGTCAGGGTTAACTTTTAGGGTTGCAGATATCCTCAAAGTCCTTCGACGGTTCGACCGGCTCACCGCTCAGGACGACCGTAAACGCTGGTTGGCTGACAAAAGATTCTGCACCGGGCGCGGAAACCGCGCCCCTACCGCATTCGGGCCATGTAGGGGTCAGGTCTCC